>CAZKID010000420.1:0-4981 GCA_964552405.1 uncultured Thermoanaerobaculia bacterium
CAGCCAGCGATCGGCCTTTGGGGCCGCCGAACCCGGGGAATTTCGGGAACGCGATGATCACGGGAACGCCCGAAAGATAGCCGTTGACGACCTGATATGGGATGTACTTGATGAGCTGTCCCGCGCGCGCGAGGCCGTAGATGACTTGCAGCAGTGCCGCGACGAACGCGGTGAGCGCGAGCAACATCAGGATGCGCGCACTCGAGAGATTGCCCTGCCCCGCGAGTTGCGCCGCGAGCCCTGACATGACGGCCGCCGCGGGTGCGCACGGCGCGGTGATGAGCGCACCATTGCGCCCGATGAGCGGAGCCGTCATTCCGAGGGCTGCGGCGCCGAGCACGCCGGCCAGAGCGCCCGCACTCGCGAGCGACGGCGACGCCGCCGTGAAGATCACAACCCCAAACGCGATCGACGACGGCACCGCAACGAGCATCGCCGCGATCGCCCCCCACATGTCCCCGACTCGTGGCCGCTGTTCCACGCCCCGATGTTAAGTTGGTTTTCGGGGGTCGCACCTGGAAAATCAACTTAACTCGCCAGCGCGGGTTCATGGCGACCGGCTTTCCGCGTCGCGATCAACGTCAAGAGACAAATCATCGCGAACGCGGCGAGAAGCTCGAAGCCGATCGTGAAGGAACCCGTCGAGCGCTTCACCATTCCGAGCAACAGCGGCGGGAAGAAGCCGCCAAGGCCACCGGCCGCGCCAACGAGTCCCGTTACGCTGCCGACGGTCGTCGGGAAGTACTCCGGCACCAGCTTGAACACCGCGCCGTTGCCGAGCCCGATCGCTGCTGCCATTCCGAGCGCGCCGATGGTGAACACGATCATCGACTGAAACGCCATCAGCACAGCCATCACCGCCGTGAATGGGAACACCCAGCGAAGCACGGCCTGACCACCGATCTTGTCTGCGAGCATTCCGCCGGCCGGACGCATTGCCGTCGCGAGCAGCACGAAGCCCGCCGTGCGCAGTCCAGCATCCGCGGGTGTCAACTTGAACAACTCGGTCAGAAACGTCGGCAGATACACACCCATCGCGACGAAGCCGCCGAACGTCAGGAAGTAGTAGAGGCTCAGCACCCAGCTCTTCTTGTCACCGAGCGGCGCGAGCGCTTCGCCGAATGACTTCGGCTTCACGCGCACCGGCGCGTTCTCCGCCTTGAATGCGAAGACGATCAGCCAAAGAAACGTCAGCGACGCAAAGAGCCAGAAGCCCCACGAGAATCCGAACGCCTTCGCGATCACAGGCGCGCCGAACGCAGCAAGCGATTGTCCGATGTTGCCCGCACCATAAATACCGAGCGCCTTCCCCTGCGTCTCAGGCGGATACCAGCGGCTCACGAATCCAACACCAACAGAAAAACTCGCGAGCGCGATGCCGACGAAGAATCCATACGCGAGCAGCTGCCCGTAGCTGCTCAGCCATCCGAGAAGCACGGCAGGAATGATCGAAAGCGCCATCACCGAGGAGAAGACGATGCGACCGCCGAAACGATCGGTGAGCATGCCGAGTGGAATGCGGCCGGCGCTGCCGAGAAGAACGGGCAGCGCGATCGCGATCGAGACCTGCACGGGATCGAGGTGCAGCATCTTCTTCAGAATCGGCATCATCGCCGAGACGGATCCGAAGACTGCGAAACAGACGGCAAACGCGCCGGTCGCGAGAGTCAACTGCAGCACATTGCCGCGAGGAGTGTCTGGGTTAGTCATAGGAGGACCTCCGGAGCGAATTGTGCGATTCGCGCGCGAGAGCGGCTATGACGGATGTCATGTGGACAGACAGCAGACAGCAGACAGCAGACAGCAGAAGGACGTTCTCCTGCTACTTGCTACTACCTGCTACTACCTGCTACCTGCTACTACCTGCTACCTGCTACTGCCTGCTGTCTACTGCCTGCTGCCTGCGGCCTGCTGCCTGCTGTCTGCTGCCTCTGCCTGCTGCCTGCTGTCTGCTGCCTGCTGTCTGCTGCCTGCTGTCTGCTGTCTGCTGTCTGCTGCCTGCTGTCTGCTGCCTGCTGCCTGCCGTCTACGCGTCCGTCGCGAATGCGCACGACGCGCTCGGCGCGTGCGATCAGTGCGGGGTCATGCGTCGAGAAAACGAACGTGCAGTTCGTCGCGGTGTTGATCTCGGCCAGCAGATCGAGAATGCGCGAGGCAGTTTCGGAATCGAGATTCGCGGTCGGCTCGTCGGCGAGCACGAGCTTCGGATCGGTCACCATCGCGCGTGCGATCGCGACGCGCTGGCGCTGTCCGCCCGACAATTGATCCGGCCGCTGCCTGGCCTGATCTGCGAGACCGACTTGCGCAAGCCAGCGGCGCACGCGGAGATCGCGATCCCGGCGCGGGACATTCTGCAGCAGCAGCGGATACTCGACGTTCTCGTACGCGGTGAGGACCGGAATCAGATTGAAGGTCTGAAAGATGAAGCCGAGCGTGTCGCGGCGAAGCGATGAGAGGCGGTGCAGCGGGATCGCGGTCACGTCGACGTCGTCGATGACGATGCGGCCGGCATCCGGCTTGTCGATGCAGCCGATGAGATTCAAGAGAGTCGTCTTCCCGCTGCCGGAAGGTCCGGCCAATGCGATGAAGTCGCCGTGCTCGATCGTCAGATCGATGTCGCTCAATGCGTGAACGCTCAACCGTCCCAGCGGGTAACTCTTGCTCACGCCGGTCAGCGTGATGACGTTGTTGGATGGCATGTGTCGTCTCCTTGCACGCGTAATGTAAGGACGCGCGCGGAAACGCACATGTGCGGGAAGGAGGGTGCGCGAAGCATGACTTTCGGCAGGGGAGCGAAAAGGCAAATTTCAAATTAGTGGGGCTTCGATGATTGAGCAAGCTCAGATCTCCGTCATCCCGAGCGTAGTCGAGGGACCCGGGTGGGCGGGAGGCGCGCGACATGAGTTCCGTACCCGAGTCGAAAAGCGAAATTCAGAATGCAGAATTCAAAATCAGTGCTGTCCAAGATTGGCTTGCTGCGGAGTGTTGCGGCTAAGTTCCTTCTCCCCTCGTGAGAGGGGAGAAGGTGGGCGAAGCCCGGATGAGGGGTCTCGATCCGATCGCGAAATCCAGGCCCCCTCATCCGCCTTCGGCACCTTCTCCCCCGCTTCGCGAGGGAGAAGGGACCTAGTTGCACGAGCAGCGCATGCTGTTTTGGACACCCCTGATTCAAAATGCAGAATTCAAAATTGATGTGGCGCTTCGCGCGTCATTCTTCATTCTGAATTTTCGCTTTTTGTTTCAAGGCGGCCCGTGGGCTCGGGATGACGAGAGATCGGTCGCTGCAGAATCTACCCACTGAAAAGTCTGAAGCCCCTGAATTTGAAATTCGTAATTTGAAATTCTCCTGAATTTCTCAATTCGATAGACTTCCCCCCATGAAACCCTTCCGTGTGAAGCCCCACACGCGCATCTCCCTCCGCGACTTCGATCCCTCCGACACCTCGGCCTTCGATGGCGGCAAGAGCGAAGCAGCCGAAGAGAGCGAGAAGACTCTCGAAAAACTCGGCGAATTGCAGGAGTTGCTCTACGCCGGAGACGAACACAGAGTGTTGATCGTCCTGCAGGGTATGGACACGTCAGGCAAAGACGGCACGATCCGTCACGTGATGACGGAGTGCAGCCCGCAGGGCATGCGCGTGAAGTCCTTCAAGCGGCCGACCGAACCGGAGCTCGCGCATGACTATCTGTGGCGCGTGCACGATGCGGTGCCGGAGAAGGGGGAGATCTGCATCTTCAATCGCAGCCACTATGAAGATGTGCTCGTCGTTCGCGTACACAGCGATCACGACGACAAGTTCTGGAAGAAGCGCTTCCGCCAGATCAACGACTTCGAGCAGATGCTGGCCGAGAACGGCACGCTGATCCTCAAGTTCTTCCTGCACATCGACGCTGACGAACAGAAAGAGCGGCTGCAGGAGCGCATCGATGATCCGACGAAGCATTGGAAGTTCCAGCACGGCGATCTCGAAGAGCGCAAGCTGTGGAAGGACTACATGCACGCCTACGAAGACGCGATCAACGCGACGTCGACCGACTGGGCGCCATGGTTCATCGTCCCCGCGAACAAGAAATGGTTCCGCAACTGGGTCGTCTCGAATTGCATCGTCAGAGCGATGGAGAAACTCGAAATGGAGTGGCCGGTGATCGATCTGAGCGGAGAGAAGATTGAATAGGGGTGCTGGGGCGCTGGGGTGCTGGGGCGCTGAGTAAGTCCACCCAGCACCCTCGCACCCTCGCCCCCCCGCACCCCAGCACCCATCCCCCTAGCCCGGATCATTCACGCATCGAGAGAAACCACGGACACTCCGTCATTCACAAGGGCACGAAAAGCGAAATGCAGAATGCAGAATTCAGAATGCAGAATGCAGACCGAGATGTCCCAATGTGGGTATTTTTCATTTTGAATTCTGCATTCTGCATTCTGCATTTCGCTTTCGGCTCGTGAATAACCCCGGCTAGACGCCCCGCCATGCGGCGACGTACTGATTCACGATGCCTCTCTCGCGCCTCCGTGCACTCGCTGGCTACGCTGCGCTTCCATGGGGCATCGACATGCTCCTCACCGACGCGTGCAATCTCCGCTGCTCGTACTGCCCGATCACGACGGACATGGTGACGAAGCGGCCGAGTGCGCTGATGCACACCGATCGTGCCATTGCGTTCATCGACTCGATCGCGTCGTTCAAGCCGATGATCCGCTTCTTCGGCGGCGAACCGTTTCTGCATCCCGAGTGGCCGCGCATCTTCGGGGCAGCGGTCGAGCGCGGCTTGCCGATCACCGTCGTGACGAACGGCACGCGCCTCGCCGGGAAGGCCGAGGAGTTGATCCGGAGCGGATTGCTGGCGGTGGGAATCTCGATCGATCCGCCGAGCGTCAACGATGCGTATCGCGGCAACGGCGTGTTCGAAATCTGCGAGCGTGTCGTCCGCGAAATCCGCGAAGCGCGCAATCGCCTCGGCTCTCCGACGCCACTGATCG
>CAZKID010000421.1:0-4956 GCA_964552405.1 uncultured Thermoanaerobaculia bacterium
CAGCAGGCAGCAGGCAGCAGGCAGCAGACAGCAGACAGCAGACAGCAGACAGCAGCTATCAGTCACCAGTCAGCAGACAATAGACGGGCAGACAAGAGGGTTGACCGACTGGTTGTCTCGAGCGCGGGGCCGTCCTCCTGCTGTCTGCTGCCCGCTGTCTGCTGCCTGCCACTTGCCCGCTGTCTGCTGCCTGCTGCCCGCTGTCTGCTGCCTGCCACTTGCCCGCTGTCTGCTGCCTGCTGTCTGCTGCCTGCCATGAACTGGCTGATCAAGAACTTCCTGCGCGGCCTCGTCATCGTCGTTCCAATCGCATTCACCATCTACGTCGTCAACGAGGCATTCGTCAGCATCGACCGCCTGCTGCCGTATCCGACGATGCCGGGAGTGGGTTTCGCGATTCTGATCGCGCTCATCATCCTCATCGGAGCGCTCGCCTCGAACTTCATCGTTCACCGGATCCTCAGGCTCACCGATGCGATCTTCACCCGTGCGCCGCTCGTGCGGCTCATCTACGCGTCGGTGAAGGATCTGCTCGAGGCATTCGTCGGTGATGAGAAGCGATTCGACAAGCCGGTTGCGGTGGCGATCAACGAGCACGTGCGCACGCTCGGCTTCATGACGCAGAGCGATCTCGCATTCCTCTCGATGCCTGGCCACGTTGCTGTCTACATGCTGTATTCGTACAGCATGTCGGGGTGTGTGGTCATCGTCCCCGCGTCGCGCGTCACGCCGATTGCGGCCGACAGCGCGAGCGTCATGGCACTCATCGTTTCAGGCGGCGTCTCACGCGGCTGAGATTTGGAACACCCGGTTGCGTGCGCCATGTCACTTGAAGCAATGGGGTTGCATCACATCCCTTTTTGGATATGATCGCCCCTGCCACGCACGCCCACGCGTCTGTATTTGAAATCTACACCTTTGGACGGTAGCAGCCTCGATGGCGCAGATCTTCCACCGAAGCACAAACACCCTCTCTCGCGTCACGATATTCGGCGCGGTCTTCGCAATTGGCTTCGCCCTCTGGCTCGTCGGTGAGATCGTTCGTTCACCTTATGTGACGAACCAGGGCATCGAGCGCGAACAGCCCGTTCCGTTTTCGCATCAGCATCACGTCGCAGGACTCGGCATCGACTGTCGTTACTGTCATACGACCGTCGAGACTTCGAGTTTCGCCGGCATTCCGCCGACCCAGACGTGCATGAACTGCCACGCGCAGATCTGGACGAACGCCGACATGCTGGCGCCGGTTCGCGCGAGCTACGCGACGAACAAGCCGATCGTCTGGAGCCGCGTGCACCGCCTCCCCGACTTCGTCCACTTCAACCACAGCATTCACATCAACAAGGGCATCGGCTGCGCGTCGTGCCACGGCCGCATCGACAAGATGGCGCTGACCTATCAGGCCTCGCCGCTGACGATGGCCTGGTGCCTGAGCTGCCATCGCGCACCGCAGAAGTTCGTCCGGCCGCGTGACCAGGTCTTCAACATGGACTACGTGCCGGCCGAGGATCAGAACGTTCTCGGGCCGCGCCTGGTGAAGGAATACAACATCAAGTCGATGACGGCTTGTTCAACGTGTCACTACTAGTCGCGCCCAGCGCCGCGAAACAACAATGAGCGAAAGCAAGACACTCGATTTCAAAGAATTCCGCAAGCGCGTCGGCGATCTTCGCGGCAAGGAATACTGGCGCAGCCTCGAAGAGCTCGCGCGTGAGGGGGATTCGTTCGACGAGTTCTTCCACGAGGAGTTCCCCCAACAGGCCGTTGCACTCGACAAAGGCGTCGACCGCCGCGACTTCATGAAGCTGATGGGCGCCTCGGTCGCCATGGCCGGCCTCGCTGCCTGCAAACCGCCGGCGCAGTCGATCGTTCCCTACGTGCGCCAGCCGGAGAACACCATCCCCGGCAAGCCGATCTTCTTTGCGAGCGCGATGACCCTCGGTGGCTACGCGGCCGGCGTCCTCGTCGAATCGCACCTCGGCCGTCCGACGAAGATCGAAGGCAATCCCGATCATCCTTCGAGCCTCGGCGGCACGAACCCCTTCATGCAGGCGTCCGTCCTCGGTCTCTACGATCCGGATCGCTCGCAGGTCGTTCGCCATATGGGCGATGTCTCCACCTGGAGCGACTTCATCGCGGCGCTGCAGCCTGTGCTCAATGCCGCAAAGACGAATGGCGCGGGCGTGCGCATTCTCACGGACACGATCACTTCCCCGTCGCTCGGCGCGCAGATGCAAACGCTGATGGCCGCGGTGCCGGGCCTGAAGTGGCATCAATGGGAAGCCGTGAATCGTGACAACGTGCGTGAAGGCGCGAAGCTCGCGTTCGGCTCCTACGTTCATCCGGTCTATCACTTCGACAAAGCGAACGTCGTTGTCTCACTCGGCTCCGATTTCATGGGCGATGGCGTCGGTCATCTTCGCCACGCGCGCGACTTCATGAGCCGCCGCCGCATCCGCAAGGGTGTGACGTCGATGAATCGTCTCTACGCGATCGAGTCGATGCCGACGAGCACCGGCACGAGCGCCGATCATCGCTATCCCGTTCGCCCCTCGCAGATCGAAGGCTACGTGCGCGCGATCGCAGCAGCGCTAGGTGTAGGACAGGCGCCCTCGCCTGTCCCGTTCAAGGACGCCGTCGCGATCGCAAAGGATCTGAAAGCCAACGCCGGCGCGAGCATCGTGATCGCGGGCGACGAGCAGCCGCCGGTCGTTCACGCAATCGCGCACGCGATCAATCAGGCGCTCGGCAATCACGGCACGACGATCACCGTGACCGAGAGCCCGGAAGTCATGCCGATGAATCAGCTCGAGTCGTTTCGCGAGCTCGTCACCGACATGAATGCCGGCAAGGTGCAGGCGCTCATCATGCTCGGCGGCAATCCGGTGTTCGATGCGCCGGCCGACTTCAAGTTCCTCGAAGCATTCGACAAGGTTCCATTCCGCGCGCACCTCTCGTCCCACTACGACGAGACGTCGGAGCATGCGCACTGGCACATCCCGGCGACGCATTACCTCGAGACGTGGGGCGATGCGCGCGCGCACGACGGCACGGTGTCGATCCAGCAGCCGCTCATCTCGCCGCTCTACAACGGGCGGCATGCGTCCGAGGTGCTCGGTGCGCTGATCGGCGGCATGGATCAGACGCCGTACGACACCGTTCGCACCTACTGGTTCAGCAAGGGAATGAACGAAGTCACGTGGCGGAAGGCATTGCATGACGGCCTCGTCGCCAACAGCGCGATGCCTGCATCGAGTGCGAGTGCTTCTTACCCCGCCACCGCACAACCGCGAAACCCCGAAACCTCGTCACTCGAGCTCGAGATCAAACACGATCCGACGATCTACGACGGCCGCTTCGCGAACAACGGCTGGCTCCAGGAATTGCCCAAGCCGCAGACGAAGATCACGTGGGACAACGTTGCGATCGTCAGTCCGAGAACGGCCGACGCGCAGAGAATCAATCCGGGCGACGCGCTCGTGAACGAGAAGACCACGCGTCTTGCCGAGCTCACGTATCGCGGCCGCAAGCTGACTGTGCCTGTGTGGGTCGTGCCGGGACAGCCGGATGATGTCATCACGATCTTCTACGGATACGGCCGCAAACGCGCAGGCAAGACTGCCGAAAACGTTGGCGTCAACACGTATGTGCTGCGCGACTCCGATGGTCTCCATCACGCGGCGGGCGTGCAGATCTCCGGCACCGATGTGACCTACAAGATCGCCTGCACGCAGGAACATCAGAGCATCAATCCGACGGATGAAGGCGGGATGGGTGAGCGCGGCATCATCCGCAGCGCATCGTTCGCCGAGTATCAGAAGAATCCGAACTTCGCGAAAGGCGAAGAGGGTGGCGAGCACGAGAAGAACGAGTCGATGTGGCCGGAGCACAAGTACGAAGGTCATGCCTGGGGCATGGTCATCGATACGACGGTCTGCACCGGCTGCAACGGTTGCGTGATCGCCTGCCAGTCCGAGAACAACATCTCGATCGTCGGGAAGAATGAAGTGTGGCGCGAGCGTGAGATGCACTGGATCCGCATCGATCGGTACTACCGCGGCGATGTCTCGAATCCCGAGGTTTACAACCAGCCTGTGCCCTGCATGCAGTGCGAGAACGCGCCGTGCGAGCCGGTCTGCCCGGTCGGTGCCACGTCGCACAGCAGCGAAGGTCTGAACGACATGACCTACAACCGCTGCGTCGGAACGCGCTACTGCTCGAACAACTGTCCGTACAAAGTCCGCCGCTTCAACTTCTTCCATTACGCCGATTACGACACGCCGGCCCTCAAGCCGATGCGCAATCCGGATGTCACGGTCCGTACGCGCGGCGTCATGGAGAAGTGCACCTACTGCGTGCAGCGCGTGAACGCGGCGCGCATCACCGCGGAGAAAGAAGATCGCCGCGTGCGCGATGGTGAAGTCACGACCGCCTGCGCGCAGGCGTGTCCGACCGAGGCGATCGTGTTCGGCGACATCAACGATCCGAACAGCCGCGTGCATCAGCTGAAGCTCGAGTCGACCAACTACGGTCTGCTCGAAGAACTGAACACGCGCCCGCGCACGACGTATCTCGCGGCGGTCAGGAATCCCAATCCGGAGATCAAGGCGTAGCGATGGCACAGAAAGACCTCACTCCGCAACACGAGATTCGGCCGACCACCGAGGTCAAGATCCCGGATCGCTTCATTCCGGTTCCGACGGTGGAGCCAGGACACAGCTTCGCGTCCGTCACGGATCACATCAGCTCGATCGTTTTGAAAAAGAAGACGCCGATCGGCTGGTTCGTCGGCTTCGGCATCGCCTGCATGCTCATGGGCGTCCTTACGGTGACGATCTTCAATCTGATCTTCGTCGGCGTCGGCATCTGGGGCATCAACCATCCTGTTGGCTGGGGCTTCGACATCATCAACTTCGTCTGGTGGATCGGTATCGGTCACGCCGGCACGCTGATCTC
>CAZKID010000422.1:0-4937 GCA_964552405.1 uncultured Thermoanaerobaculia bacterium
GGGATTTTCCTTGGGGCCGGTCGTGACTCCGAGACCGGAAATGCCTGCGATCACCGATTGGGAAAGGATCACTTTCGAAACAATTCAATTGGCGACGCGCACCCCTTCCTGGCCCGGGTACGCGCCATCGACTTTGTAGCCGAGCCGCTCGAGCTCTTCATCGAGCAGCGCGTGCACGGCTGCGTCGTCATCGATGAGCAGCAGCTTCGGACGAAGCCCACGCGTCACTGCCGCGGTGATCTCGTGAATCCGCTTCAGCAAACGATCGCGATCGACCGGCTTCACGAAATAGTCGTCGGCGCCGAGCGCGAGTCCCAATTCGCGATTGTCGACCATCGAGATGATGACGACCGGAATCTCCCGTGTCCCGAGATCGGCCTTCAACTTCTTGAGTACTTCCCAACCATCGAGTCCCGGCAGAACGAGATCGAGTGTGACCGCCATCGGATGCGTTTCCCGCGCGAGGCGAAGCGCTTCCTCGCCGTGGCGTGCGCGAACTGCGAGATATCCAGCCGACGCCAGTGCTGCTGCGAGCAGTTCGTAGGCATGCGCGTCGTCCTCGACGACCAGCACGCGCTCGGAACCCTTTCCGTCGGTGAGCTCGTCGAGCTCCGGTGTGCGCGTCACGATGGCCGCACGCGACCGCACCGGCAGGCTGAACGAGAACGTGCTTCCCTTCCCCGGTTCGCTTTCGACGCGGATGTGGCCACCCTGCAGCTCGACGAACTTCTTGACGAGCGCGAGGCCGAGGCCGGTGCCGCCGAACTCGCGGCGCGCGGTGCCGTCGACCTGGCGGAACTCTTCGAAGATGACGGCGTGATTCTCCGGTTCGATGCCGATGCCCTCATCGCGGACGTCGACTGTGATCCAGCCGTCGCTCTGGTCCCTTCCTTCGAACCGTGCGGAGATCGTGATCGGCTTTTCGGGAGGTGAGAACTTCACCGCGTTCGAAACGAGATTGAAGAGGACCTGCTTGAACTTTGCGAGATCGGCCTCGATCTGCGGGAGATCCTGCGGCACTTCGATCTCGAACTGCGGCCGCGCGTTCGACATCCCGCGCATCACATGACAAACGCTCTCGACCACCGGCTCGATCGCGAAGAACTCGGGGTAGATCTCCATTCGCCCGGCCTCGATCTTCGACAGGTCGAGGATGTCGTTGATGATACCGAGCAGGTGCTGCCCCGAGGCGAGGATGTGCTTGAGAAAGTTGAGATGCTTACCGTCGATGCGGTCGTGCAGCCGTTCGACGAGGATCTCGGAGAATCCGATGATCGAATTCATCGGCGTCCGCAGCTCGTGCGACATGTTCGCGAGGAACTGACTCTTGAGGCGGTCTGCTTCCAGAATTCGGTGATTGGCTTCGGCAAGCTCGTCGGTGCGCGCCTGCAGTTCTGCCGCGAGGCGCTTCAGCTCTTCGATCTTCTGCTTGTCATCGCTCTCCAGTTGGCGAATGCGGAGGCGTTTCGACTGCAGATTTGCGATCCCGGTAAGGAAAAAGTAAGCGACGCCGAAGAGAAACACCATGCGGGTGATCGCGGTGTAGAAGAGAGGCGTTCCGATCGGCGCGCTCCCTGTCGCAGCGAGCATCGCGACGTAGGCGAGGCTGTTGACGAGCATCGTGATGTAAGACGCCCGGCGGCCCATGACGAATGCCGCCGCTGCCGCCGGCGAGAGGTACCAGAGGTACCACGGGCTATCCATGCCGCCCGTGAGGTAGACACCGACTGTGATCGTGATGATGTCCCACGCGATCGTCAGTGGATTCAGGATCGTTCGCGGAACGAGTTGCCTCTTATAGAGGAAATAGGCGAGCAGGATGACCGACGAGGAACAGAGCCAGGCGATGAGCGTCGAAAAAAAACCGAGCGAGAAAACGTGCAGCGCGCGTCCGACGAAAGAGGTCACCATCGCTGCTGCGTAGACGAGCAGCCTGCTCTTCTGCACGGCGAGATCGAAGCGATAGATGCTGTCTCGAGGCAGTTCCGCGGATGGGTGTTCGGACGAATGACTCACGGGATAGAGTCGATTGTACGCTTCCGTTTGAGCAGCGCGGTATGACCATTGCTCATTGCCTTCTGCGTGAGGCGATGGTTGCTGGGAGTGGCGATGGGTGTCGCTGCCTGCTGTCTCCGGGGCAATGCAATCCAGGATGAAAACGCGCGTCCGGGCACGGACCAGTGGAACGTTTCCGCGCGAGCCCTGAATGGCGAGATCGAGGGTTACGCGTCGCGGACGAGTGTCGCACACGGTGAGCACGTCCGCCTCTACGTGAACACTTCCGATCCCCGGTACACGATCGAGCTCTTTCGCATGGGATGGTACGGAGGCGCCGGTGGGCGTCGCATGACGGACGCGGTCGAGCGCGCGGCGGTGCGTCAGACGATTCCCTCTCCCGATCCCATCACGGGCCTCATCGAATGCGACTGGTCCGATCCTTATGATTTGACGATCCCCGCGGACTGGGTCAGTGGTGTCTATCTCGCGAAGCTCACGGCCCTGCCGAGCAGACTCGGTTCATGGATCATCTTCGTCGTGCGCGCAGACCGCGGCGCTCCTGCTCAATTCCTCGTGCAGACCAGCGTCACCACATACGAGGCCTATAACAACTGGGGCGGGAAGTCGCTCTACGATTTCAACAGCACTGGCGGCCGCGCGTACAAGGTGTCATTCAACCGTCCGTACGCTCGCAAGTCCGGCGCTGCCGACTTCCTGCTCGGCTACGAATATCCGGCGGTGCGGTTCTTCGAGCGCGAGGGCTACGACGTCATCTATTCGACCGATCTGGACACGCATGAGAATCCGTCTGAGCTTCTCACGCATGACGCGTTCGTCTGCATTGGTCACGACGAGTACTGGACATGGCAGATGCGGGATGCGGTCGAGGCGGCGCGTGACACCGGCGTCAATTTGATTTTTCTTGCGGCCAACACCTGCTATTGGCAGGTCCGGCTCGAGCCCTCTTCGATCAGCGGCGAAAGCGATCGCGTGATTGCCGCGTGGAAAGAGAGCGCGGCTCAGCTCGATCCCGTGCTCCACGACGTTGATCCGAAGAACGATCGATTCGCGACGACACTTTGGCGAAATGCACCCGTGTCGCGACCCGAGGATGCGCTCGTGGGCACGATGTTCACCTATACGCCCGTCGCGGGCGATGTCGTCATCTCCGATGCCTCGCACTGGGTATTCGAGCGAACTGGCTTACGAGCCGGCGACAGGATTCCCGGGCTCCTCGGGTATGAAGTGGACCGCACAACGCCGGCGGCTCCGGCGACCACCACGGTGCTGACGCGCTCGCCGTTCATCCGGACTGACGGCGCCACGGATGAATCGAACATGACGATCTACGTGACTCCGGCTGGAAGTTTCGTATTCGCCAGCGGGACCATCGATTGGGCATTCGGGCTCGATGATTACAACGTGGCCCTCCGGTCCTATGCGCCGGTGAGCGCGGCCGCTCAGCAGATCACGCGCAATGTGCTGGAGCACGCCCGGTCACGGCCGCGCCGCCGCGCGGTGCGGTAGCGAGCCGCCTCATCAGGGAAGAACGAGCATGAGGCGTCTCGTTGTGCCGCCTCATGCGTCGGGTCCTTTTCGTTATGCTGTCGTTGCTTTCCGTGTCTTCGTACGGCTACACGTTCTCCGCATGGGTTCCCGCATGGGATGGGAATGCGCTGACGTCGATGCAGTTGCATGCCGGATCACTGGATGAGTCGAATCCCGGGTGGTATTCGCTCGACGCAAACGGCGCGATCGCGAAGAACTGGAATGCGGAGAGTCCGCAGATGCGCGCGGCGATGACCGGCACACGCGTGCTTCCCACGATCGCGAACTATCTGAACGGTTCGTTCGACCCGCAGGTCGTGCTGTCGCTCATCGCGACGCCTGAGGCCCGCGAGGCGCATGCCGAGGCGCTGCGACAGCTCGTGGTTGAGAACGCGTTCGATGGAATCGATATCGACTACGAGCTGCTGCCTGCGGCGGCGAAGGCGGACTTCAGCGCATTCGTTGCACTCCTTGCCGGCAAGCTTCACGCGGTGAACAAGAAGCTCTCGGTCACGCTCGCGGCGAAGGCGAACGACTCGCAGACGTGGCCTGGCCCGGGCGGCAACGACTGGTCAGCGATTGGCGCTTCCGCGGACTCGATCAAGATCATGGCGTACGACAAGCACTACCCAGGCGGCGTCGCGGGTGCCATCACGCCGCTCGACTGGCTCGACATCGTTGTCGCGTATGCCGAGGCTCACATTCCCTCGAAGAAGGTCATTGTCGGCCTCCCCTGGTATGGCTACGACTGGGCCGGCACATCTGCCTCCGCCGTGACGTATGCAGGCGGGATGCAGTTGGCGGTTAGCCGCGGCGTGACGCCGATTCGTGACGCGAATGGCGAGTTGACGTTCGCTTACGAGGGACACGAGGTGTTCTTTCAGGACGCGCAGAGCTACGCGACGAAAGTGAATGCAGTGGTCGCGAAGCATCCGGGGATCGGAGGATTTGCGCATTGGCGCGCAGGAGCGGAAGACGACGATGTGTGGCACAACGTCGAATCGCTGCGAAGCCGGTCGCGGATTCGGTCCTCGCGGCACTGAGTGAATTCGGGCTCAATCCAGCGTGAAGCCGAGGAACGCGATGCACATCTCGTCGGTCGTCGCTTCGCCCCATGAGACGCTGCGATCGGTCGGATTGTCGTACCACGCCTCGAGCGAGAACATCGTCCCGCGCGGAATCGCCAGCGGCTGCGCATACGGATAGACGCCCTGCCAGTTGAAATCCCAGTTGTCGATGTTGATCAGGCACTCCTGCTTGCCGTCGGGATACGACGCGACCACATGCATCTTGTGGCCGAGCAGATGCATGTGCGGCGCGACCATCCAGAGATGCGTCGCGAACGGAGTGGCAATCGGGAACTGTGCCGTGACGCGATAGTTGTCGGTCAG
>CAZKID010000423.1:0-4935 GCA_964552405.1 uncultured Thermoanaerobaculia bacterium
AATGCCGTCTTTCGATGGCATGAACGGAATAATCGTCGGCGGCACTCCGGTCGGGAACGAAACGACGGTCTGGGCAGGACATGCGCGCATTCTGGTGACGCATGATGGCGGCGCGACCTGGAAGCTCGCCGAGCTCCATGAACGCAGCCTCGGCTACGCCATCGATGTCAGCTGGATCGACGCGAAGCGCGCGTTCATCGAAATGTGGGGCAGCGAAGATTCAGGTTCGGAAGTGCTTCGAACGAACGACGGCGGTGACTCGTGGACGACGCATCCCGACGATACCTTTCAAGGAAGTAACAAATGGATCAATGACATCACGATCGCACCAGACGGACGCGGATATCTCTTTTTCAGCAATGGAAAAGACAGCTTCATGTCGACCACGACCGACGGCGGCGCGACGTGGAAAACCGCGAAGTCGCGCTACGCGATCTCGTCGTGTCAGTTGTTCAACGGTGAAGTCTGGTGCAGCTCGGAGATGAACATCGTGAAATTCGCGCTGCCTGCTTTTTGAGGTAAGTGCGCACTCGAGGCCGAAGTGGAATGTTCGCGTCAGCACAATTGCGATCACGCTCTTCTCGAAGCGCCTCGAGCTCGGCGATGACTTCCAAATCCTTGGGCTGAATACGAACCAAGATCAAGTGGGCCTGGTATCCGATCACCGACGCCGTGACGTGGCGAAAGATTCCGGAAAACGACAGGGCTTGTGTTCAGTACTACGAGCGAAGCTTCGTGTCCGAAATCGAGGCGATCTACGCTTAGAATGGCGGCCTGAGGAGTGGATGGTGGACGATCGCAGACGCGCAGAACGATTTCCGATGACCCTTCCCATAGAGCTCGGCGGCACCAGCGGCGTGACGCGCGACGTCAGCGGAGTCGGCGTCTTCTTCACAACGAGCGAACCACTGGAGGTCGATACGGAGATCTCCTATCTCCTGCGCGTTCCTGATGCGGTGAACGTTCGCTGCAAGGGACGGATCGTCCGAGTGAATCAGATGGGCGGACAATACAGCGTCGCGGCAACGATCGATGAGTTCGAGCTCGAGGAATCGCCGTCAGCGCGCGCCGATGCGCACATCGTCATTCAGGAGCTCAAGCGGCATCACTGACGAGTTCTGAGTTCTGAGCGCTGAGTTCTGAGTGCTTGGGAGTTCCTATACTCGGCACTCATTACTCGGCACTCGGTACTCAGTCCTTCAAATCGCGAATCGTCCGCACCAGCACGACGGCCGGCAGATCCCACTGGGCCGAACTGTGCACATATGCGATCAGGCCTTTCCCATCCTCCCGTTCCGCGAGGACAGGGTAGACATCACAGCCGTCTGGTGACGCGGCTGAAATCTGCTGGCTGCTTCCGAGTTTTCCGTCGCGCGTGAAGTGAGCTGCCGTCGTTCCGCAATCGGGCATCGACAGTCCGACGAACGCACGGCCCGTCCAGACAATGCTGTTCAGGTTGTTCGGTTGTTTGCTGATCGTCACCTTACCCGCGTCGTCGACCATCGCCGTGGTGTCGTAGCGGAACGCGAGGATGCAGGTGCCGTCGCCGCAGCCGAATGCGCTGCGATCTCGCGGGACTTTCACCTGGTTGACGACGCGCCCCTCGCGCATGAACACGAGTTGTCCCTCCGTGGCGATCACATAGGAATGGCCGTTCCATTGTGCGGGCGCGCCGAAAACGCCGATTCCGAGGTCGACTGGATTCGCGTCGAGAACTGAGCCATCCGCAGCGATTCTCTTCGCGAACGCATGCGGGTATTCGATCCAGGTGACGACGCAATCCCAATTGCCGCAGGCGACAGAAGGGTAGAGGCCGTGTGCGGGGACGCTTGCGAGCGTGGAGGTCTTCCAGATTCTTCCTTGCTCGTCGGCGATCGCAAGCTGGAGATTCGAATGGCTCGCATCCGTTTGCTCTCCCCAGACGATGAGCGTGTCGGTCCCATCCCACGCTTCGGCCGGAGGGCTATCCAGCGATTGCGATAAGGTTCGCAAGAGGCCGAACCTCTGACGTTGTACCGAGTAGCGCGACATACGAAGGACCGCGCGATCCGATTTCTCCCGCCAGAGCGCGATGAAGTCATCGCCATTCTGCGCAAGCACCGGCCAGTACTGCTCTGCCGCCGAGCGCGAGACGATGACAGACTCTCGAGCGCGGTCCGTCCGTGCAACGATGTCGCCCGACTCACTCCAGGTGATGAGCGAGCCATCGATCGCGAGGCGATCCACCGAAGTGAAATGACCATAGCGATCGACTGCTCGACCCAGGACTTCGCGATTCACGAGTGCTCCTCGGCCATCGATGCTCGCTGCGATGGCATCGACGGGAGCGCACGGTTCGTCGTACCCGACGTCGCCCGTCAGGCCGCTGCATTGGAGAGATGCTTCGCCACTCACTTCTTTCCATGCGATGCGGTACTGCCCGCCAGTCCATTTGATCGCAGGCAGGAAGAGCTCGTGCCCGGCCCCATAGATCGCGGAAGTTTTTTGATTCGCTTCGAGGCCGTGAAGGACATGCAGCTCTTTTCCGCCGATCGTGTATGCGATCGCGTACTCATTGCCATTCCATGCGACGCTTGCATCGTCGCCGGGAACATCGATCGCCGGTCTCGTGCTCACGTCCATCAAATCGCCCGACGCGGTGAGCCGTGTGCCGATCACGCGTCCGTTCATCGATCTCACGACGAAGTAGCTCGTGCCGTTGGACGCGACGGACACACGTGTCAGCCATGACGAGTTGGATGCGATGAGACGGCGGTTGATCAATCTGCCGGTGGTGTCGAATGCGAACGCCTCGATCTTCGAGCTCACCACGACGACGAGTACTCCGGCGGTGCTCGCGGCTGCAGTCAGTTCAGTTCCGTCGACATCTGCGATTTTCGTCAGCGGTCCCACGGTGCCGTCGATCCCGACAGTGGCCATGGTGAGTGTTGGCCGCCACGGTCCGAACGGGGGCACGATGCAGTTCGAGCAGGTGATCGAGGGGACCACATAGTGCTGGCCCGTCCAGACGACATCCGCAGACATCCACTGTCTTGCCTGTTTCGTCCTCGAGATCATCGGGACGTCGATGACGGTTCCGTCACTCGCGACGCGCGCGAGATTTGCGCCGCCGTTCCAGACGACGAGTGCCTGATTCCGGCCCACCGCGACGGCCGGCGTCCATGCAGATCGATACGAATGCCCATACGAAAGCCGCGAGATGGGCATCTCCGGCGAGACAATGAATTCCTGTCCGAGTACGCTGAAGGAGCACGCGAGAAGAGAGAGGAACAGTCGGGCTCGCATGACTCATGATACGGCGGCGGGCTTCAAAATCACGCCACGCCTTGTGCGGCCGTTCATCTTTGCGACCACGTTGTTCTTGAGGCGGATGTGGCGTACGAACGTGCCGCTGCCCATCGCATGCTGGGCCGACAACCACTCCCAGTCGACGAAGCTGCTGCGCACGCGATCGCTCACCGAGAAGTAGCCGACCTGAAACGCCGTCAGGTTCTGGAAGAAGTGCGAGCCCTGCGACGGATCGACGCTGATGTCTTTGAATCCCGCCTCGACGATCACGCGCGCGCCGGAGATCTGCTCCCACTTCACAGGAATGCCGAGCAGTGGATCGAGACTGCCCCAGCGTCCCGGTCCGACGAGCAGATAGGGCCGGTGCTCGCCGACGAGAATCTGATTGATGCGCGCGATCTCCGCGGCAGCGAGATGACTCTTCGAGCGCTCGAAGCGATCGATGTCGACGACGACGACGTCGCGCAGATCGCGAATCACGCCATGCCCGAGCACTTGCGTACTCTGGCAGATCAACTCCTGCGCGTGGACTTCGTCGATTCCCAGCTCCTCGGTCTCGCGACTCAATGGAAGCGGACGAACCTGCAGCACGCCGAGCTTTCCGCGCGCGAGATTCACGGCGAACTCGATCTCGACCGGTGTGCCGATACCCCATGTCGCCAGCGCACAGAGAAAATCAATCGCCTCGGCGAGCGGCACCATGCGGTTGCGCAGGATCGATGCGAACGTGACGATGCGCATGCCCGGTCGCGAGACGCCGTCGTACACCGCGTCGTTCTCCGCGGAGTACGTCGAGGCAATCGGTGCGAGTGTTCCATCGCGCTCCGAGACCGCGAGGTCGTACGTCACGACCCGCTCGTCGGTCACCGCGTTCATGTCGTGCGGTTGCGGCACCATGCGCAGCGCGTAGAACTCGCGCTGATTGTTCTTGCGCGCATCGAGCGTGGAGAAGAACTGCAGCAGATGATCGGGATACTTCGCACAGAAGTGCACCGCTGCGCCACCCTCGACGACCGTGCGGCCGAGGCCGAGGGCGATGGAAACGATGCCTTCTTCGGGCTTCTGTGGGCCGACCGGATAGAAGTTGTACGAACGCGCGACGCCGGCGAGCTCCGGGTAGAAGCGTTCCTCGTGCTGCGCCCCAACCATCTGCTGCACGATGACCGCCATCTTCTCGTCTTCGGACCGGAGCGAGGTGATCTTCAGGTATTCGCGCGCCGAGTGATAGAAGGTCGACGCGTAGACGCGCTTGATCGCAGTCACGAGCTCGTGCAGCCGGACGTCCGGATGCGCGTGATCGTTCGGGATCATGTACGTCTGATAGACGCCGGCGAACGGATGGAACTGCGAGTCCTCGAGCAGGCTCGATGAGCGCACTGCAAGCGGATGGCGGCAGAGCTCGAGGAACGCCGCGAGCTCCGTCAGTGTCGATTCGGGGAAGCGCTGGGCATCGAGGAAGCGCTGCTGGATCGCGAGATCGCTCGCGCCGTGCTGCACGAATGCGTGAAGATCGTTCTCGGACATGAAGCGGACGAAGACATCCGTGCCGACGACGAAACACGGGGGCCCTTCGATGTCGAGTCCCGGAAAACGCCGCCCGACGTCTTACGCGGAAAGGAGTGCGTTGAAAAACCCGAGACCGCGCCC
>CAZKID010000424.1:0-4923 GCA_964552405.1 uncultured Thermoanaerobaculia bacterium
CCGCCATCGCCGAAGAACGTCTCCTGCGTTTCGAAGTCGCAGAACTCGCTCATGCCCGCGAGCTCGATGAAGCGCTTGAGCGTGTTCTCGCCCAATGAGCCGCGCACCGTCGGTGACTGCAGCGCATTCGCGAGCCGCGCGGCTTCGCGCTGTGCCGACTCCTGCGCCGACAGCAGCGTCTTGATCTGCTGCTGCAATCCGCCATACGCCTCGGTGCGCATCCGCTCGCTCTTCAGGAGCTCGCCGCGATATTGATCGAGCATGCGATTGAGCGGATCGAGCAGCGTCGCGATCTCGGCCTTCTTCGTGTCGAGCGAGCCATCGACCTGCACCTTGTTCTGCTGCACGATCGACTTGCCGACGTCGCTGAAGACGCGCTGCGCAGTCGCGGCGAACGCGTTCTCCATCCGCTGAAGATCGTTCAGCCGCGCCTCGGCGACGGCGCGTTCCTGTTCGGCCCGCGCGATTCGATCGCGCGACCGGCCACTCCCAACCACCCACCCAAGCCCCACGCCGCAAAGCAGCGCGATTGCGCACAACAGAATCGTGATCACCATGGATTAGATGATACGACGCAGCACTTCGATGACGCGATCGATCTCCGAATCGTCGTTGTAGAAATGCGGCGAGAAACGCAGCAACCCCTCGCGGGGCGCGGAGATGATGTGCTCTTCGTCGAGGAGCCGGTGCAGACGGACGATGCTGGTTTCTACAGATGGTGGAGCGGCACCGACGATTCCGGATGCGTGCGAAGGGAGCCCTCGCCTGTCGTCAATCGGGACAGGCGAGGGCGCCTGTCCTACATCGAAACCGAGCGACCGCAACTCGTTCGCGAGCCGCGTCGAGAGCTGCAACACCTCTGCGTGGATTTCCTCGATCCCGATCTCGAGCAGCAGCTCGAGCGCCGCGCGCAGGCCGTAGATCCCATTCGTATTCAGCGAACCCGCTTCGAATCGCCGCGAGTCCGGCAGCAGATCGACGTCACACCCGATGAACTTTCCTTTGCGATCGATGTTCGTCCAGCCGCTCTCCACCACGTCCAGCTCATCGCGATGCTCCGCTGCCACGTAGAACACCGCCGCTCCCTCGGGACCACAGATCCACTTATGTCCGTCGGCCGCAAGGAAAGCGACCTTCGCTCGCCGCACATCAATCGGAATGACGCCGAGCGACTGGATGGCATCGACGCAGAAGAGCACGCCGCGGCGCGCACATAACGCGCCGATCGCTTCGACATCCGCCACGAAGCCGTTGTGAAACGCGACGGACGAAACAGTGACGAGCCGCGTGCGCGCGTCAATGAGCAGCTCGATCTCTTCCACTGTCGGCAACGATGCGACACGGCATTCGACCCCACGCCGCTCGAGGCGCTTCCACGGCGTCCAGTTCGAGGGAAACTCGACGCCGGTCGTAATGACGTTGTCGCCCTCGTGCCACCGTAATCCTTCCGCGACGAACGACAGCCCCTCGGAGGTGTTCTTGAGCAACGCGATCTCTTTCTCGTTGGCGCCGATGAGCGTTGCCGCCGCGGCGCGCGCGCGATCGTGCTCCGAATACCACTCCCGCCAATGCGTCGCGCCATAATCGCGCTGATCACGCGCATGCCAGATCATCGCCTCGCTGGCGCGCGACGAGAGCGGACCGACCGCGGCGTGGTTGAAGTAGACGACGTTCTTCGTGACGGGGAAGAGATCGCGGATGGCACGTTTGTCGATCACTGCGCTATTAGACAGCAGACCGCAGGCAGCAGGAGGAGTGACGACACATTCTGGTTTCGCCTCGCGGGTCGTCAGCGGGCGGCGCAATGCTTCGCGTATCTCGCCGCTTCCTCGCTCCTCCGCGCGGCGTTCAACGCGTTGACGATAGCCGCACAGGCAGGCAGGGATCGCGGTTCGAGGTCCAGCGTTCGCTCGTATGCCTCGATGGCGCGCTCGAATTGCTTCTGCTCCGCATACAACCCGCCGAGCAGAAACCATGCTTGCGCGTAATTCGGCCGGAGCGCGACCGCACGTTCCAAGCTCGCGATGGAGCGCACCACGACACCGAGGTTGTAGTGGACCTCGGGATCGTTGGGAGTGAGCTTCGCGGCACGGCGTATGGTTGCGATGCCGTCCTCTTTTCTGCCGAGGTTGAACTGTGCGAGACCGAGCCACTGGAGCGCCTGCGCGTTGTTCGGGTCGCGTACGAGGATCGTCGACGCGGTCTTCTCCGCCCCCACGAAGTCGCGTTGCTTCATCTGGCCGAACATCAGATCGAGATAAGGCTCGAGCTCTGCCGGTTTCTGTTGCTCAACCATCTGCTGCATCTTCTTCACCGAGCCCGCGTTCATGCCGCCCTCGATGCGAATGACCGCCGCGGCACGATACAGGTCCGCATTGGCATCGGTGACGACGACGTCGTCCAGATCCGGCTCGTGTTCGTCGCGAGGCGCAAGGAGTTCCGGACCGCCCGGCCTGCGCCGGATGAAGTGATCGGTCATCACGACATGCACCACATCCTGCGTTCTCCGCGCCTGCATGTGACACGACACGCAATCCGCCGCTGCATCGATTGCCGGCACGTGTCGCGCGAGAATCTCCGTGTGGCAGCTCATGCAGGCGGCGCGGTAATGCGCCGCTCGCTCTTCCGCCGGGACCTTGCGATGCGGGTCATGACACGTAAGGCACGTGAGCCGCCCCTCGCTCTCACGGAAACAACGGCTCTGTTCGAGGCGATACGGATGATGATTGATCTCGAAGCGCTCCGGCTGCGGGATCGAGTGATCGACGACATCGATCTTCACCTCGTAATCCGACAACGGTTCGCCGGGACGGAAGGAATGGATGTCGCGCCCGTAGCGCCGCATCGCGGGAATCGCGACCGAGGGCTGCATGTGGCACTCGTAACAGACATCCCTGCGTTTCTGCGGATCGAGCCGCATCGGATTCACGATGCTCGAAAAGATCTGATTGATGTTGCCGCGCGCATGCTTCTCACCCGGACCGTGACATCGCTGGCATCCCGTTCCCTCGGGCAACGATCGAGGAACGCTCTGCGATCGCCAGTACGACGCTGGCTCGGGTGCAACGGCTGGATAGGCGTTGTGGCAGAAGAGACATTCCTGCCGCACGCGCCGCGTCACGCCATCGTGATCCGCGCGGTCATAGCCGGGCGCCATGCCCCACTGCTTCTCCTGCGAGTACCACGCGAGCGGCAGTTGATAGAGCTCGCCGCCGGGCAGTTGATAGAGATACGTCCGCGCATGACGGCCGGAGCCGAGGATCCAATCGACCGGCTGTTCGAAGAGGTTGATCGGCTTGCCATCCGGTGCGAGCTGCCATCGACGAAACAGCAGGCGTCCGTCGCGGCGCGCGATCTCCATCCATTGCTGCGACTTCGCATGAAAGAACGGCTTGCCGAAATCTTCGATCGCACGATCGGCGCGCGGCCTGAAGAAGGACTGCGACATGCCGACGTGCTGATAGGAGTCGTAAATCGCGCGATGGCAGGGCTTGCAATCGCTGTCGGCGACGTAGCCCGTTGCGAGAACCAGCGCGAGGAGGATCACCACTCCGCGAGCTGCGCGAGATACGCGTCGTAGTTGCGCCGCATCTCCCGCAGCGAATCGCCTCCGAATTTCTCGCGCATCGCACCGGCGAGCGCGATCGCCAGCATCGCCTCGCAGACCACTCCGCATGCCGGAACCGCGGTCACATCGCTCCGCTCCCACTGCGAGCGGTGCGTCTCTTTCGTCTCGATGTCGATCGAAGGCAGGCCGCGGCGGAGCGTCGAGATCGGTTTCATGAAGGCACGAACGACAACATCTTGACCATTCGTGACCCCGCCCTCCAGACCGCCCGCGCGATTCGTCGTGCGGTGATAGCCACGCTGCTCGTCGCGGTAGATCGCATCATGCACTTCGGAACCGGGCTTGCGCGCCGCGGCGATGCCGTCGCCGATCGCCACGCCCTTCACCGCGTGAATGGACATGATCGCGCGCGCGATGCGGCCGTCGAGCTTCTCCGTCCATTGCACGAACGAACCGAGACCGAGAGGGACATTCTTCGCCGCGACGACGATGGTGCCGCCGAGTGTCTCGCCCGCTTCCTTCGCCTTGTCGACCTCGGCGATCATCGCCGGCTCGTGCGCGCGGTTGATCGCACGCAGCGGCGATTCTTCGTCGACACTCGCCAATTCTTCCCAGGCCGGCGAGTACTCCGGATCGCCCGCTGCGCCGACGGAGACCACTCCGCTGCGAATCTCGATGCCGAACGCGCGCAGCAGCTCCTTCGCAAGCGCGCCCGCCGCAACGCGCGAGGTCGTCTCACGCGCGGAAGCGCGTTCGAGGATGTCGCGCAGATCGCGCCGGTCGTACTTCATCCCGCCCGGCAGATCGACATGACCCGGCCGCGGCGCATGCACGCGCCGCTTGTGGGCTTCGGACTCATCGAGCCGCCAGGGATCCATCGCCGCCTGCCAGTTCTCGTAGTCCTTGTTCTTCACGACGATGGCAATTGGGCCGCCGAGCGTCTCGCTGCCGCGCACGCCGCCGGCGATCTCGACTTCATCGCTCTCGATCTTCATCCGCCCGCCGCGGCCGTAGCCGTGCTGGCGTCTCTGCAGATCGCGATTGATGCGCGCGCGATCGAGCGGCACGCCCGCGGGCATGCCGCTGACGATGGTCGTGAGCTGCGGTCCGTGGGACTCGCCCGCGCTCAAAAAAGTGAAAGTCATCTTTTCGGGCTCAGTTTATGCCGAGCGCGTCATCCCGAGCGAAGTCGAGGGACCCGCGGCACGAAGGTCATGTCGCGCGCCTCCCGCACATCCCCATCTCGACTTCGCTGAGCCTGAGATAGTCCCTTCTCCCCCGCGCACGGGGGAGAAGGAACTAGGCATCGCCAGATTCGCCGCTCGGGATGACGGTGATTTCTTCATTGCCGCGAT
>CAZKID010000425.1:0-4921 GCA_964552405.1 uncultured Thermoanaerobaculia bacterium
CGGCCAGGCCTGCAAACGACTCGAGCTTTCCTCCAAGAGCCATCCCGAGCCGCGTGATCTCGCGGAGACCGCGCGTGACGAGCGCGGCGTTCGTGTTGTAGCCGAGTCCGAGACCTTCGAGCACTCCGGCGGCAATGGCAATGACGTTCTTGAGCGAGCCGCCGAGCTCGACGCCCACGACATCGTCCGAGTGATAGAGACGAAACGTCGAGCCCGATATCGCCTGCTGCACCGTCTTCGCGAAGTCCACATCTTTCGATGCGACGACGGCGACAGAAGGATCGCCACGCGCCGCTTCGACCGCGAACGTAGGACCCGAGAGCACCGCGAACGATTGCATCTGCTCACCGAGCACCGCTTTCGAGACTTCCGACATGCGCTCGAGTGTTTCGTTCTCGATGCCTTTCGTCCCGGAGATGATGAACACCCGGTTCTTCAAATGCGATCGGAGTTGCGTCAGCACGCCGCGGTAGTGATGACTGGGCACGACCATGAAAAGTGTGTCGCTGAACGCCGCGGCTTCGGCGAGATCGCTGGTCGGCGTGATGTTGTCGCTGAACGGAATGTCCGGCAGATACACCGCATTCGTCTTCGACGAGCGCATCCCTTCCGCAACGCGCGGATCGTGCGCCCAGAGCATCACCTCGTTGCCGCAGCGCGCGGCCACGAGCGCCATCGCCGTGCCGAACGAGCCCGCACCGATCACGGAAATCTTCATTTGCGCTCACCCATGCGCCTCTCCTCGCCGTGCACGAGCCGGCGAATGTTCGAGTGATGCTTCGCGATGATCGAGATCGAAATGAGGATGCTGATCAGCACACGCCAGAACGACGCGTGCGCGAGAAATTGAAAAAAGAGAGGAATCGACGCAGCGCTGAGGATCGATGCGAGCGACACGATACGCGATAGCAGAATCACGATCACGAAGATGATCACGCCGGCAAGGACGACCTTCGGATCGAGCGCCAGAAACGCGCCGGTCGCCGTAGCGACCCCTTTGCCGCCGTGAAAACGCAGCCAGACCGGAAACATGTGTCCCAGCATCGCGATGAGCGCACCAAGGGAAATCCAGAGATCACGCGAGTCATAGAACGGTGCGGAAGGGTTGTACGCGACGAAGGGCCAGCCGGGCTGCATGACGAGCCACTGCGCGAACCAGACGGCACCCCAACCTTTCGCGACATCGAGAATGAGCGCGATGATGCCGGGGAGCTTGCCGAACGTGCGCGCGACGTTCGTCGCACCGACGTTGCGGCTGCCGTGCTGGCGAATGTCCTTGCCCGTCATCGCGAACGGGACGAGGAAACTGAACGGAATCGAGCCGATTAGATACGTCGCGACGACGAGCGCCGCTGGAAGTGCGAGAGTCATGAGCCGGGGAAGTGTATCTCGTGAGTGCTGAGTACTGAGTGCTGAGTACTGAGTACTGAGTACTGAGTGCTGGAGTGCTGAGTTAGCTGTTTGATACCGAAGCGACAGCACGCCCGCCGATGAGATTCCTTCCGGCTCCGAGTTCAGTCGAATGCGTTCTCGAGATCCGCGATCAGGTCTTCGATGTCCTCGATGCCGACTGAAATGCGGACGAGTCCCGGCGTGATGCCGAGGCGCGTGCGCGTCTCGAGCGGGACGGAGGCGTGCGTCATCGACTCCGGATGCGAGATCAGCGTCTCCACACCGCCCAGCGACTCGCCGAGTGAGCAGAGCTTCACGCGATCGAGGAACGTTTTCGCATTCTCATAGGAACCAAGCTCGAACGAGATCACGGCGCCGAAGCCGTTCATCTGCCTCTTTGCAAGCTCGTGCTGCGGATGATCGGGCAGCCCCGGGTAGTAGACCTTCTTCACCTTCGCGTGATGCGCGAGGTAATTCGCCATGGCCTGGCCATTCTCTTCATGCCGCTTCATCCGCACGGCGAGCGTCTTGATGCCACGCATCACGAGCCACGAATCGAACGGCGAGAGAATCGCGCCGACCGCGTTCTGCAGAAATCCGATCTGCTGCCCGAGCTCGTCGGTGGTCGAGATCACGACGCCGCCAACGGAGTCGGAGTGCCCGTTCAGAAATTTGGTCGTCGAGTGCAGGACGATGTCGGCACCGAGCTCGATCGGCCGCTGCAGATACGGCGAGCAGAACGTGTTGTCGACGACGACCATCGCACCTTTGGAGTGCGCCAGCTCCGCACACATCGCGATGTCGGTAATCGTCATCATCGGATTCGTCGGCGTCTCGAGATAGAGGATCTTCGTCTCAGGACGGAACGCGTTCTTCACCTCTTCGATCTTCGAGGTGTCGACGTACGTGAACTGCACTCCGAACTTCTCGAGCACCTTGCTGAAGAGGCGGTACGAGCCGCCGTACATGTTCTCGCCGGCGATCACGTGATCGCCGGATTTCAGCAGACGAAAAACGGTGTCGATCGCCGACATCCCGGACGCGAAGCAGTGGCCGTGCTTCCCCTTCTCCAGTGCCGCAAGCGCTGCCTCCGTCGCAAAGCGCGTCGGATTCTGCGTGCGTGCGTATTCGAATCCTTTGTGGCGCCCGAGCTCGGGCTGCACGTAGGTCGACGTCTGGAAGATGGGAACGGAAACGGCGCCGGTAGTCGGCTCGGGCTCCTGGCCCGCATGGATGCAATCGGTGGAAAAACCCATTTGTCGCTCGCTTTGCTCGCGAAATTGAAAATTAGGAAATTGAAAATTGAAAATAAGGTCCTACGCGCGCTCCCATTTTCAATTTTCAATTTTCAATTTTCAATTCCGCTTCTCCGGCGCCCACTTCGTGTAGATGCCTTTCGACATGTAGCGCTCGGCCGCGTCGGGGATGAGCGTCACGACGCGCTTGCCGGGACCAAGACGTTCCGCGACTTCGAGTGCAGCATGAAGATTCGCTCCCGCGCTCGAGCCGCCGAGGACTCCTTCTTCAGTCGCCATGCGGCGCACCATCGCGAAGGCGGGATCGTCGTACACCTGAATCACTTCATCAGCCAGCGACATGTCGAGCACGGGCGGGATGAAGGACGAGGCGCCGATGCCTTCCACTTCATGCGGGCCCGCTTCGCCGCCCTTGAGAATCGAGCCCTGCGGCTCGACGACGACACACCACACGTTCGGATTGCGCTCCTTCAGATACTTTGCAACACCGCTGAAGGTGCCGCCGGTGCCTGCACCCGCAACCCATGCATCGATGTTGCCGTCCATCTGTTCCCAGACCTCGGGCGCAGTCGTCTCGTAGTGCGATTCCGTGTTGAAGGGATTCGCGAACTGCTGCGGCACATACGCGCCGGGAATCTCCGCCGCGAGCTCCTGCGCCTTTGCGATCGCCGCCTTCATACCTTCGTCTTTCGGTGTGAGGACGACTTCGCCACCAAGGGCTTTCATGACCTCGCGCTTCTCGACGGAAAAATTCTCAGGAACGCAGAGGATCACGCGATAGCCCATGCGGACGCCGGCAAGCGCGAGACCGATGCCGGTGTTGCCCGCGGTAGGCTCGATGATCGTCGCGCCCTTCCTGATCAAGCCTGCCGCTTCGGCGCGCTTGATCATCCCGATCCCGATGCGGTCTTTGACCGAGCCACCGGGGCTGAGGAACTCCATCTTCACGTAGATCTCGGCAGCATTGCCGCCACCGATCGAGTGAAGGTGAAGCATGGGTGTGTTGCAGACGAGATCGAGGATGGATTCGGCGGGTTTGGTAGGGCGGCTCAAAACGCGGCGGATTGTAGGACAGGCGCCCTCGCCTGTCCATTCAAGCCATCACATGTCCATTGAACAGGCGGGGGCCTACACACAAAACAAAAAAGCGGGCCTGCTCAGGACCCGCTTTCGTTCGTCGTTGATGCGGCTGTCTAGGCCCAGCTCGACGGTCTGGAGTTGGACCGTCGCTGGTTGTAGCAATCGCGGCAATAGACGGGCTTTCCGCTGACCGGCGTGAACGGTACTTCGGTCGCGACACCGCAGCTGTCACACGTCACGCTGACCATCTGACGGTCACGGCCACCACCGCCGTTTCCATCGCGTGCGGTCTTACGCTTATCGCGGCAATTCTTGCAGCGCTTCGGCTCGTTGGTAAATCCGCGCTCGGCATAAAACGCCTGCTCGTTTTTCGTGAAAATGAACTGCCCACCGCAGTCCGCGCAGGTAAGGGATTTGTCGTTGAAAGTATCCATGATTGAAACCTTTGATCTCCTACGATCGTGAAAAACCTGGGTAGTTGCCGCAGCGCTGTGCACGTGCGGGGTGCCGCGACCTCGCCCCCGCCATATGGGTAACGACGAAAAGGACTCTGCCGATCGACCCCCTTCCATCCGACTGAATACAGTTCGTCCAGCGACGCACCTGCTGTCCGGGAGCTGCTATTCAGTTGGAATCGTAGTTCGCTTTTAGCATAGTCACTGGCGAGGACGCAACGAACTCTGTGCATTTTGCAAATAACAACGTCAAGGTGTTGACCATTGTCTGAGCGTCACTCGATCCGCATCGGACCCGCCGGATGGAGCTACAAAGACTGGGCGGGAATCGTCTATCCGGAGCACAAGGGACGCTTCGACGAGCTCGCGTACCTCGCATCGTTCTTCGACACGATCGAGATCAATTCACCGTTCTATCGCATCCCACCGCCGGCGCATTCGAAGAGCTGGGTGCGTCGCGTCGCCTTCAATCGCGAGTTCAAGTTCACGACGAAGATCTTTCGCGGCTTCACGCACGACGCGTCACAGCCTGCTGATTTCGATGCGTTCCGAAGCTATCTCGACCCTCTGGCGGACTCGGAACGCCTCGGCGCGATCCTGCTGCAGTTTCCCTGGAGCTTCAAGGACTCGCCCGAATCGCGCGACAAGCTCGCGGCGCTCTTTCGTCAATTGGTTGACTATCCAAAAGCGCTCGAAGTGCGGCACTCGACGTTTCAGAACGAGGAGTTCTTCCGCTTC
>CAZKID010000426.1:0-4912 GCA_964552405.1 uncultured Thermoanaerobaculia bacterium
CTGCTGTCTGCTGTCTGCTGCCTGCTGCCTGCTGCCTGCTGCCTGCTGCCTGCTGCCTGCTGCCTGCTGTCTGCTGCCTGCCTGCCTGCTGCCTGCTGCCTGCTACCTGCTGCCTGCTGCCTGCTGTCTGTCATACAATCCGCCCGAAATCCGAAAATCGGGGAGTTTTCATGGCCGCGAAGAAGAACATCGTTCATGTTGTCGGTACCGGTACGATCGGCGAGCCGCTGATCGGCATGTTCACCGAGTTCAAGGATAAGTGGGGCATCGACGAGGTTACGTTCCACAAGCGGACGCCCAACTCGGACGACCGGGCCATGATCAATTCCCTCTTGAACCGCGGAGCGCGGCTCTCGGCCGATGAGCAGGCGCGCGATGATTTCGCGCGACTCGGACTACGCGTGTCATACACCGCCGAAGAGGCCGTCGAGCGCGCGACCGTCGTCGTCGACTGCTCGCCCGCCGGCAACGACAACAAACACTTCTATCAGAGCGTCAAGGGTCCGAAGGGATTCATGGCGCAGGGCTCGGAGTTCGGCTTCGGCAAGCCCTACGCGCGCGGCATCAACGACGAAGTGCAGTCACCCGATGAGCGCTTCGTACAGATCGTCTCCTGCAACACGCACAACATCTCGGTACTGCTGAAGACGATTGCTACACACAACGGAAAGATCTCGCTCGAATCGGGCCAGTTCGTCTGCATGCGCCGCGCGAACGACGTTTCCGACACGAAATCATTCCTCGCTGCGCCGCAGGCAGGCAAGCACGACGATCACGAGTTCGGCACTCATCATGCTCGCGATGCGCATCACCTCTTTCAGACCGTCGGCGAGAAACTGAACCTCTTCTCTTCCGCGATCAAGATCAACACGCAGTACATGCACACGCTCTGGTTCAACCTCGAATTGAAGCACGACACGTCGCTGGATGAAGTCAAGAACGCGCTGCGCGCCAATCCGCGCGTGGCCTGCACGAACAAGCGATCGGTCAATCAGATCTTTTCGTTTGGCCGCGATCACGGCTACTACGGCCGCATCCTTTCGCAGACTGTGATGCCGATGCCGACGCTGACGGTGCCGCGTCCGCGCAAGGTCGTCGGCTTCTGCTACACGCCGCAGGATGGCAACTCGCTGCTCTCGTCGGTGGCCGCAACGCTTCGTTATCTCGATGCCAACAAGATGGAAGACCGCCTCGACGTGTTGCGTCCTTACATCTTCCGTGAAATCTGATTCGGGCCAGCGGACCTTGCGTCCGCTCATTTACTTTTTCATCACGGCACTGACCGTGGCTCTCTGCGTCGTTCAGTACCTTCGCGGAGGGCCATACTTCGCTCGCGCGGAAACTGTGTTTTCACATCCACGGCCAGGCCAGATCGACGGCGCGGACGCCATCGTCCTCTGCCAGCGCGTCGTGAAAATGATTCCCCGAGGCGCATCGGTAACCTGTGTGCGTCCCATCGGGGGGGTCACGCGATCCGAGTACAGCAACTTCCTGATCGCCGCCGGCATGCTGCCACGGCAGAACGTGGTGCTTCCGGAGTATGCAGGCCTGGCGACGCCACCTGAACAAGCATGTGAGTATGTGATCGCGATCCGCGACCCTCTCGAGCATCCGCGTTACGCGCTCGTCGCAGAATGGCCTGAGGGTCGTCTCTACCATCGTCATCAATGACACTCATCCTCTTCATCGCCGCGATTCTCGTGCTGACAGTCGAAGGACTCGTCATCTGCTTCGTTCCCGGGATGCAGCGGATATCGATCGGAGGCCGCCTCGCGGTCGCCTTCGCAACCGGGCTCACGATCAACGCAATCCTGCTGACCGCGGAATCCGTTCTGGGAATCCCATGGTTGCGAGCCGCGCTGCTCGTTCCGTCGTTCTTTTTCGCCGCGATCGGGATCCTTGCCGCACGAAAAACGACGTGGCGTATCGAGAAGCCCTCGGCGGACTGGATCCCGGTGCTCGTGATCATGCTGATCATGTTCTACGGTGCCGCGACCGCGCGCCTGACGTGCGGAGATCTGATCCTCTTCTGGGGACCTAAGGCCACGCACTTCGCTACTGCGGCAAAGATCGATCTCGCGTATCTCGGCAACGGGGACTACTACCTCGCCCATCCGGACTATCCACCGCTGCTGCCGCTGACCTACGCCTGGGGCATCAATGCAGCGCGAGCGATGTCGTGGTTCGGAGCCGTCATCATCACGCAATTCTTCCTCCTGGCTGCCGCGCTCGTCGTCGGCGCGTACTCACGCAGGCCGCTTCATGCGGCACTCTTTGCCGCGGTGCTGGCATTGGGCGCCGCGGTCGGAATGATCGCGGGTGCGGCCGACATGTTGCTCGTCTTCTACGAAGTCGTCGCCGTCTGCGCACTCACATTCGAAGGCGATGATCGCAGCTCGTTCGTCATCGCATCGATCGCGCTGCTCGGCGGCGCGATGACGAAAGTCGAAGGCGCTTCGCTCGCAGCAATCATCGTGTTTGCCTTCGCGATCACTCGGCGGCGGCTCATCGCTGCAACCGTCATGGCTCTCCCGGCGGGAGCATTCCTCGTTGCGTGGATCGCGTCGATGCGTCACTTCCACCTCCTGGACAGCTACGACGCTTCGAAATCCTCGATGCATCTGGAGTACACCGCGAGAATCGTGCAGGAGATGGCGCGGGAGATGTCGTACCGCACGTACTACCTTCCGTGGATCGCGGCAATTTCGCCGCTTTTCTTCGGACGCAACATGCGCCGTGCCGCGTTCCCGCTACTGGTCGGAATCCTCACAATCGGCTGCACTGCCTGGTTTTACTACCACTGCCCGGTCGACCCCTGGTTCTGGGTTCGCAGCTCGGCAAATCGCGTGCTTCTGACCTCGCTCGCTCCATTCGTGGTTGCCACGGCGGCGGCGCCCGCGTAGAGTCGCCCACCGTGGCGTGGTTTCGTAAAGAGCAGAAGCCGAAGGAAGCCGTCGAGAATGCGGCGGTCCCGCAAGGTCTCGGGGTCAAGTGCGAGGACAGCACGGAGAACGTGTCAAGGGAGGAAGTTGGCCAGAACCTCAACTTCTGCCCGAAGTGCGGCTACCACTTCCGCCTGAGCGCGCGCGAACGTTTTTCGATTCTGTTCGATGACGGGCAGTACAAGGAGTTCGCAGGCAACATCCGCTCGGGTGATCCTCTCGAGTTCAAGGACACGAAGCGCTACCGCGATCGCCTCAAGGTCTATGAGGCACGCGTCGGCAAGGGAGATGCGGTTCTTTGCGCCGAAGGGAAACTGGAAGGCGTGAACGTCGTGATTGCCGCGATGGAGTACGCGTTCATGGGCGGCTCCATGGGCTCAGTCGTCGGCGAGAAGCTGACGCTGGCTGCTGAGAAGGCCCTCGACAAGGGCGAGCCGTTGATCATCGTCTCCTGCTCCGGCGGTGCGCGCATGCAGGAAGGCATCCTCTCGCTGATGCAGATGGCAAAAATCTCGGCCGCACTCGCTCGTCTCGCCGACGCACACCTGCCATACATCTCCGTGCTCACCGATCCCACGACCGGCGGCGTGACCGCGTCATATGCGATGCTCGGTGATCTCAACATCGCGGAGCCGAAGGCGCTCATCGGATTCGCCGGCCCGCGCGTCATCGAGCAGACGATTCGTCAGACATTGCCTGAGGGCTTCCAGCGCTCCGAGTTTCTCGTCGAGCACGGGATGGTCGATCTCATCACGCCGCGTGCAGAGATGAAGGCGGCGCTGGGCCGCTTCCTTCGCTGCTTCCACTCGAAATAGCCGCCGCTGCATGCAAGAGGCGCTGGGGTACCTCGACTCACTCCAGGCATCGGGCATCCGTCCAGGCCTGGGCCGCATGCGCGCGATGCTGCGGTCACTTCGTCATCCCGAGCGCAAGTACCCTTCGATCATCGTCGCCGGGACGAACGGCAAAGGCTCGACATCAGCGACCATCACGTCGATCCTCGAAGAGTCGGGGTACAAGACCGGCTTCTATACGTCACCACATCTCGTCGACATTCGAGAGCGTTGGGCGATCGGCGGCGCGATGATCGAGCCGGAACTGCTGCAACGCTCGGTTAGGCTGCTGCGCGAGGCTGCCGATCGCGTCTCGATCACGCCGACCTATTTCGAAGCGCTCACGATCGTGGCCTTCATCGCGTTCGAGCTCGCCGAGTGCGAAGTCGCCGTACTGGAAGTGGGAATGGGTGGCCGGCTCGATGCAACGAATGTCGTCCGCCCGATCGCGTCCGTGATCACTCCCATCGCCATGGATCACATGGAGTACCTCGGCACTACGTTACGGAAGATCGCAGCAGAGAAGGCCGGCGTGATACATCGCGGCTCGATCGTGCTGACTTCGAACGATGATCCGAAGATCCTCGAAGTGCTGCGAAGACGCGCAGCGAAGTTCGACGGCCGCTTCATCCACGCGATGGAAGAGCATGACTCCTTTCTGGCCGGCGAGTTTCAACGGCGCAATGCGGGACTCGCGGTGCGCACCGCGCGCGAGCTTCAGCCAGTGCTGCCGCACCTCACCGACGAAAGCATCGAGAGCGGGGTTGCGAAAACACGCTGGCGGGGACGGCTCGAAAATTTCGCGCGCCGTGGCAAGGCCGTCTGGGTCGACGGATGTCACAACCCGCACGCGGTGCAGGCGGTGATTCCCTTCATCATGGACTCGATTCCAAAGCCGCGGCTGCTCGTCTTCGGAATCATGAGCGACAAGGCGGTGCGAATTGGAATGTGTGAGGCATGTTCTTCGGCGTTGGATCGTTGCAGCTGCTTCACGGTAGGTGATCAAGTGCGGTTCCGGGAAGCGCTCGATCCGGGCGACGAGGTATGCGTTTTTGAGGTAACTGAGGATAATGGCAACCGGGTAATGATTCGTCTGGTGTGCGCTTTCTCGATTCCGCCCGGGAGGGTGGTGCGGAG
>CAZKID010000427.1:0-4900 GCA_964552405.1 uncultured Thermoanaerobaculia bacterium
GTGGGCGCTGTAAGCCTGGCCCTTTAGTTCGGCCGTGCCGAAGGGCCGGGCGTCCTGGTCCGTCAGCTTCCAGTCCGGCAGCTTGGCGAGCACCGGAGGGATCTGCGCGACGGCGCGGCGAAACGATCCGAGGATCGGCACGACCGCCGCAGCGACGACGATCGCGACCCAGAGCCACGGTGAGCCGAGCACCTTGCGCACGGGCCCCTCATGCCACGCGCACCGCGCGCGGTCAAGCCAGCCAACCTTCAAGCCAACCTTGTGTTTTCATTTTCAGCCGTGCTAGCGTACGCGCGGCTTCGGAAGGAGGACCGTTCGGATTATGAGCACTGCGGCGGCTGAGCACGCACACGACGTCCCGGCGGACGAATACGGAACCGCGACCAACGGGAAGATCGCCATGTGGATCTTCCTCCTGTCGGACGCGTTCTCGTTCGGCGGCCTGTTGATCGGTTACGGCATCCTGCGGAGCGGATTCGCGCAATGGCCGAACCCCAAGAAATACCCGGGGAACAACTTCACCGCCGGGCTCGCGTTCCCATATGAGCTGATCCTCGACGACGCCATCGCTGTCTGTGTACTCGACCGTGACGAGATGAAACCGGCCTTCGGCTGTCGCGTCGAATTCGTCGACCGCAGTGATAATCCCGCGGCGGTTACGCACGTTCGCAACGGCGCCAACGCGCGGTTGAGTCATTTCAGCTGGTGACATGGAACCCTTTCGAATACCTGATTGGGCTGCGTTCATGATCATGGAGGAAGGACGGAATCAAGTCCACCAAAATTGGGAACACTGCTATCGATCGACGGTGGCCGCGGCTCTCAGCTCGCCGAGACCATTTTGAAAGATCCGAATCGCTGAGAGGACGCTGCTCGAAGTGAGCTCGGAGCTACACAAAACGTTCGGATAAAACACGACTCTGGCGAGGCGTTCGGGGTCGAGCGCCCATGTGCCGAGTTGAGAAAGCAAGATGGGATTGGCCAAAGATTCTTCGTTCAGCGAGATTGGCAGCAGGATGTCGTCGGATTGAAGCGGCGAACGCGCTGCGGTCAACAGCCCGGTTCCAAACAACGGATGCTGTTGCGTAGAAGACATTGTGATCAGACACGAGGAATCCGCTACCGCGATTTCGCAATCAAGCCCTTCGACGTCGACGTTCGCGTGGACATCAAGTCCACGCAAAGCAATTCGTGCTGCTTCGAACGTTCCTTGCGCACGTGATGGGTCTTCGCCGGCAGGCCGAAAGTAGTTTTCGATGATGTTGAGAAGCTCATCAGGCTCTGTACGAGGACCGGTCGAAGGGTGCGCTGTCGCGCCTGACTCCGCGATTCCCCTCTCTGACATCTCGTAGGAATTACGATGAGCTTCTTCTGCCTGAATCGCAGCGATCGCAGTCGCGAGCCTCAGGAGGCTATCGAAATCCTGTTGGTTTACAACGACTGTTGCAGCGAATTGCAGGCGTGAGTTGTCGAGCGGATCTCGAATGATTCCGCTCATGCTTGCCATCATGAGCAGCGACTTGATGTAGTCGCTTTGCTCCGTGGTTGGGACAAACCCCGCGCAAACATCCGTTCGGATGTGGATTCGCCAGACGGGAAACTCGGGTGTATCGAACGGCCCTTCGAACCACACTCGTTGCTTCAACCATGCTGGCCACCACGTGAAGCCCTTCGCATCGCGAATGCTCCACTCCTCGTCGATCTGCAAGACCTCGTACAACGCCTCGATAAACTCGGCTCCTACATTCCTCATCGCTGTCCCTCTCGATCGCGGCAGTTAAACGGATCGTTCACGAAAGCGAGCGTGCACGCTGTCACAGGTCTAAGTGAAAAAGGCTTGCACATCACGGCAACGCCTCCAATTGCGTCGCGGGGATCCCGGCGCGATCGAGCAATCGCGTCGAGCCGTCGCGCGTCACGATCGCGTGCAGCTTCGTTGCACCGATCGCGGCCTTCCACGACTGCTGCACCTCTTCGATGTGGCCGTCCGTCACGATCACGGCACTCATCGGCCTCGTGGCGGCGAGGTGCCGCAGCAGGCACTCGATGCTCGTGCCGCCCGTGCTCTTCGCCACTAACCGTCCGTTGCACAGCCTCGCCACCTCGACCTCCGTGCTGAACGACAGCAGCGGCTTGCGGATGTAGCGCCGCAGCAACTGCAGCAGCGCGACGATGTGCGGCAGCTCTGGCCACATCGAGCCGCTGACGTCGAGATAGACGTTCGTCGTCCCTCGCGGCAGCGGCGCCTCGATGCGCCACGTCGACTCCGGCAGAAATGGACTCCACATCGAGCGGAGGAACGCGCGGCGATCATTCGGGCTCAGCACGGGCAGAAATGCATCTACGGCGTGGTGATCGCTCACGCGCGAGCGGCGATCCGGGACGATGTGCCGCCGCAGTACGGGGAGTGTCTTTCGTCTCCAGTTGCGGATCGCGATGTTCGACGAATTGAAGATGGCGGTTGTCGCCGGGGCGGCCGTGCCGCGCCAGACGCCGGCTCCGTTCATTGCACGCAGCACGGAATCGGCCGCCTTGCCGAGCGGCTCGCCTAACGTTTCGCTGCATCCGTGGCCGCCGAGGAGCGCGCCGCAGACATCAGAATGCAGGTCGCCTAGGGATTCGGCGAGCTCGCGGATGTCGTCCACGACCAGCTTTCCCTCGTATAACGCATCCCACACCTCATCCCTCGGATCGTCCGCGCGGCGCGGGCGCAGCAGCCGCATCGCGCCAACGGCGTCGCGGTAATAGCGCGCCATCATCTCGGTTGCAGCGAGGCCGTACTGCCGATGGATGATCGCGTTGATCACGGCGTCCATCGCGAGATGCTCGGCATTCGTCTGCGGACCACGACCCTCCGTGTGACGCAGCACGATGTGCAGCAACTCGTGCAGGATGACCGCCTTCACCTCGCCCTCGCTCTGGCAGTGTTCCGTGACGAACGGCAGATTCACGAGCAGCTCGGGACGATCGCCACAGGTGACGGCGAGCGTCGGCACCTCCGTCGTGAAGCGAATCGCCAGAAGGCGCAGCAGCGGACGGATCGCCAGCGGATTCTCCTCCGCCAGCTCGAGCGCGACATCGCGAAACTCTCCGGCGTTCATGCGTAGAACCCCGCGGTGTCGAACAGCTCGACGCGCCTCGTCAGACTGGCGCTCGTCCAGATCACCGGCCGCGCCGGGTCGTAGAACACCGCCGTGCAGAGGCCGAGGAGACAGGCGTCGCGCAGCACGTCGATGGAATCGCTGCGCGCGACCACGCGCGGGCGGATCGCGGGATTCAAGCAGCAGATCATCGGCGGCGGGAAGTCATCGAACGACGCGCGCAACTGCTGCGGATCATCGAAGCCACACTCGCGCAGAAGTCGCATCATGGTCTTCCCTGGATCGCAGTTGCCAACGTCGAGCGCGAGCGTCAGCCGGCGCGGACAGCGGATCGGACCATCGTCGTTGGCGAGGAGCGTGGAGGAGACGCGCTCGACACGGGTGCGCGACACGGGCGCGCGTTGCATCATCGACAACGGCGCGTTCATGGGTGTGACGCAATCAGCTTGATGCACTGCTGCAACTCCTCTTCGACGGCGTCGGGATCGGGAACCTCGATCGCGTTGATCGCGCAATAGGTCAGGAACTGTTTCGCGCGCGCGTGGCGTGCGCCGTTCAACTTGCCGAGCACGCGAGCAAAGCGCGCCATCGCCGGATGCGTTGACCGCTCCTCCGCGGCGCGCTCCTGCCAGCGCAACTCACCGTTGAGCGACAACACCGGCTGCGCGATCCGGCCGATGTCATTGAGCGCCTCGCGGCCGATCGCCGGAAAGCCAGTGGCCCATGGATACAGCGCGAATGCGAATGCAGTGACGCGATCGCGCGGTCCGCGCGCGAGAAACTCGCAGATCGCCTGCGTGGCCGTGTCGGGATCGGGACACTGTTCCATCAGCAACCTCACCTTCTCGCTGAGGTTGTGCTCGAGATGAAATCGCTCGATCCACTTCCGCTGCTCCGTCGTCATCGACGCATCCCAGGCAACGCGATGCGTCAGCGTCACGACGCTCGGATCGACGGTGACGCCCCACGCCTGCTGCGGCAGCGTGCAGGCGAGCACGCTCGCGTAGAGCGATTCGTCGCGATGGCCGGAGACGATCTCCGCGGCGAGCAGGCTGCGCGTGAGAAATCGCGCGCGGCGCGGTGAGACCCGCACTCCGTTCGCGTTGAACGTCGTCACCGCCGCCGTCGCGTAGTCGATCACCTCGGGCGGACACGAATCGATCGCCGTCAGGAAGGACTCGCGCCAACGCGCAAGCTGTTCGCGCAACGCACCGCCATCATCCGCGCGGCAGCCTTCTCCGCAGGGATCGGCGATGCGCCGCTGATCGTCGCGCGAGAGCTCGGGCCAGTCGGCCGCGGGAACGATCAGCGCGAAGCGATCGGCGAGCGCCGGATCGAGCGGCTCCGAGCCGGCGTACGACTCGATGTCCTGATCCTGATCCGCAGTGCAGGGATTCATCGCGGCCCAGCGGAAGCGCAGGCGCCCCAACGCGATGCCCTGCACGCGCCGCTCGTGGATCAGCGAGAAGAGACGGTTCTGATGCTCGGGCTTGCAGCGGCTGACCTCATCCACAAGGACGGAGTCGACGCCCCACACGGTCGCGGGAGTCTCGAGGAACTTCACGCCGCCGCGCGCCTCGTCGGGATACGGGAACCCGACGAGGTCATCGAAGGAGATGAGGCTCGCGTTGTAGTGCCGATGCTCGAGGCCGAGGGCTTCGCTGACGGAGTTGAGGAGGAAGGTCTTCCCCGTTCCCGATCTCCCGATGAACAGCAGCGGATCCTCGGTGACGAGCGCGGCGAGAATCACCAGCTCGTACCGATCGAATCCGTAGACGCGAAGGCGCGGCAGATACGAC
>CAZKID010000428.1:0-4877 GCA_964552405.1 uncultured Thermoanaerobaculia bacterium
TGTACCTGACGCCGGTGTTTTACACGTATATGGCGGCGATTCTGGAGAAGTGGCCTGACAGCAGGATTTCCAGGCGCATGTTGCCGCTCCTCGAGAAGTCGCTGATCTGGATCGCGGCGCTCGGCATCGTGCTCCCGACGATGCATCAGTCCTCGCTCGGCAGTCTGATGCTCCTCGGCGGACCGAAGCTGCACCCGTTGTGGAACAGCGCCTTCCTGCCGCTCTTCTATCTCACGACGTGTCTCGCGATGGGTTACTCGATCGTCGTCTTCGAAGCGGCGTTCTCGAACAAGATGAAACAGTGCGGGGAGACGCCGATGCTCGGCGCGCTGCAGAAGATCGCCTCGTGGGCCGTCTTCTTCTTCGTCGTGGCGCGCTTCCTCGACATCGCGTTCCGCGGTCAGGTCGCGAAGATCATGACGTTCGATCTGTACGGAGTGATGTTCTGGATCGAGACCCTGCTCTTCCTCGCGCCGCTCGCGATGATGAAGAGTGATCTGACGTCACTGGTGCGGAGTGCGCTGCTGTTGATCGTGGCCGGCGCGCTGTATCGCTTCGACACCTTCCTCGTCGCTTTCGATCCGGGGCCGGGCTGGCACTACTTCCCGTCCGTTCCGGAGATCTTCATCACGCTGGGTTTGATCGCTCTCGAGCTCGCGGCGTACGTCTTCATCGTCACGACGTTCCCGATCCTCGGCGGCACCGTGCAGCACCAGGAGAACTGAACATGAGCAAGCGCATCACCATCGACCCGATCACGCGAATCGAAGGTCATCTGCGCATCGATGTCGAAGTCGACGGCGGCGAAGTCAAAAAGGCGTGGGCTTCCTCGACGATGTGGCGTGGCATCGAGTCGATGCTCGTCGGCCGAGACCCGCGCGATGCGTGGCTCTTCACGCAGCGCTTCTGCGGCGTCTGCACGACCGTCCATGCGATGGCCTCCGTGCGTGCCGTCGAAGACGCTCTGGAGCTCGAAGTGCCGCCGAACGCGCAGTACATCCGCAACATCATCATGATCGCGCACGCACTGCACGATCATGTCGTGCACTTCTATCAGCTCTCGGCGCTCGATTGGGTCGACGTCACACAGGTGCTGAAGGCGGATCCGGCGAAGGCCGCGTCGATCGCGGAGAGTCTCTCCGATTGGCCGGGCAACTCGAAGGAGCAGATGAAGGCCGTGCAGGACAAGGTCAAAGGCCTGGTTGCCAGCGGCCAGCTCGGCATCTTTGCGCATGGCTATTGGGGACATCCGGCGATGAAGCTGCCGCCGGAGATCAACCTGCTCGCGGTCTCGCACTATCTGCAGGCGCTCGAATATCAGCGTTATGCGAATCAGGTCGTCGCGATTCTCGGCGGCAAGACGCCGCACATTCAGAACGTCGCCGTTGGCGGCGTCGCGAATGCGATCAATCTCGATTCGCCCGCGGCACTCAATCTCGATCGCATCTACAGCATGAAGCCACTGCTCGATAAGGCAATCGCGTTCGTGCAGAAGGTGTACGTGCCCGATGTGTGCGCGGTCGCTGGTCTCTATCCCGAGTGGTTCAGCTACGGCGCGGGTGTGAAGAACTATCTATCGGTGCCCGAGTTCCCGACGGACGGCCACAATACGCAGTTCCTCCTGCCCGGCGGCACGATCATGAACGGCGATCTCTCCACGTACAAGCCGATCAAAGGGCAGCGCGACGAGTACTGGCGCAAGGGTGTCACGGAAGACAGCACGCACGCCTACTACAAGGACGATGGGCCGCTCCATCCGTTCGAAGGAAAGACGAACCCGAACTTCACCGACTTCCAGGACAACGGCAAGTACTCGTGGGTGAAATCGCCGCGCTTCGAAGGGCATCCGATGCAGGTCGGTCCGCTCGCGAATGTGCTGTGCGGTTACGCGGCCGGCAATCCGCTGATGAAGAAGTGGACCGATGCCGCGTTGTCGAATATCTCAGCGATTGCGAAAGTCAAAGCAACGCCGGCGATGCTGCACTCGACGCTCGGCCGTCATGGCGCACGCGCCGTGCGCACCGCGGTCTTCTCCGAGATCGCGCTGCAGCAGTGGCAGGCGCTCGTCGACAACGTCGTGAAGGGTGATACCGCGATCTACTATCCGCCGGAATTTCCGAAGGGGACGATTGAAGGCGTCGGCTTCCACGAGGCGCCGCGCGGAACGCTGTCGCACTGGGTCGTGATCGACAACGGCAAGATCAGGAACTACCAGGCGGTCGTGCCGACGACGTGGAACGCGAGCCCGCGCGATGAGAAGGGCAATGCCGGTCCGTACGAAGCGGCGCTGCTCAACAATCCGGTCGCGAACGCAGAGCATCCGCTCGAAGTGCTGCGCACTGTGCATTCGTTCGACCCGTGCATGGCGTGCGCGGTTCACGTTTTCGATCCGGAGAAGAAACGCCTCGCCCGCGTGAAAGTCCTCGGATGAGCAGACTGGCCATCTTCGGCATCGGCAATGTTCTCGCGCAGGACGACGCGGTCGGACCGACTGTGGTGCACTGGCTGACCAGCCGCTACTCTTTCCCGCCCGACGTCGTCGTCGAAGACCTCGGCACGCCGGCGCTGGAGTTGCCGACACATCTGGCCGATCACGCTCACGTGATTCTCATCGATGCCGTTGCGTCGTCGGATGAAGCGGGAACGGTGAAGCTGTACGACCGTGAAGATTTGATCTCCAACGCGCCGGGTCTGCGGCTCTCGCCGCATGACCCGGCTCTGCAGGACACGCTGCTGATGCTCGAGATCGCCGGTACTTCGCCGGGCGACGTAAAGATGGTGGGTGTCGTGGCGAAGGAGACGGAGATGGCGATCGGGTTGTCGGATGAAGTGCGCGGCGCAATTCCGGCGGCCGCGGCCGCGGTGCTCGAGTTGGCGGAGCGGGCCGGCGTGTTGGCGGAGCCAATCGTGAACAGCGCGCCGACGTCGCCATGGTGGGAAGCGGCGTAGAATCGTCGCACCCGATCATGAAGAAACTTCTACGCCTGGCCGGCGCGTTGCTGCTGCGTGTCCTGATCGTCGTCGCTCTCGCCGTCGTCGCGATGAACGCCTGCTTCGCCACGCGAACAGCGGATGAAATGCAATCGCGCCTCATTGCGGCCGCAGTCGCGGTTGTGTGCATAGGCGTGTATTACCTGTCGGTGAAACTTGCGGCTCGCCCATTCGGCGTGCTGCGCGATGCGATCATCATCGCCGCGATGCTCAGCGTCTGTGCCGTCGCGGTGTGGAACATGATCCTCGCCACCTCGCGTAGCACCGTGAAGAGAACGATGGCCGATATGCGTTCACTCGGCACCGCGATCGACGCGTATAGCGTGGACTTCAACACTTATCCGCAGGCAAAGACACTCGACGAGCTCGCGAGCGTGCTCGAGCCGGTCTACATCAAGCAGATGCCGCGCAAGGACGCGTGGCGTTTTCCCTTCCGCTACGAAGTCCAAGGCAAAGGAAAGGACGCGACGTACTACATCGGCAGCAGCGGCGCGGGCGGCAAGTGGGAAAAGCCGCATCTCGCGGACTACACGCCACACAAGAACGAGTCCGCGGCCGGAGACATCGTCTTCCACAACGGAGAGTTCGTCACCTCACCGATGGGGCAGTAGTTTCGCGCCGCGTGATCACGATCACAACGATCCGTATCACTCAGCATCCCGTCTGAAGTGCCAACCGCCTACCTTTTGCGTCACGAGGTCATGTGATGGCACTCGAGGGGCGTCGAATTCAAATTCGTGGGATCGTTCAGGGCGTTGGCTTTCGCCCGTTCGTCTACCAGCGCGCCCGACACGATGGCATCACGGGCCGGGTTCGGAACGATTCGGCGGGTGTCGTCATCGAGGCCTTCGGGGAGGCAGGCACGCTCTCTTCATTCATCGAAGAGATCGGACATGACGCCCCTCCCGCTGCGCGCGTGCGCGAGATCGAATGGGTGAACATTCCCTACGAACGCGCCGAAGGATTCGCCATCGCGGATAGCAGCGAAGCAGACGTTCGCACCGTTTCGATTCCGGCCGACCTCGCGACTTGCGATCGTTGCCTGCGCGAGGTCTTTGATCCGCTCGACCGGCGTTATCGCTATCCGTTCACGAACTGCACGAACTGCGGTCCGCGCTACACGATCGCGCAGGACATCCCGTATGACAGGCAACACACGACGATGGCGAAGTTCGCGATGTGTCCCGATTGCCGGCGGGAGTACGAAGATCCGGACGACCGTCGTTTCCACGCGCAGCCGAACGCCTGTCCGCAGTGCGGCCCGAAGCTTTCCGCCGTCACGCCCAAAGGGCGTGTGATCGATACGAATGACGCGATCGCATTTGCCGCGCGCACGCTTCGCGCGCAGTTCATCGTCGCCGTCAAAGGTCTTGGCGGATTCCACCTTGCATGTGATGCGACTTCAGAAATCGCGGTGCAGCGTCTGCGAGAACGCAAGCACCGCGAGGCAAAACCGCTCGCGGTGATGGTGCGAGACATCGCCGAGGCAGAGCGGATCTCCCTCCTTGGCGAGCGGGAGCGCCGGCTCCTCACCTCCGTCGAACGCCCCGTTGTTCTCGTTCGAAGAAGAACCGGTGCCCCCCTCGCACTTTCGATCGCGGAAGACAATCCGCTCGTCGGACTCTTCCTCCCCTACACACCGCTGCACCATCTTCTGCTCGCGGAAGTCGGGAAGCCGCTGGTCATGACCTCGGGCAATCTTTCCGACGAGCCGATGGCGATTCGCAATGACGAGGCGCTGTCGAAGCTCGGAGAGATCGCCGACTTGTTCCTGATGCACGACCGCGAGATCGAGCAGCGCGTCGACGACTCCGTCGTGCGCGTAATCGACGATCGCCCCATCGTGCTTCGGCGGGCCGCCGCGCGCGTGTGCCCCGCGAGCCCCC
>CAZKID010000429.1:0-4845 GCA_964552405.1 uncultured Thermoanaerobaculia bacterium
GTGGAATACCCGTCCGGCAATAAATCCGTGCGCGAAGTCGCCGAGCACATCGGCGGCGGAGTTGCTATGGCGGTGTTCCCGAACCGCGACATCCTCGAGGTCTACCAGCACCGCTACCCGTTCGACAAGTTTATCTGGGAGCTTCCGGCGGGCAAGCTCAATCCGGGGGAAGACCCCCTGCATTGTGCGCAGCGGGAGCTCGAGGAAGACACCGGTTACCCCGCCGGTCAATGGAAACTTCGGGAATCTGGGGTTCATTGCGCCGGGCGTCGGGCGTGAGCGCGGCGGCTTCCGTTTCATCAACGGCGGACCGGTCATCGGCGCGGGCGGCAACGCCTCGCAGTCGACGATCTTCGTCGACGGCGTCGACATGACCGACCAGGTCAATGGTCTGGCGCGTGCGCGCTTCAGTCAGGATGCGGTGCGCGAGTTCCGCGTCATCAACAATCGCTTCGACTCGGAAGTCGGCGGCTCTGCCGGCGGCGCGCTCTCGATCGTCACGAAGTCAGGTACGAACGACATGCACGGCACCGTGTTCGGCTTCTTCCGCGACGCATCGCTGAAGTCGAAAGGCGCGCTCGATCTGAAGAAGAACAACGACTTCTCGCGTCATCAGCTCGGCCTCACGGCCGGCGGACCATTCGAAAAGGACAAGCTCTTCTACTTCGCATCCGTCGAACAGATCAATCAGCGCGACATCGTGCTCTTCCGTCCCGGTGGTGCATTCGCGAGTCAGGCTGCGGACGTCAAGCATCCTTTCGATCAGACGCTGATCTTCGGAAGTCTCGATACGAACATCAATCCGCAGACCACGGCCGGGATCAAGCTCGCCTACGAGAAGTACGACGAGGACAACTTCCGCGTGGGCGGCGTCGCCGATGAGTCGTACGGCCAGACGCTCGAGCGCCGCAACTGGAACGGCGCCGCGGAGCACAACTGGGCGATCAACGTGAACAGCTCGAACGAAGCGCGCCTGCAGTTCGGCAAGCGCCGTTTCTACGAGCCGACGAACTCCGACGCGCCCGCCGATTGGTACTCCTCCGGCAACACCCTCCAGACCGGTGGCAACATTCTCGGCGATCTCCTCGGCGACGGTCACACGTGGGAACTGCGTGACACCTACAACCAGCACTTCGTCAGCGGCAGGAGCTCGCATGATTTCAAGGCGGGAGCGTCGTACCAGCGCGTCCACGAGCGTTTCCGCCTCGACACGTACGAGCATGGTCTCTTCCTCTGGCTGACCGACACGAAGGCGATTCCGCTCGCGTATGCATACGGTGTCGGTTCAGCCGACGTCGCGATGGACACGACGATCTACGGCCTGTTCGTGCAGGACGCCTGGCGTCCGAATCCGAACCTCGTGATCAACGCGGGCCTTCGCTACGACCTCGATACGAATGGCAACAATCCCGGCTACACGCACCCGCTGATTCCGAAGGCGCGCAAGAAAGATACGAACAACTATCAGCCGCGCTTCTCGTTCAGCTACGACATGAACGGTGATGGCCGCAACGTGCTGCGCGGCGGCGCGGGGCGTTTCGTCGGGCGCTTCCTGCTCGTGCCGGCGCTGAGCGAGAGCCAGCAGAATGGCGTGACCGGCCGCGTGACGTACACGCGGGTGAACGGCGCGCTGTTCGGCATTCCCGCGCTCGCGCTCGACCCTGCGCATCCGACGACGACCGGCATCGTGTCCAAGCCGGCCATCGTGTTGCTCTCGCCCGACTATCACAACCCCGAAGCCGATCAGGCGACGCTCGGATACTCGATGCGCCTCGGCGCGTCGCGTCTCGTGTTCGATACCGAAGCGATCTATGTCGATGGCCGCGATGAAATCGTCATCCACGACATGAACTGGAGCGGCAACGCGACGCACACGCGTCCGATCAAGGAGTACGACCAGGTCAACGTCTACTCGAATGACGGACACTCGAAGTACAAGGCGCTCGTCTTCAGCCTCAACGGCAACGTTCGCAAGAACGATCTGGTCACGGCATCCGTCACGCTCGCGAACAAGAAGAACATCAGCGACGACTTCAGCCCCGATTTCCCGACGGGCTATCCGAACGATCCCGCGAATCTCGAAGGGGAGTACGGCCGTGCGCGCGGCGATGAGCGTTATCGCATCGTCCTGTCGGGCATCTTCCATGCGCCGTGGGATCTCGCGGTCTCACCCATCTTCGAATACGGATCGGGCCAGCCATGGACGCATCGCCTCGGCTACGACTACAACGGCGACGGCAAGAACTCCGATCGTCCGCTGGGCGTAGGCCGCAACACGGAGAAGGGGCCGAAGTTCCGCCAGCTCTCGCTGCGTCTCACGAAGGCGTTCTCCCTAGGGCCCATGGGTCACTTCGAGGCGATCGCCGAGGCGTTCAATGTGACGAACTTCAAGAACTTCGACGTGCAGTCGGTGCAGGCGGGCGAGTTCCTCAGTGGACCGACGCTTGCGAATTCGAAGCTCGCGTATGTGAACAACCCGCGTTTCGGCCAGTACACCGCGACGTTGATGCCGCGCGAGATCCAGCTGGGTCTCCGCTGGATCTACTGATGGATCTCAACCTCCGCGGCAAAGTCGTGATCGTCACTGGTGGTGCGGCCGGAATCGGCCGCGCCACCGTCGCGCGATTCGAGAGCGAAGGGGCGATCGTCGTCGCGTGGGACGTGACGACGGAGCCGAAGATCGACGTGACGAATCGTGAGCAGGTCGAGGCGGCGGCGACCGAAGTCGTCGCCAGGCACGGCCGCATCGATGTGCTGGTGAACAACGCCGGCATCGTCCGCGACGCGCAGCTGGTGAAGCTCAAGGATGGCGGGATCGCCTCGATGATGGACGACGCGGCGTTCGACGCCGTCATCAACGTGAACCTCAAAGGAGTATTCGTCTGCACGCGTGCCGTCGTACCGCACATGATCCGGCAGAAGGGCGGCGTGATTCTCAACGCATCGTCGATCGTCGGTCTCTACGGAAATTTCGGACAGACGAATTACGCGGCGACGAAGGCGGGCGTCATCAGCTTCACGAAGACGTGGGCGCGCGAGCTGGGCAAGTACAACATCCGCGTCAATGCCGTCGCCCCAGGCTTCGTTGCGACGGAGATGGTGAAGGCGATGCCGGAGAAAGTGCTCGATGGCATGCGCCAGCACACGCCGCTCGGCGTGATGGGAGAGCCGGACGACATCGCGAACGCGTACGTCTGGCTCGCGTCGGACGCGGCGAAGTTCGTTCATGGAGCAGTGCTGTCAGTCGATGGTGGACTCGTGCTGGGGACCTGATGAACGCAACCATCGTTTCAACCGGCACGTACCTGCCGGAGATCGAAGTGACGAACGACATGCTTCGTGCGCGCTTCAAGGCTTCCGCGCCGGAGTTCGTCGACAAGATGCAGGCGTCGAGCGGAATCCTCACCCGGTGGTACGCGCCCGAGGATTGGGCAGCGTCCGATCTTGCGGTGAAGGCGGCTAACGTTGCGTTGCAGCGGGCCGGGAAGAGCGCGGAAGACCTCGATCTCATCCTCGTCGGGACCGATTCGCCCGATTTCGTAACGCCGGCCACTTCGGTCATCGTGCAGGCGAAGCTCGGTGCCAGACGTGCGGGAACCTTCGATGTCGGCTGCGCCTGTGCGTCGTTTCCTACCGCCTACACCGCGGCCGCCGGCATGATGGCGACGAATCGGAATCTCAGGACGGTACTCATCGTCGGTGTGTATCAGATGCACAAGCTCTGTGCCGCCGACGATCCGATGATCTTCTTCTACGGTGACGGTGCCGGCGCTGCTGTCCTCGAGCGCTCGCTCGATGTGGGATTCGTTTCATCGGCGTTCCGCGCGGACGGTTCGTACGCGAAGCGCTGGGGCATCTTCGCCGGCGGCACCGTCGAGCCGACGACCGAAGCGTCGCTGAAAAAGGGGCACGCACGGGTGAAGATGTACGAGCGCTATCCGACCGAGATCAACAATGAGGGATGGCCGGCGGTCGTGCGCGAGGTTGCGAAGAATGGCAGCTTCGAGATCGACGACATCGACTTCCTGATTTTTACGCAGGTGCGGAAGCCGACGATCGAGCTGGTGATGAACGACCTCGGGCTGCCGATGTCGAAGACGCACACGGTGATGGAGAAGTGGGGCTACACCGGCTCGGCGTGCATCCCGATGGCGCTCGATGATGCGTTGCAGGAGAAGAAGATCAACGCGGGGGATCTCGTGGTGATGGTCGGATCAGGAGTCGGTTACAACCAGGCCGGCGCCGCGTTCCGCGTCCCGGATGATCGGAGATTGTTCGCATGAAGAGGGCTGGCTTCCTGTGGGGCGACAGGCGCCCTCGCCTGTCCCTCCACGTAGGATGACAAGCGGATGAACGGAATCAGGCACGAGTCCAACGGTGTCGTCTGGTTTCGCGATGGCGATGCCGATGACACACTCGTGCTCGTACACGGTGTCAACGATCAGGCGGCAACGTGGTCGGCCGTCTCACTGCAGCTCGCGAGCGACTACAAGGTCATCGCGATCGATCTTCCGGGCCACGGTGAGAGTCAGCCCCAAACGGGACCGCTGCCGATGCGCTCGATGATCGATGCGCTGGCGATGGTCATCGACCATGAATCGCCCGAGAAACCGGTGACGCTGGTAGGCAACTCGATGGGCGGTTGGGTGAGTATCCTCTACACGAGCGAGCATCCCGAGCGTGTGTCGCGTTTCGTCCTCGAAGACACGAGCGGAATGGCGTGGGACCTCAGTCACGTCCCGCTGTTTCCAAAGGATAGAACCGAGGCGATGCGGTTGCTGCGGATGGTGCATGGACCGGATGCGCCGATCGCTGATTCCGTCCTCGACCTCGTGCTGGCGCGCC
>CAZKID010000430.1:0-4841 GCA_964552405.1 uncultured Thermoanaerobaculia bacterium
AGAACAGCGGCGGATATTCGAGCTTCCGCGATTCGATGTCATTTTGTGCTTGCGACAGAAGCGCGAGGGCGTCCTCGAAACGGCGCTGCTTCACCTCGATCTGCGCGATGAGCACTTCCGCCGGAACTTTGTAGTTGAACGAGCTCATCGCCTGCTGTGCTTCGCGCAATGCCGCGTCGGCTTGTCCTTTTGCCAGATATCCACGGCCTATGAGGATGTGTGCGTTCGGCGGATTCGCTTTGAGTCCGAGCTGGGCATTGGCAATTGCGTCATCAGGCCGGTTGAGCATCAGATAGAGGTTGGCGAGTGAGATCGAAAACTCGCCGACGATCGATGGAGCGAGCTGAATGCCGCGCCGGTAAGTCTCGATCGCATCTTCATACCGGCCACTGTCCTCCTGCAACCGCGCCAGCAGCGTCCAGGCGTCGGTCAGTCGTGGATTTTTTTCGAGAAGTGACTCATACAGCGCGATCGCAGCGGAGGCATTGCCGCTTTGCGCGAGATGCGCGGCTTCCTTCAGCTTGCTGATCTCACCGACATGTTCCTTTGGATCGGGCAAGGGGCCGCCGGAGTCGGGTGCGCTCGAGCTCAGATAACCGAGAGCCGCCAGCTTCTTCGCCTCTTCGGGATCGATGGTTCCGAGAGTCGGCATCGATCGATCGTAACCGCCGAGCTCCTGCCGAAGAGCACCGTAGACCCGACGGTTGTCTGCCAGGACATTCTTCGTTTCCGCTTCTTCGCTCGTGGAGTAGAGCTCCGGATGGGGCGAGTCGATCAGATGGAAGCTGTCGTCGACCAGCGAGCGGAGGTCGCTCCATCCGAGGTGGATGCGAGGGTATAGGGTCTCGCTGTAGATCCGCCGCGCCGGCAGTCCCGCGAGGTCGAGAAGTGAATGTCCCTTTTTGTTTTGCGCACTGGCACCGGCAACTGCAGCGATCGTCGGAAACACATCGATGAGTTGGACCGGCACGTCGACCGTCGAGTTCCCGCGCGCTCCGCCTGGCAGCTTCACCATGAGTGGCACGTGGATGTCTTCCATGTAAAGAAAAATCCCATGCTCATCCTCACCGTGTTGATTCAAACCTTCGCCATGGTCGGAGAGCAGCACGATTGTCGCGCGGTCGTAGAGACCCTTGCTCTTCAGATACTCGAGGAAGGTCGCGACGATGGAATCAGCGGTCGCAATTTCGCCGTCGTAGGGCACCGAGGCGTACTTCGATTTGAAAGGTTCCGGCGGCGCATAAGGCGTGTGCGGCTCGAACAGGTGGAGGAAGAAAAAGAATGGCTGCTGCGCATGCGCTTCGATCCAATGCTCGGCAATCGCTTCCGACTCGCTGCCCGGACGCTGCAACCGTCCAACGGCTTCGCCGGACTTCACCGCGATGTTGTCGTCGTAGAAGTCGAACGCATCCGACAGTCCGCTGTTCCCTCTCAGTACGTAGGCAGAAACGGCGGCACCCGTCGCGTAGCCATTCTCCTTCAGAAGCGAGGGGATCGTCGAATGCTTCTTCGTGTCGAGCGTAAATCCGATGTTGTTGCGAACGCCGCTATCAGGCGGAAGCTCGCCCGTCAGGATCGACACATGAGATGGAAGCGTCAGCGGCACATGAGAGTACGCGTGCGAAAAGAGAATTGAGTCTTTGCGAAAACGATCGATCGCAGGAGTCTCGACACCTCGGTATCCATAGGCCGGCAGATGATCGGCTCGCAGGGTATCGATGGAGATCAGAATCACCGGCGATCCCGGATGAGCCGCAAATGTGGCAGGAGGCTCATTCCGTCTGCAGGCAGCAAGCAGAAGAGAGAAAAACAATGGGAGAAGGCGTGATGGTTTGGCCATAAATAAAGAAGCGCCCCGGTCCGCAAAGACCGGGGCGCCAAAGACTACGACAACAGAGAACTAGAAGCGAAGACCGAAGCCGATACGGTACGTACGCGGCGTCTGGTAGTCGCCTGCTGTGCCGCCGCTCGTCGCTGCACGCGGCTTGCCGAAGCTCGGATCCTTCTGCCAGTTGATGCCTTCGACAGGAGTTTCAGTGAGCGGGTTGAATCCAGCGCAACGCTTGCCCGAGTTCGCCCCGGTCGACTGAATGCAGGTCGAATTGCGAGCCGTCAGGATCGTCGTGTTCCCACCGAGTTGAGCCTGATTGTCGAAGACGTTCAGGATCTCGGGGTGGACGAACAGCGTGACTCTGGAGAACGTGTATTGATAGTTCAGTGCGAGGTCGGTCGCGTTCAGATCGTCCCAACGGAACTGACCACGCTTGCTGAAGAAGTACGTCACGCTCGTAGGCGCATTCGCGTATCCGGGATTCACGATGCACTGCGGGCAGCGTGTGCCTTTGCGATCATCGATCAGACCGGAGTAAGAGAACGGAGTGCCGGACTCGAAACGCTCGAGAGCCGAGAAGTTGAACGTACCGAACTTCGTCGCCAGGTCATAGCTGCCCCAGGCGCGAAGGCGGTGCGTCTGATCCTGCGAGAGGTAACCAATCGGATTGTTCTGCGCGAACGCCTTGTACTCCGGCTGGTTGAACTGCGTCTCGCTGACGGGGCCGCTACCACCGGTTTCCGCGGTGACGTTGCCCTTCAGCTTCGAGTACGTGTAGCTCATGCCGAGATTCACGCGCTGCATGGGGCGATACGCAGCCTGGAAATCAAGACCGTCGTACTTGCGGCTGTACTGATTGCTGTTCTCGATGACGGACTTATCAAAGATGTTGCCGAACGGATCGGTGACCTTACCGGTGGTCAGATCCTTGCGGTTCGAGTAGAAGTCGGACCACTTGCGGTGCACGTAATCAGCACGGAAAAACGCGTTCGGCGTGACCTGCGAACCGAAGCCGAGTGTCGTCTCATCAACGTGAGGAGACTTCAGCGAACCGGCGATGGAGGTGGTCAATCCGGAGACGCCGCCACCGATGATCAACTGCGAAGCGTTGATACCGCCCTGCTGCTGGAACCAGTTATAGAGCTGGGTAAAAGCTGCAACCGTGTTGAGCGACTTACCGCCCAGCGTGCCGATATCCGGTCCGCGATACTCATAGTAGATATACGAGGGGTTGCCTGCGCCGGAACCGGCGCCGCCGATCGTCTCGGCAATCTTCGACACATAGCGGCTATATCCAGCGTTGACGCGGAAACGGCCATTGCCCTGAATGTCGTAGATCAATCCAAGGCGCGGGCTGGCTGCGGAATCCTTGGCCACCGTTGCGCCAGCGCTGTCCTTGCCGTCGTTCTTGTCGTAACGAACACCAAGGTTGAAATCGAGATGGTTGTTGAGATTCCACTTGTCGTTCACATAGAGCGAGTTCGTCTTGAAGTTCGAACCCTTGGTGAGCGTGGGAATCGGAGTGTACTGAATGAAGTCACCCGCTGTGATGTAGGGGAAGCAGTCGGTTCCGTTGCAGACCGGGTGGTCATACACGTAAACCTCGAAGTTCGAGCCCGACTGATAGTTGTTGGCAATGCGCTGCTCGGCCCACTGATCGTAACCGGCCACGATGTTGTGTGTACCGAACGCCTTGGACGCGAGGTAGTACGTTGCCTTCGCACCATACAGCTTGTTGTTGCGCTGCTCGGTATCGCACACGCCGCAGAAGACCGGCGCGCCAAAATATCCATTACGAGCGCCACCCGTGAAGTCGATGCCCCACGTTCCGTGGATGAAGTCCGTGTTGTCGCCGCCTGAACCCTTGAACGCAAAGTACTTCTTCGAATAGCTGCCTTCGATGAGAAGGCTGTTCGTCAGGATTCCGTTGTAGTGCAGGGTCTTGAAGTTGTTCGGAAGCTCGCGCTGAACGTCGAGATTCGAAAGCTCGAGACACTTGCTCTGGAAGCAGTTATTCGTCTGCGGGTTCTTGATATCGAGATACGAACCGACGATGGTGTGCTTCGGGGTGATCTGACCCGTCAACTTTGCTTCGTACCGCTTGTTCTCGTCCGAGAACGTGTAGGGAACCTGGGTCGTAGGTGCGGCGTTGAAGAACGTCAGGTTCTGGCTCGAGGTCTTCGCTTTGCGGCCCGCGACGAAGAACCAGAGACGATCGCGGATGATGCGACCGCCGAACGTTGCTTCGTAAACGCTGTTGTTCTTGTCCAGGCGCTGTGGCGCCGTTTGGCCCGTCACGTCGTAGTACTTGGTGTTGAGCGACGTCCACTTCGGATTGGTGATCGAGTCGCGGAAGGATCCCGAGAAGTCGTTACCACCCGACTTGGTGATGGCGTTGACGACACCACCGGTGAAACGTCCGTACTCCGCCGACACGGCGCCGGTGATGACGGTCGTTTCCTGAATCGCGTCCTCGATGAACAGGTTGTGCGGCTGGCCGCGGAGGTTTTCGTTGATGACCGCGCCGTTGACCATGAACATCGTTTCATACGACGGTGCGCCGTTGATCGTCACCGCGTTGTTCGGACCCGTCTGCGTGACGCCCGGGGCCAGCGAGGTGGCACCGGTCAGCGTGCGCGCAATCGGAAGATTCTGGACGAGTGTCTGCGGGATATTCGCCTGAATCTCGGTCGTCTCGAGCACTGCCGGCGCCCCTGCCGTGACGGTGATCGCCTCGGCGAGAGTCGTCAGCTTCATGTCCGCGTCACTCCGGCCAGTTCCAGAGAGTGGAACGAGCGTGGTCTTGGTGATCGCGGTCATGCTCTCCATTTCGAACTTGACCGTGTACGTACCTGGTGGCAACGCACCAAAGTTGTAGTTGCCGTTCACGTCGCTTTTCGTCGTGCGCACACCCTGCAATTCCGGGGAAATAATCGTTATCTTCGCGCCGGGAAGCGGAATCCGCCCGAGCCTCACCTTACCCGTCAAAGCTGTTTTGTGTTTCGCCCCC
>CAZKID010000431.1:0-4820 GCA_964552405.1 uncultured Thermoanaerobaculia bacterium
TAGGCCGACACGGCGGCACCGCAGCGATAGCCCTTGCTCTTCAATATTTTTGGGATCGTCGGCAACGTGGGATCGAGCCGGTAACCGATGTTGTTTCGCACCTGATTCGTAGGGGGAAGAAGACCGGTGAGCATCGCGGTGTGCGACGGGAACGTCAGCGGGACCGTTGAGAACGCGTTCGTAAACAGGATCGAATCCTTGCGCAAGGCATCGAGCGCAGGTGTATCCACCTTCTGATATCCGAACATCGGCAGATGATCGGCACGCAGTGTGTCGATGGAGATGATGACGACTGGCGCGCCGGGATAGTGCGCCGGAACGTCATGCCGGCGGCACTCCGCGAATGTCAGCAATATCAGGAGCAGAAAAAGAAGTCGGTGGACTGATTTCATGGAAATCCCGGAATGATCGGTCATTCCGCATAAAAAAGCCCCGGCCTTGCGGCCGGGGCTTGATGAAACTCGAGTTGCAGCAATCTAGAACTTCGCGCCGACAGAAATCAGGTACGTGCGCGGCAGTTGGTAATCGCCTTGAACAAGGAACGTCGTGTCTCTGACCGGCTTGCCGAAGCTCGGACCCAGCTGATAGTTCTTGCCGAGGACTGGCTTATCGGTGAACGGATCAAATGCATCGCAACGCACGCTCGCGCCCGCGGTGTTGATATACCGACAGGCACTCTGCTTGCGCGTCAGAACCGTCGAGTCGACGCTGACTGCACCATGTTCGTTGAACGCATTACGAAGCTCGGTCTCCACGTAGAACTGCAGCCGGTTAATCGGCGGGAGGTTGTAGTTCAGCGCGACGTTCGTCGAGGTGACGTTCGGCGTGTGGAACGCGCCGCGCTCGCTGAAGTAATAGGTGCCCGACGTCGGAGGCGAAGCATACCCAGGATTCGGGCGAGCGACGATGTTTCCTGCTGCGTTCCTGAACCAGCGCGGGTCGACCGAACCGGAGGCTGAATAGGCCGAACCGGAATCGAAGTTCTCGAGCAGGCTGACGTTGAACACGCCGATGTGGGTCGGGTGGTCGTACGTCATCCACAGACGAGCCTTGTGACGCTGATCCGACGGCATGTAGCCATACTTCGAGGTCGGGTTGTTCGGGTATTGCAGGTATTCCGGATAGTACTTGACACCATTGCTCGAAACCGGACCTGAACCGCTCGTTTCACCGCCCGAGTAGTTGCCCTTGAGTTTCGAGTAGGTGTAGTTGCCGCCGACATTGAGGCGGCTCATGATGCTGTAGGAAGTCTGCAGCTGGAGTGCGTCGTACTTGCGCTTGAAGTCGTTGGTGATGACCTGCCACGCTACGTCGACATCGGCGCCTCCCGCGAGCGGATCCGGAGCGAGGCCGGTGACGTTGAACTGATCCTGCAACGTGTAGAAGTTCTTCCAGTTGCGATGAATGAGGTCGGCACGCAGGAATCCGCGTTTGCCGAGCTGCGTGCCTGCACCGACGCTCCACTCCGTCACGTACGGCGAGGCGAGCGGCTTCGGAATGATCGTACCGATTCCGTTGGAGCTTCCACCAAACAGGAAATCGTGGTTCTTGACCCCGCCCACGCTCTTGAACCAATCCATGATCTTCGCCACGGTTTGTGCCGGGGTCGAGTTGGCCGGAATATCGTCTCCGTAGTAGCCCCAATAGAGGAGCGAAGGAGAGCCCGCCGGCGAAGCCGCGTCGGCGACGTTACCGTCGGCGATCGCAGCGACGTACTCGCTGTAGCTTGCATTCAGACGGAAACGGCCGTCGCCTTTGACGTCGTAAATGAGGCCGAGACGCGGCGTCCACTTCGAGTCGTCAGCGATCTTGTTTCCGGCGCTGTCGAGACCATGGTTCTTATCGTGGCGAACACCGATGTTGAAGCTGAGGCGATTATTGAAGTCCCACTTGTCATTGACGAAGAAGGAGTTCGTTGCCAGGTCGTTGCCACGGCTGGCAACGAGAATGGGCCACCAGAGGATGAAGGTCGAGCCATCGCCCGGCAGCGACGTGACGCGCGCGACACCGTTGGCATCGCGAGCCTCGGTCATGCCAAGACTGTAGATCTCGAAGTCGCTGGGCGACTGGTGGTTGTTGGAACGGAGCGATTGATGCCACGTGTCATAGCCGCCGACGATGCTGTGCGTTCCCATGGAGGGCGTCGACCAGTAATACGTGCCCTTCGCGTTCCAGTTGCGGTTGTTGCGCGACTCGTTGTCGCAGGTACCGCAGAACGTCGACGTGTTCATGTTCAGACCGAGATTCGCGTCGTAAAGCGTCGTACCGCCGACCAGATCCGTCGTCGAGACATGCGAACCGTCTTTCACGAAGGCGTACATCTTGCGCGATCCGTTGGCCTCGATGAGGAAGTTGTTCGCGATCACGCCGTTGTAGTGTCCCGCCATGAAGCTGTTGGGCAGTTCACGGCCCGGTGCGAGCGATGCAAGCTCATAGGCGCTGTACGAATGAAGACCGTCCTTGTCATCGATGTTGAGACCAGAAGCCTGGAAGCTGTGCTTCGGTGTGATCTGCAACGTCAACTTGAGTTCCGCACGCGACTGCTTGCGCGAGTTCACGTATGAGACGGATGTCTCGGTGCCTCTGGGCGGAGCGTTGAGGGGATTGTCGACCAGCGTGCGCTGGCTGTCGCGTTGGAAATAGCGACCAGCGGTGAAGAACCACAGGCGGTCGCGAATGATGCGGCCACCCAGCGTTCCTTCATAGGTGCTGTTGATCTTGTCGTTCGTGCGCTTGACCTTCCTCGGCGTCTCGGCAGTCCACTTGTCGTTCTGGAGCGAGTCGCGGACCGTGCCGTTGAACTCGTTGCCACCGGACTTCGAAATCGCGGTCACGACACCACCAGTGAACCGGCCATACTCGGCCGAGATCGCACCGGTGAGAATCGTGGTCTCCTGAATCGCGTCCTCGATGAACAGGTCGTGCGGCTGACCACGAAGGTTCTCGTTCACGTTGACGCCGTCGACGAGGTAGAGGTTGTCGTACGACGGTGCACCCGAAATCGTGGTGTTGCCACCCGGGCCGTTTGAATTGACGCCCGGTGCAAGACTGACGGTCGCCAACAGCGAGCGTCCGATCGGCAAATCCTCGATCAGCTTCGACGTGATGTTGGTCTGAACTTCCGTCGTCTCGAGAACCGCGGGCGATGCCGCGGTGACCGTGATCGCCTCGGCAACCGCCGAGAGCTTCATGTCGACGTCGACGCGAGTCGTCTGAGCCAGAGAAACACGCGACGTCTTCGTTACCGCCGTCATGCTCTCCATCTCAATTTTGACCGTGTACTCGCCCGGGGCGAGTGCGCCAAAGTTGTAATTACCGTTGGAATCTGTGATTGCTGTCCGCGTTCCTTGCAGGGCTGACGACGAAATCGTCACCGTGGCGCCCGGCAGCGGGTTTCCGCCGAGGGTCACGGTCCCGGTCAGGTTCGCGGTCGTCTGCGCGAAGAGGGGAAGCCCCATGAGCAGAACGGCTGCGAGTACTGCCAAAAACCGATCCAATTTCATTCCTACCTCCTTCGAAAATTCACACCAAAAGGATCACAACCAAAGCCTGGACCTGCCAATGGTTGCAGGAGTCCGGCCGATATCGAGGTCAGGCTAAATCGATCCAAGACAACGACTTCACGACGAGCAACGAAGTTAAAAACAGACCCCGATCCAAACCCTTGGATTCCGACGATCGATTTTTTGAAAATCGGTCACCCGCCAAACAGCCGCGGCAACAATATCGTCTCCTCGCCCAAGTGGCAATCTCCCGACCGTTACTTTCCGATCGCCTGCAACGTCTCACGCACCATTCGATGCGCCGCTGGTCCCGGATTGCGTCGCTCGGCCTCTGCCAGGAGATCGCTCGCCTCACCACGCCGCCCCTGGACTGCGAGGATGACTGCAAGATTGCCCCACGCGGGAAGATTGTCTGGAAATGCAGCGACCTCCGCGCGAAAGGCCGTCTCCCCTTCCGGACCACGGGACAGACGAAGCAACATCTGCCCCCGCTGCGCCTCGAGGTCGCGAATGAGGGCAAGCTTTCGCGAGCGCACTTCTTCGGCAGCACGATCGAGCGTCGCCAGCGCACCGATCCAGTCCTCCGACTTTTCCTGAATGCGCGCAAGCTGCATGAGAGTCAGCGTTCGATGTGGAGCGGATGCAAGCGCGAGATCGATTTCCGCCCGCGCTTTGACCAGGTCGCCCTGCACGAACGCGACCTGCGAGAGCATCTCGTGCGCGAGCACGGGATCCTCTTTCAGAGCGAGCTCCGCATGCGCTCGAGCTTCGTTGAACTGGCCATCGCGGAGCAACAGTTGCGCAAGCGGCAACGTGACGCTGGGACTGCCGGGAAAATGCCGATTGGCTTCGCGCAGCGTCTCGAGCGCAGCCTCGTGATGGCCAGTACGATCCTGCGCCGCCGCCAGCATCGGCCACTCATCGACCAGTGCCGGATTTTCCCTAACCAGCGTCTGCAGCAGAGGAATGGCCTCTCGATCTGCCGCGTGCTGCGCCTGACGGAACATGCGGATGTACTGAATCCGGTCTTTGGGATCCGGGTAGTCTCCCTGCTGTCCGGCGGATACCGATCCAATGTAGCCCAGTGCCGCGAGCTTCCGCTGATCCTCTTCATCGATTGCCGAGGGAGGTTGAAAGCGAATCATCCGCGCCAACACTGCCTCCATGCTGAATGCACTGCGGCGATCGGATTCGAGTAGGTTCCGGCGCTCGGCGGAGTCGCCCGCGTAGTCGTATAACTCGCGCTTCGGAGCCTAAATGTACTGAAAACGATCGTCTATCAGTCACGTCAATTCATTCCAGTGCACATGCAGCCGG
>CAZKID010000432.1:0-4817 GCA_964552405.1 uncultured Thermoanaerobaculia bacterium
GGGGCCGCGGGTGGTCGGTTCAGATTTAATAGAGGAAATCATGAAAGTCAGTTTACCCAGTGAGATTAACGCGGCGCTCAATAGACTAATATCGGCTGGCGGTCCGACCTCGGACCGCACCACGGCGCTCCTCTTGGCGACCGTGGCAAAGCACGCGCCGGATTTGGATCGCTTTCTGCTGTCAAACACAACGCCCGCTACATAGGGGACCATTCCAGAAATTCTGCCCAAGTGAGGCCACGCGTCAGCTGTAAGTCGTGGCCACCATCGGGACGTACGACGTGAACGTCTCGCGTGTCGTTCAGACACGGAACGAAGGGACTGGTACTGCAAGAGCTCGCAACGTACGCAATCAACGCGCCATCGGGCGACCATGCGGGATAAGAGTGATCATGATCATCGTGGGTCAATCTCGCGGGCAGTCTGCCGCCAGTGGCAGGCGCAATGACGATTTGCTCGGAAAGCGGCTCTCGGCCAAGGTGAACGAACCGCCGTTGAGAAGGAACGTCGATTCGCGCCCCGTCGATTCGTGCGTCGTATTCGATATGGAAGCGCAGACGTGCTATCGGCGGGATTTGAAGTACGACTACGAATAAGGTTGCGCGGGTACGCGGGCTCGCGGGCTCGCGGTTCTGACTCGACTTCACTACCGCGGAGCCCGCGCACCCGCGAGCCCGCGTATCCGAGGGAATCGAATGACATTGCTGTCCACGCTTGCTACCGAGCTCGACCAGATGGCCGCGGCCGGAACGCTCAAGAAAGAGCTCTCGCTCAAATCGCCGCAGGGTCCGGTCGTCGAAGTCGAAGGCTTCGGCGAGGTCATCATGCTGACCTCCAACAACTACCTCGGGCTCGCCGATCACCCGGCGATCGTCGAGGCGGCGGAGAAGGCGGAGCGCGACTACGGCTATGGGCTCGCGTCGGTGCGCTTCATCTGCGGAACGCAGACGATTCACCGCCAGCTCGAAGAGCGCATTGCGAAGTTCTTCGGAACCGAGGACACGATCCTCTATGGCTCGTGCTGGAACGCGAACGAGGGACTTTTTCAGACGGTCGCGCAGGAGCAGGATGCGATCGTTTCCGATGAGCTGAATCACGCATCGATCATCGATGGCGTGCGCCTGTCGAAGGCGCGCAAAGAGCGCTACAAGAATCGCGATCTCGCCGATCTGCGCCGCGGACTCGAGGCGACGCGCGACGCGCGCAACAAAGTCGTGATGACGGATGGCGTGTTCTCGATGGAAGGCTCGCTCGCGCCGTTGCCGGAGATGATCGAGTTGACGCGCGAGTTCGACGCCTTCCTCGTCGTCGACGAATCGCACGGCACCGGCGTCCTCGGCAAGACCGGACGCGGAACGGCGGAGGAGCTCGGAGTCTTCGGCAAGATCGACGCGTACACGTCTACGCTCGGCAAGGCGCTCGGCGGATCGCACGGCGGATTCACGACAGGGCCGAAAGTGCTCGTCGACTACTTGCGCCAAAAATCGCGGCCCTATCTGTTCTCGAACACGCTGCCGCCTGCGGTCGTGATGGGATCGCTCGCGGCGCTCGACCTTCTCGAGAAGGATGCGAGCTTCATCACGCGGCTGCGCGAGAACACGACCTATTTCCGCAGCCAGCTGACGTCGAAGGGCATCACCGTGCGCGAAGGCATTCACCCGATCGTGCCGATCATCATCGGCGATACGGCGAAGGCGATCGCGATGTCGCGCGAACTGCTGAGCCGCGGCGTGTATGTGTCAGGGTTCGGATTCCCGGTCGTACCGCAGGGACAGGCGAGACTGCGTTGTCAGATCAGCGCGGCGCACACGCGCGAGCAGTTGGACAAGGCAATCGAGGCGATCGTCGAGGTGGCGCGGGGATAAGGAAACTCCTGTGGGGCGACAGGCGCCTCGCCTGTCGGCTCGGTGCACAGGCGAGGGCGCCTGTGCCTCCACTGGATTCTGCACTGAGAATTCTCGATTTACATCGCGCGCCGCCGCACTGGCGGCTTCGGCTCGATGATCCGCACCACGCTCGCGTTCCCTGCCGCGTCCGACACCATCGCGAGCCGCGTGTCGCCGTACGCTGCCACGCTGTTGTAATGCCCGATGAACAGCGCGTCGATCGAGAACTGCGGGGTCGCCGGCCACGCGGGCACGAACGTTTCACCCCCATCGTGCGACACCGTGGCGTAAAGCCTTGCGAGCGTATTACGCGAATCATCGCGGCGATCAAGCCAGGTCACGACGACGTCGCCCGTGATCGGATCGGACGCGATTGCAGGCAACAACGCATCGCGCTTGAGCGCTGCTGGCGCCGAGAGCCGCACGGGCTTCTGCCATGTCGCACCGCCATCCGTGGAACGCACGAACCAGACGGATGCCGGCGGCGCGCTGCCCGTTTCGCATCCCGGATACGCGATGTACACATTGCCGCGCCATGGTTTGTTCGAGATATCGACGGCCATCTGCTGCAGCACATTCGTCGATGACTGCACGTTCGGCAGTGTCGGCGGATTGAGCAGCGTCATCGGCACACCCTTGCCTGCCGGAGTCAGCGTGTCGCCGCCATCGCTCGAGGCCTGCACCACGTAACCGATTCCTCCGCTGTGCGAGAAGACGACGCGGCCATCGGGTCCCATCGCGAGAAATGCCGAACCGGCAGAGCCGGCGGAGAGCGGCGCACTCCATGTCCGGCCGCCGTCCTTCGAATGCGTGAGAAACATCTCCTGCTGCGGATTCTTGTCCAGCGGGAGCGTCGCGCGAATCCATGCGAGATAGAGAGCGCCATCGTGTTCACCGCCCGAGTTGTCGACGGCAATCCACTCCTTGTCGTCGAAGGTGAGTTTGCCGTTGACGGCCGTGTGCTCGCTGAACGTCATCGTCTCCCACGTGCGTCCATCGTCGGTCGAGCGCAGCACCGCCTCGCCCGACTTCGTGGTCCATTCGACGAAGAGCAGCGCGCAGTACGCGACTCCGGTGCGATCGAATGCGAGCACAGGATCCGCCTGGCCGCGATACGTGAGCGTTGCGAGCGACAGAGGCAGCGGGACCGGCTCGCCCCACGTCTTCCCGCCGTCCTCGGATCTGCGGATCTCGCAGCGCGAGTAGGTGTCGTCGATGCGGCGCATCGCAGTCGCGAGCACGAGGTTCGGATTCGCGGGTGAGATCGCGATCTGCGTTTCCCACGCGGGCGACGCGATCCGGCGCACGTTGTCGCTCTCTTCGAGGATCGGTAGCGGCGTTCCTGTCGCGAGCGGCGCTCGCTCGACCTCGAGCTCGAACGGCATGGGTGCCGCGAGCCGGCAGCCGGCGAGCACGATCAGCAGAAGAAGGTTCCACGGATGTTTCACGGATTCACTCCCGAGAAGAAGTCCGATGGGGCGCGGCCGTTGTCCGCCTCATCGAGCTCGAGGAAAAAAAGACCGACGCCTGCTGCCCCTTCGTACCAGCCCGTCTGATACGTAGGAGCGGTATCGCCCGCCTGCTGTGCATTCAGCTGATCGAGCCAGCGGCTCTGGCCCGCTGCGGGATGGTCCGCGATGCTTTCGAGAAACGCCGCGGCCGCATGCGCCTGTTGCAGGTACGCAGAATTTCGTTCGGCGCGATAGAGACGCAGATACGTGTGTCCGACCGAGGCAGTGCCAGTGAGAAAACCGGTGAAGTGGTAGATGCTCGTCGGGTCGTGATGCCACGACAGGCCGCTCTTCTGCGGCGCGGCCGCGGCATCGATCCAGGCCGCCGCCTTCATTGCGGCATTGCGATAGCGCGCATCGTTCGTCACGACGTACGCATCTTCGAGAGCTGCGGCGGCCGAGGCGACACCATGGCAGTAGATCGTCGAAAGGGCGGAGGAGGGACCGTACTGCCGCCACGCGAGCTTGCCGTCATTCGAATCGATCGCCGTGGCCAGAAAACCGTCCGCCGTCTGGATCAATGCGTCGCGATAGACGGTCTCACCTGTGACATCGAACAGGCGATGGAGAAAGAAAAGGATGCCGGTCGATCCGCCGCACCATCCCGGATAGTCGACGTTATCCGTCGTCAAGCGCTTCCAGGTGGTTGCATTGGTGCCTGCGTTGATCGAATAGCGCGCCGTCCAGTTCCACGCGCGCTTCGCGTTGTCGAGGTACGCCTGCTCGTGCGTTGCTTGATAGAGATCGATGAGGAAGATGCCGACACCCGCGGGCCCATGCGCGAGACCGGTGTAGTCGTGAGTGAGCTGCGGCAACGTCCAGTGAATACCGTCTCCGCTGACGACGGCATGCGCGATCAGCCAGTCGGCGTAGGCACGCGCGCCGGTGAGGTAGCGTTCGTCGCTCGTCGCCGCCTGCATCGCGAGCAGAAACTCTCCACAACCTGCTGCACCATTCAGCCAATCGTAGGAGTCGATGCTCGAGCTGCGCGCGGCCACGTAATTGGCGGCCTTCCTGGCCTTCTCGAGGTACGCCGCGTCTCCGGTCGCCCGATAGAGGCGAAGGAGAAAAAATCCGACGCCGGACGCTCCGCCATCGATCCCAGGTCCGGTCACGTAGGGACTGTCTGTCGAATAGACCCACGCGAGCCCGTCAGGCGGCATCGGCCGTTCCATGGTCGCAAGCCACGCCGCGGTCTCGCGCGCCAGACGAATCGCGTCCGATTCGACGTAACGCGGCGGGCTCGAGGCACGGCGATGCTGGGCGTGAAGAGGAAGAGCGAGAAAGAGTAAAGCGAAGGCCAGACTTCGATACGACATTGGCGCGGGACTCTATCGCACTCTCGTCATCCCGAGCGTGCGACGTCGCGCGCACGCGCCGCGACTGAGTAAGAGAAACTCGCGGTGCTCTGGCCGTCAGT
>CAZKID010000433.1:0-4809 GCA_964552405.1 uncultured Thermoanaerobaculia bacterium
TTTTTCGGGATGCACGAAGAGTCGAACGGCGATCTCTGCCTCGGTAACCCCGACGGGCTCACGCGGAGGCGCAATGGCCGGTTCGACTCGATCACGACGCGCGACGGTCTGCCGGACGGCGTCGTGTTCCAGATCATCGACGATGCGCGCGGCCACTTCTGGCTCTCGTCGCCGCGTGGACTCTCGCGCGTCGACCGCGAGTCGATCGAGGACGTATTCACGCACCGCGCGAAGAGCGTTCGTGCGATGTCGTTCGGCAAAGTCGACGGCCTCGGCAGCGATCAGTGCAATGGCGCCACGCAGCCGGCCGGCGCGCGATTGTCCGATGGCCGCCTCGCGATTCCGACCGCGGCCGGTCTGACGATCGTCGATCCCGCGGATCTGCACCTCAATCGCGTGTCGCCAGGCATCGTGCTGCGCGACGTGCTCGTCGACGGCAAGCGAATCGCGCCGGGCGCCCAGCTCCCCTGGTCGAGCAAGCGCTACGAGTTTCGCTACGACGGACTCAGTCTGCTGATGCCGCAGCTCGTTCGCTTTCGCTATCGCATCGATGGCTTCGACAACGACTGGATCGATGCCGGCACGCGCCGCGTCGCGTTCTACAACTCGCTGCCACCGGGCCAGCATCGCTTTCGCGTCGCGGCGATCAACAACGACGGCGTCTGGAGCGAGGACGCCAGCGTCGCGTTCATGCTCCCGCCGCCGCCGTGGCAACGCTGGTGGGCGATCGCCTCATACATTCTTCTCTTCGCTGCGTTCGTGGCGCTGATCATCCGCTGGCGCGAGCGCCGCGTGCGGAAACGGACCGAAGAGCTCGAGCGGAAAGTACACGAGCGCACGATTCAGCTCGAAGAGGCCGAGGCGCGCGCGAACGATGCGAATCGCGCGAAGAGCGTGTTTCTCGCGAACATGTCGCACGAATTGCGCACGCCGCTGAATGCGGTGATCGGCTTCGCGCAGTTGATGGCGCGCAGCCGGTCGCTCACGGATGGCGACCGCGAAAATCTCTCCATCATCCGGCGCGGCGGTGAGCACCTTCTCGGACTCATCAACGACGTGCTGTCGATCTCGAAGATCGAGGCGGGGAAGATGTCCGCCGAGCGGCGTCCGTTCGACGTCTACGAGATGATCGAGGGAGTCGCGGGGATGATCCGCGCCCGCACCGATGCGGCCGGTCTCGCGCTCGTCGTCGATGTGAATCGCACGTTTCCGTCCGTCGTCAGCGGCGACGAAGGGAAGCTGCGGCAGGTGCTCATCAATCTTCTGGGCAACGCGGTGAAATTCACGGAGACGGGAACGATCACGATTCGCGGCTCGTGGAGCGGTGGACGCGCGCTGTTCGAAGTGGCCGATACGGGGCAGGGCATCGGCGAGGACGAGATCGCGTCGCTGTTTCAACCGTTCGTGCAGACGGAGACGGGGCTGCAGGCGAAGGAAGGAACGGGACTCGGCCTCGTCATCACGCAGCAGTTGATTCACCTCATGGGCGGCGACATCACGGTGCGGAGCCGCCGCGGCACGGGGACGACGTTCCGCTTCGATCTGGAGCTCCCGCCGGCGTCGGAGCGCGCCGTGCGTCATCAGATGAAGCGCGTGATCGGTCTCGCGCCGGGACAACGGCGGCGGATCGAAGTCGTCGACGACACGCTCGACAATCGCACGTTGTTGCATCGCCTCCTCGAATCAGTGGGCTTCGAGGTGCGTGATGCAGCGAATGGTCAGGATGGCGTCGAGCTCTGGAAGGCGTGGCATCCCGATCTCGTGTTCATGGATCAACGAATGCCGGTCATGGATGGCTCGGAAGCGACGCGCGTGATCCGCGGCGCGGAGGCGGAGGGGAATCTGCCGCCTACGAAAATCATCGCGCTCACGGCGAGCGCGTTCGAGCATGAGCGTGATCTGATTCTGAAGAACGGAGCGGATGAATTCGTGGTCAAGCCGTTCGCCGAGGAGACGATCTTCGAATGTCTCGGCCGCAACCTCGGCGTCAAGTATGTGTACGAAGGGGAGCGCGTCGCGACAGGCAATCGCGTTCTACTCGTCGACGACGACGAGATCACGCGCATCGTCGCGCGCGAAGTGCTCGCGCAACTCGGCTGCGAAGTGAGCGAGGCCGAGGATGGGGCGGCGGCGCTGGAGATGCTGGAGAGTGAGGCGTTCGACGCCGTGCTGATGGATATGGAAATGCCGGGGCTCGATGGCCGCGCCACGATTCGCGAGATTCGCTCGCGCGAGCACCTGCGCGCATTGCCGGTGATCGCGATGACCTCGCACGACCGCAGCGAAGCGGCCGTGGAAGGCATCACCGACTACATCTCGAAACCGGTCAGCGAACAACAGATGGCCAGGGTACTCGGACAATACGTGCAGGTGATGGTGTAGGACAGGCGCCCTCGCCTGTCTTCGAGGCGCGCCCTCGCCTGTCCTTATGAAATCACTGCCACGCCCAAACCAAGCAGGCATCCACCGACGAATGTGGATGCCTTTCACGGAATGGCCACGATTAGCAAGCACATGCCACTCTTCTCGGATAGCGTTCGGTACGCTCGGCCTATGGGCTCTCCACACGTGTCCGCCTCTTGATGAGGTCACGTGCGAGCTCGGTCGCCTCGATGCGAAGCGGCAACGTCACTCTCGGCTACGCAGTTCGGCAAGTACGGTCTCGAACGGTACGGTCCGGCCCTCCTCCGCTTGTGCGATGGATTGGAGAAGGATCCGTTCGAATCTGGATCCGCCTCAAAGGTCTCGTCGCCTTCCGTGACGAGGATAGTAACCTTCGTGCCTTCAGGCAGTTCGCAATCGAGCTCGACGTGACCAGCCACGACTCGACCGGAGGTAATCTGTATACATGATGATCGTACCTCGGCGGGCAGTTTCGTCGGGTCGGCCTAGACGTTTCAGCTTCAGCCGCGTAGCCCGCACGCGAGACCTGAGCACCTACGACGAACGGACAGCGGGCTACGTCGGCTGCAAGCGCGAGTTAGGCGCCGTTGACTTGAGAGGGAACTCCTCGGGATGCTCGATAGAGCGGACGGACAAGTCGACGTCGAGGACGGGCCAGTACAGATGATCTTCGCTTGGCCACTCGACGTTCGTGATATCGCGGATGGAAGCGTCCGCAAACCAAGGGAAGTCCGTGAAGGATAAGAAGAGTTCTCGGCCACCCAGGTAGAGCCAGAACCCGTTACGGGAGACATTGGTTACCTCAACTTCCGAAGTACCTGGTCCAGGCCGCTCTGATCTCTTGCTCATGATCCTGAACGATTGTACTCAGCTTCGTGATCTCCCGTTCGGGTAACCCATGGTTCTCGGCGAGTTCCACGTTCGGAGAGAGCCAGAACTTTGCTTCTCCACTTCCGGAGGCAACGTGGATATGGATCCGAGACTCATCGCGCGAAAAGAAAAAGAACCGAAGGGACCTTCCCGAAAGACCGTGGGGCTCACCCCGCGATCGTACCGCGCCTGCTTCCCGGGCGCGCGAAGAATCTAGGCCCGGCACGGCATCGGCTGCAGCGCCGAGTTAGGCGGCGACGCGCAAAACACGATTAGAGGCACAGCCAAAGGTACACTTTTTTCCTGACCCGAGCGCTCGTTGCGCCAGCGCCGTGAGAGCGACCACCACGGGGACGAAGTCATCGGTCGACCAGTGAAGCTCGCCTCGGTTTTGACAGAAAAGCGCTCGGCGATTGAATGCACGTTTTCGGGAGCGATTGCCGCGAGCCTGGTTACCATATCTTGAGGGACGGCCACCGTCCATTCCTCGGCGTCTTCTGGAGTAAGGAGAGGAAACTCGCGCGTAAGGGCGCCATATTCATCAGTTCCGCGGAGAACCGCGAGCATCCCGGCGGTCTCGAGCGGCGAGATTCTACGCAGCTGACATCGATCTTCCGCGGGCATACTTTCGCCGCCGGCATACGCGGGCGGTCCGTCAGATGCTGCGATAAAGAAGTCGCTGAGAAAGCTCACGCCAATTGCCCCGTGATTTCGTCCGGCTAACGTTGTTGCAGCTACCGGCGCCGTGCTTCACACGGCCGGAGCAGCACACATGATGGTGGGAATGGCGATCGACACTACGGCGACCACAACGGCGGCTGTAACGATCCAAAGAATTAGCACCGAGGCCTGGTAGCGAAAGGGTCCCGAGCTTGCTCCCGACGCGAAGCCTTGCGTCTGAGGAGATGGCGCGGCAGCCTCATTCTTGCGCTTTTCCCGCACTCGAAGCATCGAAATGTAGATCGCGGACGGAAGCCCGAGGACCAAACCAAGTAGGAAGAAGAGCGGTTTGTCCGATCGGTCCAGACCGAACCATCGTGGGTCGGCCTTGATCACGAGCATGGCCACCGCGACCATCAAGATCGCTACGCCCTCTGGCCACTGATCCTTCCTTTCGATGGTCACATCACTCCCGTGCTCGCGTGCGCCTAACGTCTTCCTCAGCTGATTAGACGTACGATTCAATCGCATTAAACGCGGAATCTCGATCCTTGCCGCCAACCAGCTGACCGTGTTGATCGTACTCTGATCGGAACGGAAATCGTTGTCGGCCTACTTCGGGACTTGCCTGCGATAGGCTGATGGCGCCGGGTCCCTCATGAGTTTTCCAGCGGGCTGCGCACACCCGATCGGCACAGCGGCGTTGCGCAATCACCGAGCCGGTAAATTCGTTCGCGACGCATTTTCTCGAGGACGGCTACGACACGCACGTAATGAACAACGCGCAGCGAAGCGGCCGTGGAAGGCGTCACCGACTACCTTCGAAACCGGTCAGCGAACAACAGATGGCCAGGGTACTCGGACAATACGTGCAGG
>CAZKID010000434.1:0-4788 GCA_964552405.1 uncultured Thermoanaerobaculia bacterium
CCTCGCTGCCGCTGTGCACGACGAGCCAGAAGTCTTCCTCCTCTGCTTCCGGCGGTTGCTCGTGCAGATCGAGATCGACGAATGACTCCGACTCGATCGCGTGGGTCACGGGCTCGACGACATACGTCGTCTCGAAGCGTCGCATCACCGCGCCGGTCACGGCGGCGTATTCGTCCCACTTCAAGAGACGCGCGACATAGTCCATCGGCATGTCGAGCTCTCTCAGCTCGCCGAGGAGGCCGCAGGGGAACGCGTCGACGATGAGGCGCTCGAAGGAGTGATAGTCGATGTTCTCTGATGGACGTAGTGTCGGGATTCCCTCGGCAACCTCGGGCGCCTCTGCGGTCGTGAGGATCGTCGCGCGATCTCGCAAGCCGAGCTTCGTCAGCACACGCCGCGCTCGTGCAAGGTGACCGAGCCCTCCGCCTACGGCGTAGTAGAGAATCATCGCGAGAGCCGGATCGCACCGCGGCTCGACAGCGCATCGAACAACGCGACGTAGCGGCGCGACTCGTCCCGTGCGTCGTAGCGTTCGTGCGCAACGCGGAGGGCGCGCGCGCCCATCGCCCGCACTTCCTCCGTGGTCATCCGTGCAGCGCGGTCGATCGCCGCGCGGCAGCTGTGCAGATCCCCCGGCTCGAAGAGGAGCCCCTCACCGAAATCACGCATGCCGCCGGCGCGCGATGCGATCACCGGAACGCCAAGCGCGGCGGACTCGAGGAGCACATTCGGGAAGCCGTCGTAATGCGACGGGATGACGATGAAGTCGCACGCGAGGTAGTACGGGATCAATTCGAAGCGATCGACGGCGGTGATGCGCGTGTGCGGGAAGTCGTCGAATGCGAGGTCGGTCTCGCCGACGATCATGAGGTGGAAGGTGTGGCCGCTCTTCCGGAGGGCGTCGAGAAAGAAGGGGACTCCTTTCTTGGCCTTGAGGTGGCCGAAGAAGCCGAGCGTGCGGCCAGCGGCACGAACACGGGCCCGGTCCCCTTCCGTTGCCTGCCACAAATCGAAGTCGATGCCGTTTGGAATTACCGTCGCTTCGAGTTCGAACAGCGCGGCGATTTTCTCCGCGTGCTCGGTCGTCACGGTACCGATCGCATCCGCGCGGCGCAGTGCATCCTCGAGCGTCGGGCGCCGGCGCGGATCGAAGAGCCCGGCATCGAGCTCATTGCCGCGGATCAGCGTCACCAGCGGACGATCGAGCCACGCCGCGTACGCCGGCGCCGCGAGCATCGGCAGCACGCCGCCGAATGCGACGACATGCGTCGCCTGCGCGGCGCTCTCGCGAATGCGATTCCACGTCGTGTTGATCGTGTGTGCGCCGTCGGCTTCGCGGCGATCGAGATAGACGACCTCGACCTCGACGCCGCAGCGGCGCAGTCCTCGCACGATGCGGTCGCACGAAACCGACATCCCGCCGCGGTCCGGCGGATAGTTCTCCGTCAACCACAACAGCCGGTGCATCAACTGTCTCCGAAGCCTGGCTCGCGCTCGTCATCATCCAGCGCCGCCGCATGTTTCGCACGCGAGTCGAACGAGCGAACGTCGTAGTCGTCGTAATACGGATCGGTACGATCGATCCCGATCGGGTGATAGAGGCCCGCCGCGTAGTACCGATGGCGGAAGCCGTAGGCCCATTCGTGGCCGTTGGCGCCCTGCCACTTGTCGCCCTGCTGGCGCGCACTGCAGTCCAGGCAGGTCGTAAACCCGCTGGCCGCCGAGAGGTGCTCACTGCACATCGGGCGTCCGCACGTCGAGCACTCATTCGTCGCCGGGTTTCCGCAGTTGCGAAACATCAGAAAGCCGCGCTGCGCTGCACATTCATTCATGTCGCGTCTCCTCACTTCGCCGGCGACAATTTTTCGAATACTTCGGTGATGACTTCGACGATGACTTTCGGATCAGTCGGATTCGCACCATCGACCTTCATCGTGCGGCTGGCGGTGACGGTGCTCTTCTTCTCGCCCGCCTCACTTGCGCCGCGCACTTCATACGACTTGTTGCGCACCGTCAGCTCGACGTCGACGCTGCACTTGCGCGAGTCCTTCGTTTTCGTCTTCCACTTGCCGCTGCGGGCCTTCTTGGTCACGGTGCGATGGCGCAGCATGTCGTCGATGCTCCACCGCAGCCTGCTGCCATCCACGAGAATGAGCTCAGCGTTCATCCACGGATCGCGATAGAAGCTCTGCGACATCCGTTCGCGCGGCTTCTCGGTGCGGAGGAGCTTCTCCTTCGACATCGGCTCGCGGAGGTCGATCTCCAGATGCATCGCCTCGCCAGGATCGGCATCTTCGCGCAGGAGATGGAGCAACGGCAGCGCCGTCACCCGCATGTTGTCCGACACGTTGAAGTTGCGTGTCTTGAGATAGATCACGAGCGGGGCAAAGAAGAGAAACGCACAGAGCAGAGTCCAGATGAGATGCACGGGACCAGGAAGGTTGAACGCGTTTGCGAGGATGTTGCCGCCGATACAGAGCGCGACGACGATGAACATCGTGCAGCCGGTGCTGCAGCCGGCATTGCTCATGTTCGTATCCATGTCGGCGATCGGCCCCAGGAGCTCGACCAGCTCACCGATCGGACGATTGAGATTGATCTGCTTCTGCTCGACGATCGAACGCTGCTCAGCGTTGAGCGACCGGAAGATCTTCCAGGCTTTCAGCATCACACTCCTCGTACACTTTCTGCAGCGCGGTGAGCGCTGCGCTCCACGTGAACGTTTCCTGGACTGTGGCACGGGCGCGCTCGCCCATCTCGCGAACGAGCGCCGGATGGTCGAGCAGCACGCGCAGCGCGCGCGCCAGCTCATCGGGCCGTTCGGGATGCACGAGCCAGCCGTTCTCGCGATGCCGGATGATCTCACGCACCGGCGCGACATCGGAGGCGACGACCGCCACTCCGGATCCCATCGATTCGACGATCTTGAGCGGCGCGCACCCCTGCCGCGTATTGCGCGGACACTCGGTGAGTGGTGCAACGGATAGCCAGGCATGCTGGCGCCATGCGGCGAGCTCCGGCTCGTTCATCGCGAAACGCCACACCACGCGCTGGACGATTCCAAGACGCTCCATGAGCCGCTCGTAGGGCCGCCAGGCGCGCGACTCCTGCGAGCCGATGATCACCAGGCGCAGCTCCGTGAAATCGCCGAGCCGCGCGAACGCGCGCAACAGCGTGTCGATCCCCTGCCATGCCTGCGGCGCACCGAAGTAGAGGAGATAGCGCTCCGGCGCATCGGCCGGGCGCGGCTGCGGCGCATCGACATCGGAGCCGTTCGGGATGACGCGGATCTTCTTATCATCGACGCCGATCGACGCAAGGCATTTCGCCGTCGTGTGCGACGGCGTCACGATCCGGTTGGCGGCGTCGCAACAGGCGCGCTCCAGCGCGCGGATCTTCTCCAGCGTCCGCGGTGCAATCGCATCGAAGACGACCGGCAGCTCGATCGAGGGGAGCGCGTTCACCTCATACACGCACGAGTAGCGGTGAGGCCGCAGCGCGATCGGAGCACCGCTCCATGGATCGCGGAAGTGCGCGAGCTCGAGCGAAGGCTCCAGCTCCTCGACCGCGCGGCCAAGTGCAGCGCCGTACGCCAGCGCGCGCTCGAGAAAGTTTTCGATGGACGACGAAAATCGGACGATCTCCACCTCGCCGTCGCGCTGGTGCAACGGCAGGTTAGGGGCACCGAGAACGAAGAGCGCGCCGCCGCCGAAGGAGTCGAAGAGCGCGCGTGAAAAACGGTCGATATGGATCGCCGCTCCCTTCCTCGAAGGAAAGCGATCGAAGGCGGCGTACAGGGCTCGGTGCGCTCGCTCGAACATGGATGTCAGTGACGAGTGATGAGTGATGAGTGACGAGTGACGAGTGACGAGTACCGAGTACCGAGTGACGAGTACCGAGTGACGAGACCGAGTGACGAGACCGACGAGTACCGAGTGACGAGTACCGAGTGGGTTCCAACTCGTCACTCGTAACTCGTCACTCGTCACTCTCATAAGTTTATGCTTGTCCGATCATGAGCAGGAATGAAGGGGACTCTCTCGTCGAGCGGCGGATGCGCTACATCGAGCGGCAGAAGAAGCTGGGACATGGCGTCGACGTCCGCCTCGAAGGTCAGAAACCCGAGGGGTCGGGCAAACCGAACCGGCACGGTATGCCGGCGGTTCCCGTCGATCAGCGCCTCGTCACCAACTGGCCTGTCCTCGACCTCGGCGACGTTCCGAACATTGCGCGGAGCGCATGGAGGCTGGAGATCGGAGGGCTCGTCGAGAATCCCGTCTCGCTCTCCTGGGACGACTTCATGGCGCTGCCCCAAGCCGACGATGAAAGCGACTTCCATTGCGTGACGGGCTGGAGCCGTCTCGACAATCACTGGCGCGGCGTCCGCTTCCGCACGCTCGCGGAGCTGGTGATTCCAAAAGAAAACGCGACACACGTGCTCTGTACCGGGTACGACAAGGACTTTCGTTCCGGCGAGCCTTACACCACGAACCTCGCGCTGTCGCGCGCGATCGACGAAGACGTACTGCTCGTCCACACATGGGAAGGCGCACCGCTCCCGCGCGAACATGGCGGCCCCTGCCGCATGATCACGCCGCGGTTGTACGCGTGGAAGGGAACGAAGTGGATCCGAGGAATCGAATTCCGCAGCGGGGACAAGAAAGGGTTCTGGGAGAAGAGAGGGTACTCGAACACGGCGGAGCCGTGGTTCAACGATCGGTATGGGGGATGAGGATTCTGCAGCGACCGATCTCTCGTCATCCCGAGCGAAGTCGAGGGACCCGGGTG
>CAZKID010000435.1:0-4781 GCA_964552405.1 uncultured Thermoanaerobaculia bacterium
TCGCCGAGGACTGGTTACGTGGCCGCCTTGATTTGATCCGTTGCAGAACGCTGGCGATGCTGGCATACCATGAGGCGAACGTCTGTCAAGCTGCCCCAAGACCTTGCCGCTCGCGTACGTCACGAGGCCTCACGCCGAGGAATTACGATTGCCGATGTCACGCGCGAAGCGATCGAAGCTCACGTCCGACGTGGTCCACGCCGGCTGCTCGCCGCGAAGGCTGGTCGCAGCGGACGTCGCGATACGGCGAGTCGGATTGAAGAAATCATTCGCGCCGAGGTCGCAAATAGCGATCCTCGTCGATTCCGGCCCGCTATACGCCTACATCGACGAAGATGATCGTGATCATGTCGCTTGCCTGTCGCTCCTCGAATCGCACGAAGGACCTCTTGTCGTCCCTCAACTCGTAATCACCGAGGTCGCCTATCTCCTTGAGGGAGCTTTCGTCACCGAACCAGTTCTACCCGGCGACTGGATTCGCATCGCCGAGCTGGTGGCCGCCTATCATGACCTTCCCCTCGGAACCCGTCGACCCGTCAGTCGTAGCCACGGCTGAGCGGGACTCGAGTTCTGACAGAAATACCGCCGCTCGCGTTTCAGTAGAATCATCGCGCTCAATGATTGCCGCCTGACGATGTCCTACCTACTGCAACTGTGGCTCGCGTCGATCGCATGGCTCAGCGGCCACCTGATCCCGATCCTCTCCTTCCTCCACGTCCATGATGATCCGCATCAAGTCGCTGAAGCCGTCATCATCACGGCGATCCAGATCGGCGTCATCGTTCTGATCTTCCGCCCGCTCGAATCCATCGTGCCGGCGGAACGCTGGACCGATCGCCGATTGACCAGGATCGATCGTCTCTACACACTGCTCGTACTCCTCGGATTACTGCCGTTGTTCAGCTACATCGTGCTCTCGCCGGTGAGCGCTCTTTTCGAAAATCGCGATGTCGCCGGCGAAGCGACGTTCGGCGTCAAGCACTGGATTCCCTGGTTCGGCCATCATCCGCTGCTGCTGATCGCCCTCTATTACCTCGCCGCCGACTTCGTCTATTACTGGATGCACCGCGCGGAGCATCTCATCCCCTGGTTGTGGGCGCTGCACAGCCTGCATCACAGTCAGCGCCAGATGAGCTGCTGGACCGACGACCGCGATAGTTACCTGAGCGGCGCCATGGAATCGATGGTGCTGGCTGCCGTTGCCTTGATCATCGGCGTCGACATCGCTGACTTTGCGTGGCTCGCATTGATGAGCGAGCTGATTCAAAAGTTCTCCCACACCAACGTTCGCATCGGCTTCGGCCGTCATCTCGACAAGATCTTCGTCGATCCGAGATTTCATCGCCTTCATCACATGAAGGCGGATCCCGCCCGCGCAGGGCTGCACAATTGCAACTTCGGACAGACATTCTCGATTTGGGATGTCGTGTTCGGCACCGCACTTTACGGTGAACCGCCCCGCCCCACCGGCGTCGGCGATCCGGCCATCGACGCGGACAACGAGCGAGGGTTGATCGCGATGCAATTGCACGCATTGAAGCGTTGCTGGGGCGCGTTCCGCCGTCCATCGGGTTGGAGGCCGGGCGATGTCACGTTTGGACGGGACTACGAGCCGCTGCACAACGACCTCTCGATCGGATCGGCCCACACGTGAAGCGATGGCTCCTCACCTCGGCCCTGCTCCTCATGAGCATCGCGGCCGCGCCTCCGCGCGTTGGCGGCGCTGCGCCTGACTTTCGTCTCCTCGATCAGAACGACCACGTCGTCCGTCTCTCCGCCGCGCACGGTCACAAAGTCCTGCTCGTGTTCTATCGCGGCTTCTGGTGACCCTACTGCGTCCGGCAGTTGGTCGGACTTCGTGATCTCGCACGCAGCTTCCCCGAGGCGCGCGTCTACGCGATCAGCCGCGATCGGCCCGAGGACAACAAAGAGCTCGCGAAGAAGATCGAGTCCGACAAACGCGGCGCGCTCGGCTTCGCCTTGCTCTCGGACCCTCAGTCACTCACGATCGATCGCTACGGCCTGCGTGATCCTGAATATGCGAAACAGAAGATCGACGGCGTTCCGCGTCCTTCCGCGTTCGTGCTCGATCAGGAAGGTCACGTGCGCTGGCTGAAGATCGAGACGGACTATCGCGAGCGGCCTTCGATCGAGGAGCTGGCTGCTGCACTTGACGCGTTCGACTGAGCGAGGGTGAGCCTCGTCATCCCGAGCGGGCGACGTCGCGCAACGCCGCGACTGAGTAAGAGAAACTCGCGGTGCTCTAGCCGTCAGTTTCCTTCTCCCCCGTGCGGGGGAGAAGGGACTGGTCGGCTCAAACCCGCATAGACACTGGGAGTTTCTTCGAAGCGAAGTCGAGGGATCTCGCGTGTGTGGGAAGCGCGCGACATGAGCTTCGTACCACCCGCCCACCCGGGTCCCTCGACTTCGCTCGGGGTGACGGAGCTACCGCACCTCATTCTGCCTTTTCCTGAATGTGCTCGCACGCGTTCTTGTCCCCGCCGTCGCATGCGCGGCGGAAGAGCTCCCGCGCGCGCGACGCATTCTTCGCAACACCGCGGCCCTCCTCGAACATCAAGCCGAGGTTGTTGCAGGCGAACATTGCTCCGCCATCGCAGAGGGGCTCATACAGCGCGGCCGCCCGCGCGGGATCGGCGGCGACTCCCTTCCCCTCGTCGTAATCCCACGCCACGACTCCGCACGAGTGCTGGTCGTGATCTCGGCACAAGAACTCGGCCACGGCAAAGTCGCGCTGCTCTCTGGTCGCGCCGGCGAGCCGCCGGCATGGTCCGTTCACATCGAGAAAGCCGACAATGCGGCGGCGGCCATCGACCCAGATTCGATCGCTCTCTTTTGCGAGACGCTCGCGCGCGATTCCGAGCGGCGTCGCGCCCGTCGTGTCGCGAGAGTCGGGATCGAGGCCACACGAGCAGAGCACTCCGAGCATCTCGATGTCGCTGCGGAGATTGTCCGGCGAACGCGCGGCCAGGTGCAATGCGTTCCGCCCCTGATCATCGCGCGCCTTCGCGTCAGCACCATGTGCGAGCAGCGTCGCGATGTCGGCAGGATTCATCGTCGCAACGAGGAGCGGGGTCTGATTGTGGCGATCGCGCGCATCGACCTCCGCGCCATGCTCGAGCAGCAGCGTGATCGCGGCCGAGTGATCTCCATGTGTCATGACCGCGTAGTGCAGCGGAGTGCGGCCATAACTGTCACGCGCCTTCACCTCTGCACCATGCCGAAGCAGCACCGCAATGGCTCGCGGGTCTTCTGCATTGGCCATGAGCGGTGTTTCCTGACGAAAATCCTTCGCATTGACCGGCGCTCCACGATCGACGAGCGCATTGATCACGGCCTCGCGGCGCAGGGATTGCTCGTCATCGATGAAACCCTGCTCGCCCGCCGCGTGCAGCGCGGTGCTGCCGTCTTCGAGATCGGCATCGACGATCGCTCCCCGCTTGATCAAAAAAGCGACGACATCCGGATGCAGTCCCTTCGCCGCGGCATGAAGCGGACGATCGACGATCACTCCGGAACTGCGTTGAATGGAGTTGATGAAGAGCGGCTGTTCGTCCGCGAGACGCCGGACCGTTGCCAGATCGCCGCGGCCCGCCGCCGCGATGAACTCATTCATCACCGACTCGAGCCTGCGCGCCCGAATGCCCATGAAGACGAGATAGCCTCCGGCGGCAAGCAGCACCGCGCCGACGAACATCGCCGGCCTTTTTCTGCCGATCACGATGAGCAAGCCGATGATCGCGAGCACGGCTCCGAAGACGATCTTCATTCGCGCGGCTCCACAATAAACGACCTGGCGCCGTAACTGCACTGATCGGTTCCGGTGCGCCGCCGCCTGCCAGCCTTCGTTCTCATCCTGTTGGCCGCGTTCTGCGTACACGCAGATGAGGTCCGCCTCATCGATGACGATCGCGACGCGGCACAGGTACGCGTCGACCTCATTCGTCAGGCTCATGAGCGGATCGACGTCGCCTACTTCATGACGCGCGACGACCGGATCACGCTCGCGATCCTTCAACTGCTGCGCGACGCCTCGCGCCGCGGCGTCCGCGTTCGCGTCATCATCGACGGCACCTTCCGCCGCATCCCCAAAGCAGTGATGGCGCATCTGCGCGACGAGGGTGTCCAGATCCGCACGTACCATCCCTTCGATCTGCGGCATCTGCCATGGATGCTCAAGCGAATGCACGAGAAGGTGATCGCCGTGGATGGAACGCGCTACCTCACCGGCGGGCGCAATCTCGCCGAGTCGTACTTCGGCATCGGTCGCGACATTCACTATCGCGATCTCGATGTCTACGTCGAAGGCGCCTCCGCCGCTGCCGCCGATGCGCGCTTCGAACAGCTCTGGTCGAGTAAGGATGTCGCCGAGCTCCACGGCCACCCCACCCGGCGCGCGCGCCGCGAAGCCGCGGAGCACCTCGGCGACGCACTCGAAGCAATGACCCGCAGCGGTTTCATCGACCTCGGAGCCGCGCGCGATTGGAGTCGCGGCGCAGCGGAGGTTGGTCCTGTGCAGTACCTGGCAGGTCATGAGGTCGGCGGCGACCTGGCCCGCATCATGGCCGCGGCGAAAGAATCGATCATCATCGAGTCGCCCTACTTCATTCCGCCGCGCTTCCTGCACGAACTGCTGCTGGCGAAGCTGGCCGAGGGCGTGCGCATCGTCGTGGTGACGAACTCCGTGCGATCGACGGACGGGCTGCTTCCCTATGTTGGCTATCTGAAATATCGACGAGAGCTCGCGCGTGCCGGCATCGACT
>CAZKID010000436.1:0-4767 GCA_964552405.1 uncultured Thermoanaerobaculia bacterium
CTCTCGTCCCTATCGAGGAGGTTCATTAGAAGCGAAGTCGAGGGACCCGGGTGGGGTGGGCGGTACGAAGATCATGTCGCGCGCCTCCCAACACATCGAGGTCCCTCGACTTCGCTCGGGATGACGCGAAGCGGCCCCGCGCTAGAGATCGTGATGCCCTTCTTCCGCGCCCGGCGGCGCAGCGCCATACACGTGCCGGTCATGAAGCACGAGGTCGAACGGCTTCACCGACTCCGCCCATGCGTAGCCGCGATGCACGGCCTGGCACTCGTAGCAGACCACGACATTCTTCACCACGCGCCACACGACGTAATCGAGTATCGTCACGCCGACGAGCGGCAGCCATGTCCACGGAACGAAGATGGCGCCGAGGACGACGAGGGCGATGCCGGTGGCACGGTTGAAGTCTTTCTGGAAGTAGAGCTCCGTGTGACCGCATGCGGCGCAGCTGTCGATCACAGTGTCCGGCGGGGGAGCGATGACGTCGCTCGCGGCACCGCAGAAATCACAAGGGCGCGACGCCTCACCGGCATCGCGCCCAAGCCGCGCTTCACATTGCTTGCAGAGGAAGTGAACCGAAGACATTGTGTAGGACAGGCGCCCTCGCCTGTCGGCTCGGTGGACAGGCGAGGGCGCCTGTCCTACACGTCTATTTCGCCCGTTCGAGATATCGATTCTCCGACGGATCGACGATGATCTCTTCTCCGTCGGTCACGAACGGCGGCACCTGCACCACCACGCCGTTCTCCAGCGTCGCAGGTTTGTACGATGCGGAGGCCGTCGCGCCCTTCACCATCGGCTCGGTCGTGGCGATCTTCGCGCGGATCGTCTTCGGCAGCTCGATGCCGATCGGCTTCGACTCGTAGAACTGCACCTGCAGCTTCACGCCCGGCGAGAGCCATGCGGCGGCATCGCCGAGATCCTCATCGCTGATCTCGACCTGCTCGTAGTTCTCCGTGTTCATGAAGTGATGCGCATGACCATCGGAGTAGAGGTACTCCATCTCGTGCTGATTGATGTAAGCGGGAATCACTTCGTCCTGCGAGCGGAAGCGGTGCTCGAACTGATTTCCGGTGCGCATGTTGCGCAGCTTCGCCTGGACCATCGCGCGCAGGTTGCCGGGCGTGTGGTGGCGGAACTCCATGACTTTGCAGAGGTCACCCTCGAAAAGAATTACCTGACCTTTGCGGAGATCGTTGGCCTGCATTGAAATTCGGATCCTTTCGTGAAAACGTAAGCGGCGAATTCTAGCCCGTGTATGGAGGAATTGTGCGATTGATCTCTCGACCCCTCGCAGCGGCCGCGCTGCTGATGCTGGCATGCCATCCCGGACGCGAATCGCAAACCCAGCCCGCAACGGCTGATATTCCAGTCGGACTCTACGGCGCGATGTCGGGCGCCGAGGCGTCGTTCGGACAGGCGACGAAGGTGGGAGTCATGCTCGCGGCCGACGAGATCAACGCCTCCGGCGGCGTCCTCGGCAAGAAACTGCGCATCGTCGTCGAGGATGATCAGGGACAAGCCGAGCAGGCGACGTCCGCGGTCACGAAACTGATCACGCGCGACAATGTCGTCGCGGTGATCGGCGAGAACTCCTCGAATCAATCGATCGCTGCGGCCCCGGCCTGCCAGCAGAATCACGTGCCGATGATCTCGCCCTCCTCCACCAATCCGAAGGTGACGAAGATCGGCGACTACATCTTCCGCGTCTGCTTCACCGACCCCTATCAGGGAAAAGCGCTCGCGACGTTCGCGCGGCAGAATCTCAATCTGACGACGGCGGCGATTCTGCGCGACAACAAGAACGACTATTCGGTCGGACTCGCGGAAGTGATCCGCGAGCAGTTCACGAAGATGGGCGGCAAGATCGTCGCGGAGCAGAGCTACAGCGGCGGGGACACGGAGTTCCGCCCGCAGCTCACCGCGATCAAGACAGCAGCGCCGCAAGTGCTCTTCGTACCGGGTTTCTACACGGACGCCGGCCAGATCGCGATCCAGGCCCGCGACCTCGGCATCACGATCCCGCTCGTCGGCGGCGACGGCTGGGACTCGCCGACCGTGATCCAGATCGGCGGCAAGGCCGTCGATGGCTGCTACTTCTCCGATCACTACTTCGTCGGCGAGGAGCGTCCCGCGGTGCAGCGTTTTGTTAGTGAGATCCGCAAGCGCACCGGTCAGGACCCTGCCGCGAACTCCGCCCTCGGCTACGACGCGCTCTACATCCTCGCGAACGCGATGAAGAAGGTGGGCTCGCTCGACAAACAAAAGATCCGCGACGAGATCGCCACGACGAAGGAGTACGCCGGCGTGTCGGGCACGATCACGATGGGCCCGGAGCGCGACCCGATCAAGCCGGTCGCGATGATCAGAATCGACGGAGGAAAAACGCATTTCGCGGGCTGGGTGAAGCCGTAACGGAAACCGCGACGCCTCCGATCAGCGTGACCGTCTGCGCGGTCCGCCCAGCTCATCCACCTCCCGCTCATAAAGCCGGGACGCGTCGCCATCCTCGGGCGCGCTGCTGCCGCGCGTGTACAGCAAGCGAAACGACCCGTCCGCGAGCGGCGTAGCCGCCATCGAATGAGCTACGAGCGAAGGCCCGATCGTCACGACGGGTTCGGGTGCATCATCGATCCGCATCATCGAGAGCGGGCGCGAACGGTAGAAATCGGTCCAGATCAGGAAATAGTGCAGGCCGTTCCAAACCGGCGTAAAGGTGGCGCGGCCGCTGACGCCTGGGATGGTCTCCATGGGTGACCACGAACCATCGCTGCGGACGCGCGTCACCTCGAGCGTAGCGACATCGACGTCGAGCGCGTCGCGGCGCTGCCATGCGATGAGAAAGTCGGTGCCGTTCGTCGTCGCTTCGAGCCGCATGTCATCGACGTTCTCGTCGATCCGCATCGGCGAGGTCACGTCGCCACTCGGCGAAAGAAAGGCGCCCGCCAGTGTGCCGCCGGAGGCGCGTGGGCTCGCGGCGAGCCACGCGATGAGCGATGTTCGCCCGTTGCTCGCGATCGCCGGACGCGATCCCTGGCCGAGCTCGATTCCGCCGCTTTCGCGCAAGTCTCCCTGCTCACTGAGACGCAGGACGACCATCCGCTGGGCTCGCGACGAGGCCGCGATGAGGTAGTTCACGCCGTCCCACGCGAGCGCCGGAGTTTCGCCCATGCCCTCCGCGATGAATCGCGGCGTCGTGTCGAGCGCTTGTCCCGCCGCATCGGCACGAACACCGAAAATTTTTCCCAACTCGTTCCAGATGATGAGGTAGGACGAAGGGCCTGCTGCAACGACTGGTTGGGCTGCGACATGAGGGATGCGAAACGCTTCGCGGCCGTGGAGACTCACGATGATCGATGCGCCGTCCTCCGTCCCGAACTCGTTCCAGACCGTCATCGGGCCCGCTGCTCCGCCCGCGGTTGCGGCGATGGTGTATTGCGAGGCACGGATACGCCGCGCGATCAGAGGCTCGGGCGTCCACGAATGTGCGGCCGTGACTTTTGCCAGCGTGCCGTCGACGGCGACGAGCAGCGTGGTGCCGTCGGTGGTTAGGCTTCCATAGGCATAGACGGGATGGAGAGGAAGCTCGTAGATCGGTGGCGATACGAATGCGATCCTCGTGCGGCGCGTTTCCTGAGCCGTCGTCTCGTCGAAAAATGTGAGGTAGTCAGTACCGATCGCGTCGAAGTAGTCGTAGCCGGAGAATCGCCACAGTACCGCGATCTGATGAGCGATCGTCGTCACGACAGGGTCGTGTCCGAATCCGCTGTTGGCAATGGTGGCAAAGGGTACCGGCTGATTCCCGTTCGTCAACGCGAGTTGGATTCCTTGATCGCGCCATGCGGCCACGTAGTTCTCTCCATCCCAGGCGACACTCGGCTCGCTTCCTTGCAGTGCGAATTGCGTGGCGGTCGACGGGCGTCCATCTTCGCCGACGATGAATCCGCGAATGCTGTTCGCGCCGTCTTGATAGAGGAGGATCGCATTCCCGCCATTCGTCGCCATCTCGATACGCGGAGGGGCGCTGGCAAGTCCGATCGGCGCCTCGTCGATCGCAGCTCCGTCGCGGTCGAGACGCACGACTCGCAGCTCACCATTCTTTGCCGCGTACGCGAGAACGTATTGATTGCGGATCCAGACGAGGTTGAGTGCCTCGACCGGGAGGCGCGAAACGCCGGCGCGCCTCGCCGCTGTTCCGTCGGGCTCGACACGCGCCACCGATGCGCGATCGTCAGGACCGGCGTATGCGATGAGATAGTCGTGGCCATCGCTCGCGACTGCCAGAGTCGTGCTGTCGAAGTCATCGATGCGAATGCGTGTCGTGTCGAGGATCGTTCCCTCGCGGTCGTAGCGAACGGCCTCGACGCCAGGAACCGTCCAGACGCCAAGAAAGCCGTTGCCGTTGGTCGCGAGTGCTGGCCGTTGCCCGACCGGAAGCGTGCCGTACGGCGGATTACCGAGCGCACGCTCGGGCGTGACGGAAGCGCGCTGCGCGCGGATGGTGAACGCGACAGCGAGCATGCAGACGAGTTGCTTCACAAAGAAGATTACGGAGTGAACCGAGTCTGCGTTGGACGGGGGGAGATCTCCGTCATCCCGAGCGCAGTCGAGGGACCCTGGTGAGTTCCGTACCACTCCCACCCAGTCGCGGCGCTGCGCGCCGTTGGCCGCTTCCAGGAAACTTGCAGTGTTTATGCGGGTTTGAGCCGACTAGTCCCTTCTCCCCCGCACGGGGGAGAAGGTGCCGAAGGCGGATGAGGGGGCTCC
>CAZKID010000437.1:0-4764 GCA_964552405.1 uncultured Thermoanaerobaculia bacterium
GTCGCGCATCCGGGCGATCTCGCAGCACTGCGCGTTCTTGCGATTCGCATGCGCTCCAATGTGTGGAAGTCTTGGAAGCGTCCACCGGTCGCTGGATATGCGGTTCTGACCGGCGTCGATTCGCTGATCGACGCACGTGAGGCGTGGTTCAACGGCGACCTCGCCGGCGCGCGTACGCAATTGCGGCGTGCGCGAGCGGAAGCGATCGACTCGACGGGCTTTCTCGAGGAGGCGTCGCTGCTGGCCGCGGAATTGGGAGAGCCGTCGAAGAGCGTGAAGCCCGACCCGCCGTATCCGAATATCCTGCGCTGGCTGGCGGTATTCGACGGAGGAGTACTCAAGCGCTGATGATCGACTTCCATTGCTTGAGCCGGTCTGCGATCAAGGCGGCTCGTTGCTGGTCGTCGGTTCCGTCGACGATTCTCAAATCTTCGGAATCGGCGCGCATGTAAACGCCGGAGGTTCTCTCGTTCACATTCGGATCAGTCTCCGAACGAGTGATCCAGTATCCGGCGGCGCGATCGATGGACTCGTTGCGGATCTCGCCCGTCCCGTACAACTGTGGCGCGTTTGGATGGCGCGGCCGCTCGCCCTTCCAGAAGTAGAACACGCCGGGAGGATCCTTTTTCTCTCGCGCCGCTTCGCTCCAATATCGCGAGGACAACGTGCCGTCCTCTTGCCACCCGCGGCCGCTCACATCGAGCGCGCCGTCACGATCGCGCGAGATTCGCAGAAGGCTCACCGCCGAAGGCTCGAGCGAACTGCGCTCCGTCAGAGAGAACTGCCACCATAGCCCCTCGATGCGGGTCAGGCGCCCCTCGTGCTCGATCGCCTCCTGAAGCTTCTGATTGACGGCTTTCGCTTCGCTTGCATTGACCGGTTCGCCGTAACGCACACATGTGAGACCGAGGAGATCGCTCGGAAGCTTTGCACCATTTGCGTGGAGGATGAAGGTTCGGCGCATTCCGAGCACACCACCAAACAGACCGGCTTCGAAGACGACGTTGTCGCGCGGAGAAGACTGCCCCGTTTGCGCCGGATCGGCTTCGGGTGCGCTCTTCGTCCAGTCGTCGCCGGCAAACACAAACGCCGCGAAGTCGACCTCACGCGTCAACTCGAGGAGCCTTTCCAACGTCGTCGTCCCGGGATTGAAGGAAGTCGTCCAGGGCAGCACGTGCGCAACGTCTGCGAGACCACGCGTCAGAGCCTGAATCAGCTTTCCCTGCTTTCCTGACGATCCCAGAAAGATGCGAGGCTTTTCCATCGAGTCGCTCCCTTGCGATCGTAGCCCGGATCATTCACCAGGAGTAGACGCCCCTCCACTCTGGGGGTCCTTCGCCCGGCTGAGGGTGAAGACCATCTCCGCCCCTCCACCCGCCCGGTTCCGCGCTTCGATCGTGCCGCCGTGCGCTTCGATGACATGCTTGCAGATGCTGAGACCGAGGCCGTATCCGGGAGTGGTCTTCGATCGCGAACGGCTCACGCGGTAGAACGGCTCGAAGATCGTCGCGAGTGCGGAGGGCGGAATCCCCGGCCCATCGTCGCTGACCTGCACCACGACATTCCGTTCATCGATCGCAGCGGACACTTCGATGGTCCCCGTCGAATACTTCGTCGCGTTGTCGAGCAGATTGCGCAGTACGGTTCGCAACTTCTCCGCATCTGCTTCGACGATGATCTCCGGCGGCATCGCGATGATCGCCGCGCGCGCGAATCCTGCCACGGAGTCGCGAAGGATCGGCGCGAGATCGATTCTCGTCATGCGGATGCCGCCGCGCAGGCGCTCGAGCTCGAGCAGCTCGGCAATCATCGTCTCCATCTCCGCGATGTCCGCCACCATGTTTTCGCGATTCGCCCCCTCGGGCAGCAGCTCGACGGCGACGCGCATGCGCGTCAGCGGCGAGCGGAGCTCGTGGCTGACATCGAGCAGCAGTTGATCGCGCGAGCGAACCATCGCGCGCACGCGGCTCACCATCTCGTTGAACGCATTGGTCAACGTGCCGAACTCGTCGCGCGTGGCCTCCGGCAACTGAACCTCGAGCTCACCCGCGCTCAGTCGCGCGACGCCATCGCCGAGCGTGCGCAACGGCAACAGCAGGCGGCGAATCACGAGGTGCGCGACGACGATCGTCGCGATGATGAGAAGAATGAAGCCGGCGAAGAGCCAGTGATGCGCATCGATCGTCCGCCGCTCCCAAATCCAGTAGAAGAGATACGTTCCGCCATTGGGCGCGCGCTCGAGACGTGCACGGCCCCACTCCGGATGCCGGCGTGCATCGGCGATCGACGGCACCCAACGCGCTGTGGTCCACGCGCCGTCCGGTCCTTCGTAGCGGATCTCGAGGTCGAGCTCCTTCGCCATGCGTTTCGCCGCCGCGTAGTCGGGCTGCGTCGCGGCGATGCGGCGCACGTCATCGCCGATGACCCGTCCCATCGCGCGATTGAGCACGGGGAAGAATCCGAACGCCAGGAAAAGACTCATCAGAATGAGGAGGCTGAGCGTCATCGTCAGCATGATGGCGAGCAGCTTCCCGAACACCGAGCGGCGATAACGGCGCGGCTCACTCATCGTCCGCTCCAACGAAGCAATAGCCCGCGCCGCGAACCGTCCGGACGAACTGCGGCCGCCGCGCATCGTCGCCGAGCTTGTTCCGCAAGCGGCTCACCAGCACATCGATGGAGCGATCGTATGCATCCCAATCGACACCGCGCGTCTCCTCGACGATGCGATCGCGAGAGAGGATGCGTCCGCGATTGCGCAGCAGAAGCGCGAGCAGCTCGAACTCCGCGCCGGTGAGCTCGACCTCTTTCCCATTCACGCGCGCCGCGCGCGTCGTCAGGTTCAATTCGAGCGCGCCGCCGCGCAGCAGCTCCTGCTCCTCCGGCTTTCCGCGGCGCAGTACCGCTTGAATGCGCGCGACGAGCTCGCGCGGCTCGAAGGGCTTCGGCAGGTAATCGTCGGCGCCCATCTCGAGTCCGACGATGCGATCCATCACGTCGCCACGAGCAGTGAGCATGATGATCGGGATGCGGCTGGTCTCGCGCACCTTGCGGCAGACGGCGAAACCATCCATCACCGGCAGCATCACATCGAGGATGAGCAGATCAGGCTGCGACGACTTCAGCGCGCGCAGCCCCGCCTCGGCATCCGTCGCCGAGACCACGCTGAAGTCGAAGCGGCCGAGATACTCGGTGAGCAGCGCGTTGAGCCGCTCGTCGTCGTCGATGATCAATACTCTCGTCGCCATCATTCACTGTGCGCGCAGCGCTTCCATCGGCTGCAGCCGCGCTGCCCGCCGCGCGGGGAACGCGCTGAATCCGAGACCGGCCACGAGCACCATCGCCGCCGATTCCAACAGAGCCTTCACCGGCCAGCCCAGTTGCCATTCTGTCGCCGAACGCAAAGCCATCGCGCCGATGCCGCCGATGGTTAGCCCGACGAGCCAGCCGCCGATGGCCAGCAGTGTACCTTCGAAGAGGAATTGGGTGAGGATGTTCCGCGGCGTGGCGCCGAGGGCCATGCGCAGACCGATCTCACCCGTGCGCTGCTTCACCGACATCAGCATCAGCGCCAGGATACCGATGCCGCCGAGCGCGAGTGCGACGCCGCCGAGGCCCGCACCCAGAGTGCCGAGAAGAGACGCGGCCTCTTTCTGCATGGTCATCAGCTTCGCGGTGTTCTGAATGCCGAAGTCCTCGCGCCCATGCCGCGCTCGGACGAGCCCGGCGATCTGCTCGCGTGTCTCGTCGATGCGTGAGGCGTCGCGCACGCTGATGAAGATGCTCGTGAGCCATGTGCGATTGACGACGCGCCGCAGCGCGGTGGCGGATGGGATCAGGATCTCGTTGTCTTCATTCGATCCATCAGGCAGGACACCTTTCGACTCGAGGACGCCGATCACGTCGAACGGGATGCCGCGCGCGCGGATCTCCTGCCCGACAGGATCGCGCCCTTCGAACAGACCCTCAGCGATCTCGGAGCCGAGGACGGCGACGCGGCGTTTCTGCGTCTCATCGTCGCGATCGAAAAAACGTCCTGCCTGCACGCGGAAGTTGCGCACATGGGGATAGTCCTTCGAGACGCCGAGGACGCGAGCGAGCACGATCCGATTCCCGCTCTTGACGCGGAGCGGCTTCTCGATGCCCGGCGAGGCTGCGGCCACGAGCGGCATGCGCGCGACGGCTTCGTAATCGTCGATGGTCAATGTATTGACGACTCCGGCAATGTTCCGCGACGGCGTTCGCGCGACCGTTGCCGGACGGACGACGATGAGATTCGAGCCGATGGCTGCCACGCGCGCGGTGATCTCTCGCTGCGCGCCCGCGGAGACCGCCCCGGTGAGGATGACCGCGGCGACGCCGATCGCGACGCTGGTGATGGCGAGCATTGCCTTCGTCTTCTGCGCGTGCAAGGCACGGAATCCCACACGCCAGAGGCGTGCTGAAGAATAGCCAGTGGTGTTCAGCACCACTGGATCCGCGGGACCACCCATGGTCCGCACACCGGCAGGCGTGCCGGATTCTCCAGCGCCCCTGCCGGGGCGCACAATCGCCGCACCCCTCGTCATCCAGTGGTGTGCGCATACGCGCCACCACTGGCTATTCTCACGAGCCCCTCCGGGGCTCACCGCAATGCCTCGACCGGATCCAACTGCGCCGCGCGCCGCGCGGGAAGCACGCCCGCCAGCACGCCGGTCACGATCGTCACCAGCGCGCCGAAAACAACCGGCCGCCACGAGATCACCGGGCCGAGGTGAAAGCGAT
>CAZKID010000438.1:0-4764 GCA_964552405.1 uncultured Thermoanaerobaculia bacterium
AGGCGCGCGACATGATCTTCGTACCGCCCGCCCACCCGGGTCCCTCGACTACGCTCGGGATGACGAAGCCACCGCGTTCTCAATTCTCCATTCTGCGTTCTGCGTTCTGCATTTCGCTTCTGCCCCCGTGCATAGCTCTCGCTACGGCAAATCCCATCCTCGCCACAAACCACCAGGCCCACCCATACCGCCGCCCACCCCAGGTGAGCAGATCCGGCCAGAGCTTCGACGCATCGTAGTGCAGCGAATCGTTAGCCGCGATCGTCGCACCGAGGCCGTGGAGGACTCGCGACTCGGGAATGATGCGAACGTTCCAACCGGCAGCTCGAGCGCAAAGGCAGAAGTCGATGTCCTGACAGTAGAAGAGATAGTCTTCGTCCAGCGGGCCGCACGCAGTCCACACCTCACGGCGAAACGCCATCGCCGCGCCGCTCACCCAATCGACCTCGACACGCGGCGCACCCGCAGGGCGGAAGCGGCGAACGAAACGGCCGGCGCCGCTCACCACCGCGAGCATCCAGAGCAACGTCGGTGTGCGCCCGCCGCTCCATTGCAACGTGCCATCCTCATTGAGCAACTGCGCGCCGGCGACGCCCAGCTTCGGATCGGCATCGAACGCACGAACGAATGCGGCGAGCGCATTCTTCTCCACGAAGGCGTCGCTGTTGAGCAGCACGATGAGGTCACCCGTGGCCGCGGCGACTCCCGCATTCGCGGCGACCGCGAACCCGCGATTCGAATCGAGTCGCAGGACATCGCGCCCCAACAACTCCGCGGTTCCATCCGTCGAGCCATCGTCGACGACGATCACCTCGGCGTCCGGCATCGACTCGCGGACCGCACGCACGCAACGCCCGGTCATCGCCGCGGTGTTGTACGTCGGGATCACGATAGAGACGCGCGTCACGATCCCTGCGCCTTGTACTTCGCGATCACCTCGGCCGATGGACCGTCCGCGGCGATCTCCCCTTTCGCGATCCAGACCGTGCGCGAGCAGAAGCTCTCGATCGCATCGAGCTCGTGGGAGACCAGCACGACGGTCGCACCGCGCGCCACGAAGCCCTCGACGCGCGTCTTGCACTGACGGCGGAACGCGCCATCGCCAACGGCCAGGATCTCATCGAGCAGGATCGTCTCGGCATCGATCGACGTGGCCACCGCAAAAGCGAGGCGCGCGATCATGCCGGTCGAGTACGTGCGCAATGGCGCATCGATGAACGGCTCGAGCCCGGAGAACGCGATGATCTCGTCAGCGCGCGAACGCATGTAGGCGCGCGAGCAACCAAGCAGCGCGCCGTTGAAGAAGATGTTCTCGCGTCCGGAGAGCTCCGCTTCGAATCCCGTGCCCAGCTCCATCACCGGAGCCACCGTGCCGCGGCTGATCACGACGCCCTGCGACGGCGCGATGATTCCCGCCGCGACGCGAAGCAGCGTCGACTTCCCCGCGCCATTCGCGCCGATGATGCCGACCGCCTCGCCGTGATGAATCGCGAGGCTCACATCGCGCATCGCATAGAAATCATCCGGCCGCGTGTGACCTTTGATCGCACGAATCGCTGCCTCCTTGAGGCTGCGCACCTTCGTCTCGCGATACCGCACGCTCACGCGCTCGAGCTCAATGACGTTCATCTTACAAGTGCGCGTGGAAGCGGGGTGCGAGGTGACGGAAGATCATCCAGCCGATGGCCAGCGATCCCAGCGACGTAACGAATGCGATCAACAGCGTCAGCTGCGACGGAATGATTGCGTAGTAGATCGGATCGCGGACGATCTCGACGATGTAGACGAGGGGATTGAGTTTGATCAGCCAGCGGAATCGCTCGGGGACGACGGAAATCGGATAGATGATCGGCGTCAGATACATCAGTGCGGGCAGCCCGGCCTGCACCATCTCGCGGATGTCGCCGAAGAAAATCGAGACGGCCGTCAGTCCGAGCGAGACGCCGAGGGTGAAGATCCAGACGATGGCGAGGCTGATGGGGAGAAAGAGGAGCGATGGGCGGAGAGGCGCGCTGGTGATCGCCATGATCGTGAAGAGCACGATCAGCGACAGGGCGAGATTCACGAGTCCCGAAACGGTCGAGGACAGCGTGAAGACGGAGAGCGGCACGCGCACGCGCTTCATCAGCGGGCCATTCCACGCGATGCCGGCCATGCCATTCACGATCGTTTGCGCGAAGAAGTTCCAGGCGACGTAGGCGGAGAGAAAGTACGTCTCGTAATGCGGGGCGCGGGATTGAAACAGTGAAGAAAAGACGACCAGGAAGATGAGCATCAAAAGCAGCGGATGCAGCATCGTCCAGAGGAAACCGAGGAGGGAGCGCTTGTAGCGGACGGTGAGGTCGCGGTGAACGAGCTCGTAGAGCAGCGACGAGCGATGGACGATGTCGTGAAGCTCGACGTTCCATTGCAGTGGCTGCCCCGCGATGCTGCGACGCTCGATCACGCTGAGCGTTGTATCACGGCAGGCAGCAGACAGCAGGCAGCAGACAGCAGGGAGGGACCCGGGTTCCCCTTACAATCGCGTGGGTTGCGCAAACCGATTGACTGGACACGCGGCGCAGGGCGGCCGAACGCACCGCGGCCTGAAGGCGTGGACATCATCATCCCCGTCTACGGCGCCGCGGAACTGCTGCGGCGCTGTCTCGCGAGTGTCGACGCGCATACCGAGCTCGCGCGGCATCGCCTGCTGATCGTCGTCGACGGGCCGCAGGATGCCGGAGTCGAGAATCTCCTGCGTGGTCGCGACCTCCTGTGCAACGACGCCCGTCTCGGCTTCACCGGCAGTGTCAACCGCGGGATGGGGGCGACAACACGCGATGTGATTCTGCTCAACAGCGACACCGTCGTCACGCCGCGCTGGGTCGAGAAGCTGATTGCCGCCGCCTATTCGAACGGCGATATCGGCACCGTGACTCCGCTCTCGAATCACGCGACGCTCTGCTCGATCCCTCGCGCGTTCGAGGAGAATCTCCTGCCTCGCGGATTCGATGCGCAGTCCTTCGGCGAGCTCGTCGAGAGTTGTTCCGTGCGTGAGTATCCGCGGCTTCCGACAGGAGTCGGCGTCTGCATGTACATCCGGCGTGCGTTGCTCGATGACATTGGGCTTTTCGATGCTGAACGCTTCGGACTTGGGTACGGCGAGGAGAACGACTTCTGCTTTCGTGCGCTGGCACGCGGATGGATTCACGTCGCGGACGACGCGACCTTCATCCAGCACGCGGGGCATGGGAGTTTCGGCGCGTCGCGAAAGGCGTTGCAACGGCGCGCGGCTTCGACACTGAGACGTTTGCACCCGCGGTATATGGCGACGATTGCGGAGTTCATGCGCCGGGATCCTCTGGCCGCGGCTCGGTCGCGCGTCTGGGCGCGACTGGGCGGACGAGGCGTCCGCTCTCCACTTCGTGTCGTGCATCTCGTGCATGGGTGGCCTCCCTATCAGCATGCGGGGACCGAGCTGTATGCCTATTGGCTCGTGCGGCAGCAGCAGCGCGAGCATTACGTGTCCGTCTACACGCGCGCGGATGCGCCGCATCGCGAGCATGCTGAGGCAGTCGAGTATTTCGACGACGGAGTTCGGGTGCGGCTCGTGGCGAACAACTTCACGGCGCGCAATCCGATCGTGCGCAACGCGATCGCCGATCGCGCGCTCGACCGGGACTTCGAGCGATTCCTGCGCGAGGAGACGCCGGATCTGCTGCACGTGCATCACCTCGCCGGTCACGCATTCAGCCTGATCGCCGTCGCGCGGCGGCTGCGGATTCCGATCGTGCTGCAGATTCAGGACTGGTGGTTCGTCTGCGCGCGTGTGAACCGCCTCGATCGTGAGGGCCAGCGCTGCAGCGGTCCGGAGCCTTTGAAATGCGCCAATTGCCGGACGCTGACGAATCTTCCGCTGGCTAACATGCCGCTGCACCTCATCCGGCGACGCGCCGCTCGGGCAGCTCTGCACGCGTGTGAGGCGTACATCGCGGGATCGGACGCGATCCGCGCCGACTACGCGGACATCATCGACGCGGCGAAGCCCTTCCACGTCCTCCCCTACGGCGTCGACATCGAGCCGCTTCCTGCGTCTCGCCCACCGGCGAGTCTCCCGATCCGCTTCGGCTACGTCGGATCGATCGCACCGCACAAGGGTGTCCAGACCGCCGTCGAAGCGATGCGCGGCGTGGCTAACGCGACGCTGCACCTCTGGGGCGACGCGACTGCGCTGCCGGAGTACGTTGCGCGGATGCAGGAGCCAGCGGTGGTGTTCGAGGGGACGTTCGCAGAAACCGAGAAGCCTCGCGTCTTCGCATCGATGGACGTGCTGCTCGTCCCTTCGATCGGGCTCGAGTCGTTCGGCCTCGCGGCGCGCGAGGCCATGGCGTGCGGCGTGCCGGTCATCGCGACATCCGGCGGCGCCCTCTCGGAGATGCCGGCCGCGGCGTTCTTCGAGCCGGGCGACGCTGCGGCGCTTCACGCGATTCTCCGGCGCGTCGCCGAGCAGCCGTCGCTGATCGACGAATGGCGCGCTGCTCTTACACCTCCCAAACGTTCCGCTGCGCATGCCGCGGAAATCCGAGGCGTCTACGACGCGGTGCTGTCGCGATGATCGGAACGATCGCAACCGTCATCCGGGGCGAAGGAATCGCGTCGGCCTTTCGAAGGGGAGCCGAGCGAATCGCGGATGAGCTCCACGTGCGGCGCCTCGATGATCCCGGCGCAACGATCAGGAACGTCTGCGGAACGCCGATCGCGGCGCGCTACGGCGGAATCCAGGCG
>CAZKID010000439.1:0-4749 GCA_964552405.1 uncultured Thermoanaerobaculia bacterium
CCCGAGCACCGCGAGTTTCTCTTACTCAGTCGCGTCGCGCAGCGACGTCGCCCGCCTTGCTGAATTTTCCGATTTTGACTCTCGTTGCGGGCGCCGGGACTCTGGGTCACCCCGGCGCCCCAGCGCCTCAGCGCCCTGAAAATCAGAACTTGTAATTCAACCCGATGAACCCGCGCCGCCCTTCCTGAATGATCATGGCGTTGTACGTACGGCCATCGCCGCTGCGCACACCTGGATCGTAATACTGCTTGTCGAACAGGTTGTTGACCGTCGCATTCAGGTCGAGATTCTTCGCGATGTTCATCCACGTGAACGAGCCGTCCAGCGTCTCGTACGCCCCGACGCGCTTCGCCGTATAGATGTTCGGTGAGTTCTTGTTGATCGTGTCTCGCGCCGACACGTAGTGGCCGCGCACGTTGATGGCGTACCTGTCGTGCAGCATCCAGTCGGCGCCGGCGTTGAACTTGAAGGGCGCGAGATCGCCCTGACGGCTGCCGTTGTCCAACTCCGTCTTGCTGAACGTCGCGTTCGCGTAGATCGAGTTCTTCGCGTTGAAGTAGTAGCGGCTCTCCACCTCCTGACCGAAGATCTTGAGCCCACCCGAATTGTTGTTCTGCAGTGTCGTCCCGTTGCCGAACGGCACCGCTGTCCCAACGATCAGGTCGGACACGCGATTGCGATAAACGCTGATGCTGTTGCGCCATTCGAGCGTCGGTGCGAACTCGTACACCAGCTCCAGCGAGCGGAGCTTCTCCGGACTGAGGTTCGGATTCTGCAAATCGCGCTCGCCAACCACCGTGGCGAACTTCTGCCACGGCGAAGGGGCCTGGAAGGCCTGTCCATAAATCAGCTTCAACGTATGTTTGTCGCTGGGCGCGTAAATGCCGGCCGCACGATACGTGAGGAGATCGCCAAAGCCGCCCTTCTCTCCCGCCAGATAGTTGTAGTCGTAGCGGACGCCGCCGGCGATCGAGAACTTCGGATCCGGATTGAATTGCGCATTCACGTACGCTGCGCGGTTGCGCTCCCGATGCTGGGGGCTGTGCTGGAACGGCTTCGACTGCAACGTCCGAATGTTGTAGTCCTCGTAGCTCTTGATCGCGGTGAACTCCCAGCCGACGACCACGTCGTAGTTCGGCTTCGCGATGTTGAGCTGCTGCCCCGCGCGCGAGTCGCGGTTGTACAGCGCGTACCACGTCATGACGCCGAGGTTGGTGGTCTTGAGGTTGTTGGGGTCGGAGAGATTGTTGGAGATGTTGCGAGAGAACCCGCCGTCGCGCGAGTAATCATCGAGGCCCGAAGACGCGGTGCGCACGTAGCTGTGCAGGAACATGTTCTTCGGCAACTGGGTGTCATGCGTCAGGTAGATCGCCGAACCTGTCGGCACCCATGGCCCATGCATGCGCCGCAGCGGCGTATACCAGTCGTCTTCGATTTCGTCGCGGTACCAGTAGAACGCGCGAAGCTCCAGCGACTTGTAGCCGACGCCAGCCTGCAGGAACCAATCCTTCGTGTCGCCATAGACGGTGCCGTCGAACGGAACATCCTGCCCGTCGTAGCTCTGGTGCGGGATTCCGTTCACGACCTTCAGCCCCGACACGTAGTCTCCGCTCGAGGTCCGCGCGCCATCGCGCGACAGAATCCAGTTCTGATAGCGTGTGCGTCCCGCGTTGTCGACCCACGTCTTGTTGTTCATGTTCATCTCGTCCGAGACGAACCAGCGGCCGTTCGCGGAGACGCGCCAATCGCCCATCTGCTTGCCGTAATTCATCTCGGCGGCGCGCGTGCCGTAGGAACCGGTCGTGACGCGCACGGCGGTGCCGTTCACATCCGCCGGCTTCTTGAGAATGATGTTGATGATTCCCGAGAACGCATTTGCCCCATAGAGCAGCGAGCTCGGGCCGTACATCACCTCGATCCGCTCGATGTTGAGCAGCGGATACTGTCGCGAGATCCACGCGTTGTTCTTCCAGATGTCGTTCTGAATGATGCCGTCCCAGATCAGCAGGAAGCGGTCGGTGTTGTCCGTGCGGATGCCGCGCATGAACAGCGTGGTCCACTCGACGCCGCGCCCCTTGCTGATGTCGACACCCGCAATGTCGTGGAAGATCTCATCGATGCCGCGGTATCCGCGCTTGCGAATTTCCTCCGCGGTGATGACGACAATCTTCGCGGGAGCCTTCGATTCCGTCTGCTCCCAACGACTGGCGGAGACGATCGCGTTGTTGAGCAACGCCATCAGCTCCTTGTCGTCCTGTGACTCCTGAGCGGAGCCGGTCGGTCCAATGAAGAGAAGAAGCAACGTCAAAGACAGGCTGATTCGCCGCATGCGTTCCTCCTGGTTGTTTGGGACCCGTGTACGGATGAGTCTACTCCTTGTAGGAGTTTCGGGGGTACGCGGGCTCGCGGACTCTTGGTCGCATCCGGCGCTTCCCACCGCGAGCCCGCGAGCCCGCGTATCCGCGCGACCCAATGCGCTACCCTACGAGTCCAGTGACCACGAAGATCCGCCGCTACACGCTCAAGCAGCCCGTCAAACCGCAGAAGCAGTATCGCGTTCGCTACGAAGAAGAGCTCAACTCCGAACAGCTCGAGGTCGTGATGGCCGGCGATGGGCCGTTGCTCGTCATCGCGGGCGCGGGCTCGGGGAAGACGCGCACCCTCACCTATCGCGTCTCCCGCCTCATCGAAGATGGCGTCGATCCGTCGGACATTCTCCTCGTGACGTTCACCAACAAGGCGTCGCGCGAAATGCTCAGCCGCGTCGAGCAGCTCGTCACCATCGACACGCGCCGCATCTGGGGCGGCACGTTCCACTCCATCGGCAACCGTCTCCTCCGCCGCTACGCCGAACCCCTCGGTTACCGCAGCAATTTCTCGATCCTCGATGACGAAGACTCGAAGGAGATGATGGAATCGGCGATCTCCTCGCTCGGCATCAAGACGCTGGAGAAGCGCTTCCCGAAAGGCGACGTGCTGCTCGATCTCTACTCGTTCGTGCTGAACACGCGCACGCCGCTCGAGCTTCAGCTCGAGAACGAATATCCGCACTTCGCAAACTATCGCGACGAGATCCTCAACGTCTTCCGCCGCTACCGCGAACGGAAGAAGGAGGCGAACGCGATGGACTTCGACGATCTCCTCTTGAACTGGAAGCTGCTGCTCGATGAGCATCCCGAGCTCGCCGAGCCGCTGAAGCGCAAGTTCCGCACGATCCTCGTCGACGAGTATCAGGACACGAACAAGCTGCAGGCCGAGATCATCGACGCGATGTCGTCGGTGCGGCGCAACGTGATGGTGGTCGGCGACGACGCGCAGTCGATCTATTCGTTTCGCGGCGCCTCGTTCGAGAACATCCTGACCTTTCCGCTCCGCTTTCCCGATACCACGATCTACAAGCTGGAGACGAACTACCGCTCGACGCGGCAGATCCTGGCGCTCGCGAATACGTCGATCGCCGCCAACCGCTTTCAATTTCGGAAGGAGCTGCAGGCCGTGCGCGGCGATGGGCCGGAGCCGGCGGTCGTCGGCGTCGATGACGTCTTCGAGCAGGCCGCGTTCGTCGCACAACGGATCCTCGAGCTGCGCGACGAGGGAGAGAAGCTCTCCGACATCGCGGTGCTCTATCGCTCGCACTACCAGTCGCTCGAGTTGCAGATGGAGCTGTCGCGGCGGCTGATCCCGTTCGAGATCCGCAGCGGTGTGCGCTTCTTCGAGCAGGCGCATATCAAAGACGTTCTCGCGTATCTGAAAGTCGTGACGAACTCGCGTGACGAGCTGTCATGGAAGCGGATGCTGAAGCTGTATCCGAAGGTTGGCGAGAGAACGGCGGCCGAGGTGTGGGGACGGATCTCGTCGCACACGAACCCACTCGATGCGTTCTTCCGGCCGTACGAGGCGGGCTCGCGCGCGATCAGCGGCTCGATCGAGTCGGCTCGTTCCGTTTTGAGGCTGATCTCCTCCGACTCGATGAAGCGCAATCCCTCGGAGTCGATTCGCGTCGTCGTGGAGCGCGGCTACGCCGACTATGCGCGATCGAAGTTCCCGAATGCACAGGCGCGGCTCGATGATCTCGAACAACTCTCGCAGTACGCGCTGCGCTACGAAGACGTGGAGCAGTTCCTCGATGAAGTGGCGCTTGCGAATCCGATCGCGGGAGAAGACACCGCGGTCGTCGGGCCGGAAGACGAGAAGATCGTGCTGACGTCCGTGCACCAGGCGAAGGGTCTCGAGTGGCGGATCGTCTTCGTGATCTGGCTCGCGGATGGGCGCTTCCCATCGCAGCGCGCGCTGCGCGTGCCGGGAGGCATCATTCGCGTCGATCCCGCACAGGTGCATGAATCGCTTCCGCTGCTCGAGGGGGCGGTCGAAGGGACGGAGCCGCAGGAGCTCGTGATTCCCGGTGAAGAAGAAGAGCGGCGCTTGTTCTATGTCGCCGTGACGCGCGCGCAGCAGGAGCTGTATCTCGTGTTCCCCGTGATGGCGCGCGACCGCGCGGGGATGGATGTGTTGATGGAACCGTCGCGGTTCGTGCGCGAGTTGCCGGGAGAGCTGTACGAGAAGTGGGTGATCGACGGCGGGTAGGCCAATGGTCGAGCAAGCTGTCATCCCGAGCGGCCCGCGACATGAGTTCCGTACCACACGCCCACCCAGGTCCCATCTCGACTTCGCGCGATAGTACCTTCTCCCCCGCACACGGGGGAGAAGGTGCCCGAAGGGCGGATGAGGGGCGGTTTTCGTGTGAGGCAT
>CAZKID010000440.1:0-4724 GCA_964552405.1 uncultured Thermoanaerobaculia bacterium
CGGCAAGTTCCGCTCGCGCACGGTTGCGTCGCTGGTGCGCGAAGCGCAGCAACTGCAGACGCAGGGCGTGCGCGAGCTCTGTCTCGTCGCGCAGGACACCACACGCTATGGCGAAGATCTCGGCGTCGCCAGCGGTCTGACGAAGCTCGTCGAGACGCTGCTCGCGGAGACAGACTTCCGCTGGATTCGTTTCCTCTACGCGTATCCCGGTTCGCTCGACTGGTCGCTGTTCGAGCTGATGGGACGCGAGCCTCGCTTCGTGTCCTATTGCGACATCCCTCTGCAGCACGTGTCACAGTCGGTGCTCGAGCGGATGCGCCGTCCCGGCTCTCCGCGCGAGTATCGCGAGATGGTGACGCGGATGCGCGAGCTGGTTCCTGATCTTTCGCTGCGCACGACGTTCATCACCGGACATCCGGGTGAAGGCCCGAAGGAGTTCGGCGAGCTCTACGACTTCGTCGAGTGGGCGCAGTTCGATCAGATGGGCGCGTTCGTCTTCTCGCCGGAGGATCACACGCTTGCGGAGCGAATGAAGGATCTGCCGACGCGCAAGACCGCGGAACGCCGCCGCGCGAAGCTGATGGAGCTACAGCAGAAGATCTCCGCGTCGCGCAATGAGTCGCGCGTCGGCAAGATCTACGACGCGATCGTGACTGGCGTGTGCGACGAGACCGAGCATCTGCTCGAAGGGCGCATCGTCGGACAGGCGCCGGAGATCGATGGCCGCCTGCTCATCAACGACGGCATCGATCTGCTCCCGAAGGATCTGCCGGCTTTCGCGCGCGTGGAGATCACCGACGCGCATCCCTACGACATCGTCGGCAGCGTGGTGTAGGACAGGCGCCCCCGCCTGTCCGGCTCACACTCGAAGGACAGGCGAGGCGCCTGTCCTACACCACAAACAAAAAAGGGCCGCTCGTTCGAGCGGCCCTTCATGTTTGGTGCAGTTGCTGGTTAGAACGACACGCGGAGACCGAGGCGCATCTGCCAGCGGGAAACGAGGTTGCCGATGGAGAACTGCTTGCCAGGGGTGAGCGAACCGAAGTTGCGCTCGCCCGTGATCTTGCCGTCCTTGGTGGTCGTCGAACCTTCTTTGTAAACCGGCTTGCCGGTCGTCGGATCGATACCAAGGTAGGTGACAGAGGGTGTGTTCTGGTTCGATACGAAATAGACGTTGCCGTCATTCTTATCGATCATGTGCATCAGGTTTAGGATGTCGAACGTCACTTCGGTTCGCACGGTCTTGACCGGAAGTCCAAGCGCGTAGTGCAGGTCGAGGTGGCGGGTCCACGGCTCATTCGACTCGTACTTGTTGATGATGCGCGCCTTCGTCGGATCGAGACCCGCGGCCCTGACGTACTTGTCGAAGATCGTGGGATCGAGCTGATTGAGGGAAACGAGTGTTGCTCCCGAGCCCGTTGAGCAGGGTCCTGCGGCCGTCGGAGTGTTGGTCGCACCGGCGGGGCAAAGGATCAAGTTGCCGCTGCCCGGGATGTAGAGCAGATCGTTGCTGGTGTTGCTGTCACCGTTGACCGAAGTTCCGCTCGAACCCATGAGGATCGAGTACGGACGGCCGCTCTGGGCGTTGTAGAACAGACCAAACGAGTGCGTCAGCGGGCCGGTCGTCAGGTTGTACGTAGCATTCAGCGTGAAGCGATCCTTGATCTCGAACGCGGACGTGCCGAGCGTCGGATGGAAGATGTCGCCCTGGCTGTGCTGGAAGCGCCAGTTGGAGATCGCGCGGCTCGAGGTCCCTTCGAACGCTGACAGCGCATTCTGGTGCGTCCAGCTGCCCGACAGATTGATGCCGTTCGCGAATGGACGCGAGAGCTGCAGGGTCTCGGTGAGGTCGCGGCCCTTGTTGGTGTTCGTCAGGTAAGTGACATCGCCGAGTTGCGACGTGTAGCGCTTGTAGACGGGACGCGAGTCGAGTGGGCTGAAGCCATTCGGCGTCTCATTGAGGTTCATGTAGTAGACGTCGTAGATCGTCTTCGAGTAGAGCAGTTCCGCGGTGCCGCGGATGCCCCACCAGAGATCGCGATCGTAGCCGAGAGTCATACGCATGACTTTCGGGAACTTGAACTTCGGATCGACGAGGTCGACGCTGGGAACTGCGCCCGCTGCGCCAGCCTTCGGCTGATTGAGCGGATCCGCATTGAATCCCGGCACATTGCAGCCCTGCGTCGTGAGACACGCCAGAGCAACCTGCTCGACGCCGGTTCCTGCGTATGCATTCGAGATCCAGACGTACGGCGTGCGGCCGGCGAAGATGCCGACGCCGCCGCGCACCTGCTGGTGACCGGTTCCATTCGGATTCCAGTTGAAGCCAACGCGCGGCGAGATGATGGTGTCTTCACCCGGATGCCGGTCCGTGTGGATCCAGCCGATCGCATTCGTGACCAGGGGGTTGGCCGACGGCGTGTCGTCGAAGTGCGGCTTGTCGAAGCGGAGGCCCGCGGTCAGTGTGACGTCGTTGCTGACGTGCCACTGATCATTCACGTACAGGCCGTACTGCCGCGCGCCGAACTGCGTCGGGCGGCGCGGATCAGCGCCAGTTGCGAACGAGATGCGATATTCGCAATTGATCTTCGCGCTGCCAGTGCCCTGGCCGCACGTCTGGTTCTCGAACGCCGCAAGGGTCGGATAGAAGTAGTAGCCGTACGCCTCGGACATGAAGAGATTCTTGAACTTGAAGATCTCGTTGTGTGTACCGAACACCAGCGTGTGGTTGCCCTTGACGAGCGTGAAGTCATCGGTGATTTCGGTGATCTTCTGATCGAGCGCGTTGGCGCCCGAGAAACGCTCCGTGCCGGCATTGAGCGTGGCGTTCTGGTTCGCGCCGCCGATCTCGATGCTGGGGAAGATGACGCCGGGCGTGCGCTGATCCTTGATCGTCTGATAACCGATGCGCGCCTCGTTGAACATCGAGCTCGAGATCACGCTGTTGAGCTGCGCGACCGTCGAGTTCGTCTTGTTCGCCTGAAGATACGTAGAGGTCGGAAAGCGGAACTGAGAACCTGTGCGATTTGCAACGACCGGCGTCTCGCCCTTCACGTAGTTGTGGCGAAGCGTGAGTGCATTGCTCGACGTCGCGTTGAAGTCGGTACGGAAAAACACGAGATTGCTCGGTGTACGCTTGGAAATATCGCCGAGATCGCCCGGATCGTAACCATACTTTCCGATGAGGTCCTGGCGAAGCTTGGCTGCGGAGCAGCCCGGCACGCCGCCACAAGCCGCGTCCTGCGTCGAGCTGACGTAGCTCGTCGGCGTGCTGCCATCGGCCGATGTGCCATCCGGCTCCGTGCGGCGATTGCGCTCGCCGCTGACGAAGAAGAACAGCTTGTCCTGCATGATCGGGCCGCCAAGGCGGCCGCCGTACTGGCTGTAATTGAACTCGGTGATGGGACGGTTGTAGATGCCCGTCTGCGTGCCGCTGCCGCCATTGAAGTCGGCGTTGTTGAAGAACGGCACTTCCTTGCCGACGCTGCTCTTGTTGCGCTTCGTGCCGTAGACCGAGCCGGAGAACTTGTTCGTTCCCGAGCGCGTGACGGCGTTCACGCCGCCGCCGGTGAAGCCGCCCTGGCGGACGTCATACGGCGAGACGACGAGCTGAATCTGCTCGATCGCATCGAGCGAGATCGGCTGCGAGTTCGCCTGGCCGCCCGGCGTACCGGTTGCGGCGAGACCGAACAGGTCGTTGTTGACCGCGCCGTCGATCTGAATGTTGTTGTAGCGGTTGTTGCGGCCGGCGACCTGCATCGCCGTCTGTGACTCGTCCTGCGCGCCGACCACGAAGTACGGGTTCGTACGCGCCATATCCTGCAGGCTGCGATTGACCGTTGGAAGCGTTTCGATCTGCTTCTCCTGCACGGTCGAGGTCGCGCCGGTCTTGTTCGGATTGATCACATCATCGGTGCGTGCCGTGACCGTGATCGACTCCGTGACCGTTGCGAGCTGTAACTTCACGGGTACTTCAACCGTCCCACCAAGGTTGACGGTGACATCTTTGGTCTCGCTCGGCTTGAAGCCTTCGAGATTGGCGGTGATCTTGTACGGGCCACCGACCTTGACGTTCGGAATCACGTAGCGGCCGCTCGCTTCCGAAACAGTCTGATAGTGCGTTCCCGTCGGGGTGTGAACCGCCTCGACGGTAACGCCGGGAAGTGCTGCACCCGACGCGTCAGTGACCGAGCCGGCGATGTTGCCGCTCGTTACCTGCGCGAAGAGAGGCAGCGCGAATACGAGTGCGAGAGCCATGACGAAAAAGCCTCGCATCGACGTAGTACGGCGATTGGACATATAGCCTCCTGGTTGATTTGAACTAAGACCCTGTCGCGTCCCAAATGCGCGGACGCAAAATCAGCGACGGATTGTAGTGGCGTATCGTAGCGCGGAATCGCGCGATGGGGGATGGAAACATCTAGGGTTGCGCAGTTGCGCGGATACGGGGGCTCGCGGTATTCAATGTGCTTCGTGGCAGGTCCGCCACCGCGAGCCCGCGTATCCGCGAGCCCGCGTAACCTCGGCTAAAAGCTCTTCAAAAACGCGTCGTTCGTCGGGAACTTCTGCAGCCGCTCGAGCAGCATCTTCATCGCGGTCATCGGATCGGTGCCCGCCAGCGCGCGGCGCAGCGTGTGAACCTTCGGCAGGATCACCGGCGTGAGAAGCTTCTCTTCCTTGCGGGTTCCCGTCTGTGCGATGTTGATCGCCGGGAAGATGCGGCG
>CAZKID010000441.1:0-4688 GCA_964552405.1 uncultured Thermoanaerobaculia bacterium
GAAGCCGAGTCGATGAAGCTGGATGGTTATCGCGTGGTGGACGTGACTCCGTGGGAGGGGGCATCGGGGGGCAAGGCCGTGTCGTGTCCCGCAGCGCAGTGCAGCGTGAGTTTTCGTTATGAGGGTGCGAGGGGGACGCGCACGCTACGGGTGCGGTACTTCGATCAGAATAACGGGCAGGCGCGGATGCGGGTGTTCGCCGCGGGCAAGCCGATCGACGAATGGGTGGCGTCGGATCGGGCGCCGAGCGCGAAGATCGATAGCTCGACGTCGGCGCTACGGGTGATTCCGGGAGTTGCGTTGCGGGCGGGAGATGAGATTCGTATCGAAGGGATACCGGATGGTGGCGAAACCGCCGCTCTGGACTATATCGAGATTCGTTAACGGAACATGTACTGGTTAGGGATCGATGTGGGCACGGGGGGAACTCGCGCGCTGCTTGTCGATGCGAAGGGCGGCGTGATCGCGGCGGTGACGTCCCCCAATGAGCCGATGACGATGCCCCAGCCCCTGTGGGCGGGGCCGGCCCCCGGGGATTGGGCCACGGCCGGGGGTGGGCGGATGCGGGGAAGGTTTGGGGAAGTGGTTGGGAGGGCGGGGCTCCTTATTTTGGGGGTTATTTTGGTTCCCACGGAAAGGAACGATTTCGGGCAGCTCGGTTTGCGGTACGCGCTCCTCTTCAACGAGCGGCTCGGCTCGAAGCTGACGCTGATGTACGCGGAAGAGATTTCGTGGCTGGCCGACGAGCATCCGCTCGGCTACCACTTCGAGAATGTGCGCGAAGCGAAAGAGGCGATCGAGCTGCGCCTGCAGGAATTCGCGAACCGCAATACGCCGGAGCGCGCGCGCGTCACGACCTTGTTCGCAGACGATACCGCCGCGCATGCAATCGCTTCGACATCGCGCGAGCTCTGCGCGGATCTGATCATCATGGGAACTCACGGCCGCCACGGCTGGAGCCGTGTGCTGATGGGATCCGTCGCGGAACGCGTGCTTCGCGAGAGTGCCGTGCCCCTGATGACCGTGCGTCCCGATCTGGTGAAGGTGATCAGCGATGTTGCGATTCGCACGGTGCTCTGCCCGGTCAACTTCACAGGGGCGGCACGCCTCGCATTGGAAGAAGCGATCGCGATCTCCGAGGCATTCGATGCAGATCTGATCGTCGAACATGTGTGTGAACCGGGTGACGTCACGGCTCAATGGCGTACGGAGGATGAATTTGGGGTGTGGATCGACCCGTTGATCCGCGATCGGACGCGTTATGAGCGAATCTTCGTGCGCGGCGATTCTGCCGCGAGAGTGCTCGAGGTCGCGGACCGTCTTCACGATGGACTGCTCGTGATCGGCGCACAGCACAAGCGGTTCTCCGATGCGACGACGATCGGAACGACGACGGAGCGCATCACGCGGTTTTCGAAGGTGCCGGTGGTCACGGTCGTGCAGAAGGCCGCGGCGGTCGCGATGGCTGCGGTTGCGTAGCTGGAATTGAGGATGAAAATGATCCACTTGCGGTGACGGCGGCTTGCGATCGCGTGCCTTGGATTCTTTCTCTCAGTCGCGGCGCTGCGCGCCGTTCACCCGCTCGGGATGACGAGGTCACGACGCGATTCGAAGCCGCGGTACCCATGATGGTGCTACGTTGTGTCCATGACTTCCGGTCTTCGCCGCGACCTCGGAACGATCGAGTCGTATGCAACCCTGCTCGGCATTCTCATCGGCGCCGGCATCTTCAAGGTGACGGGACAGGCCTGGCTCCTCACCGGGCCGAGCGTGATCCTCGGCTATGTCGTGCTCGCGCCCGCCGTGCTCGCGACGTCCGTTGCGTACTCCGTCTTTCTCTCCACACCGCTCGGTCGCGAGCCGGGCGGCGAGTACACGAACATCTCGCGCACGTTCGGCAGCTTCGGACTCGCGTTCATCGGCGCATGGCTGAAGATCATCTCGTACACGGGCGCGCTCGCGTATCTCGCCGGCGCGTTCGCCGATTACACGCAGACGCTCGTGCACGCCGGCGCCACAATCCTCGCCGTCGCTGCACTTCTTTTCTTCTACGGGATTCACGTCATGGGCGTGCGCTGGTTCGGCCGCCTTCAAGTCTGGATGTGCATCGTCCTCGGAATCTCGCTGGTCGTGCTCATCGTGCCGGGACTCTTCGCGCTCCAGCGTTCGTATTACACGCCGTTCTTCACGCATGGACTGACGGGATTCGCGGCGAGTCTGCCTCCGCTCTTCTTCGCATACGCCGGCTTCGAGTCGCTCGCGCAAACGGCGGGAGAGGTGAGCGACAGCACGCGCCGCCTGCCGCGTGTCTTCATCCGCGGCATCGCCGCGACGCTCGTCATCTACTTTCTGATGTCGCTTGTCGGGCTCGGCACGTTGTCGCCGGAGCGTCTGCGCGTTTCCACCGCGCCGATGGCCGAGGCTGCAGCGGGATATCTGCCGGCGGGCGGAGCGTGGCTCGTGACCGTGGGGGCGATCATGGCGCTGCTGACCTCGGTGAATGCGACGATGCTCGTTCCGTCGCGCATCGCGATCGTGCTGGCGGAGGACCGGCTCGCGCCGCGATGGATCGGCGCGATCTCGCCGCGCAGCGGAACACCGATCGCCGGACTGACACTCACGCTCGGCGGCGCACTCGTGTTGCTGCTGACGAAGCGCATCGGTCTCGCGCTCGACATCGCCGTCTATGCGCTGGTGCTGCTGTATCTATTGCACAGCGTCGCGCTGCTGCTGTTGCCGCGCAGGAATCCCACGCTCTTTCGCGAAGTGACGGTGCCGGTTTCGCTGCCACTGCAGCGCGCGCTCGCGCTGCTCTCGATCCTCTGCATGGCCGCGTTGCTGACGCAGATCTCGATTGCGGTGATCGAGTTGCTGCTGTTCTGGAGCGCGATTGGAGCGCTGCTGTATTTCTGGTCACGCCGTATAGCGAACGGCGGGGCTGCCGGCGGGGTAGAAGACGCCGAGAAGCCGAAGCTGGCCTGAGCCGGTGTTCTCGAGGCAATGCCGCTGGCGGATCGGCAGGAAGATGCACGAACCGCTGCTGACCGGCGTCGACGACTCTCCGGCGTGCATGATCCCTTCGCCTTCGAGGATGCAGATCACTTCTTCGTAGAGGTGAAAGTGATCGGGTGCGCGTCCCGGCGGGATCGATCCGACGAACTGCGTCACCTCGGCCTGCACGAGCTCGGCGTACCAGCGGTCGCCGGTCTGCTGCAACGGCTGGTTAGTCAGCTCAAGGATCTCGCTCTTGCGGCCCGAAGGAGTGGCGGGCGTCAGCGAGCTGACGTATGTGCCTGGATCGTCGATCGTGACCGCAACGCCCGCGGGAATGTAAATCCCGCGCTGCCGCGCGAGATCGTAGAGAACCTCGTCATGCGCATCGTTGGCGAACGTTGCTTCGCCCGTCAGCTCGATGACGCGCAGCGAGAGGCGGCTCTCGAAATGTCTCCAGATGCGGAGATTCGCGCCCTGCTCGGGCTCGCCTTCGTGCATCCGCGTCACGCGACATCCACCTTCGAGCTCCACGGCCATGAGCGCATTATCGCTGCTGCGCGACAATAGGGGAGCGATGAAGACACAGGACGACGGCATCCACGCGACGAATCAGGATTTCATCCGCTACGACCAGGTGGAAAAGCGCCAGACCTATCACCTCGCGGAGTCGGAATCCGAGGATCAGTTCGACGATGAATTCGTGATCCGTACGTGCGACATGCGCAGTCCGGCATTCGCGCACGAGCTTGGCGAGGCACTGCGCGAGATCGGCTTCGCGATTCTTTCCAATACGGGGATCGACGCCGCGCTGTATGACGAAGCAGAGACGAAGATCGCGGAGATGTTCACGCGTTTGCCGATGGAGGAGAAGCTGCGCTATCGCGCGCAGCGGCATGGCTCAGTGAATCAGGGATATTTCCCGATCAAAGAAACGAGCAACATGCATCCCGATCTCGTGGAGGGCTGGGTCTTCTGCCGCCGCGCGTTCGAAGGGGGCGATTTCTGGCCGCACAATGACGACCGCGAATTCTTCCGCGAGATCGTCGCGGCGCATGAAGCCCTGATCCTCCCGGTGATGCAGAGCCTTCTGCAATACCTCGGATGCGATCCGCATCTTTACGACGCGAGACTGACCGGCACGAATTTCGGTTTGCGGCTCAACTACTACCCGCCGCTCTCCGCCGAGGATGATGCGTCGGGTGCGGCGCGCCTCCTGGGTCATGAGGATGTCGACCTCTTCACATTTCTGCCGGCTCCGAGTACCGAGGGATTGCAGATCCTCAATCGGAAGAACATGAAATGGATCCGCGTCGCCGCTCCGCGCGGCACGATCATTCTCAATACAGGGGACTACATGCAGCGCATCAGCAATGATGTGTTCCCGTCGACGACGCATCGCGTGAGCAAGCCGCGCGATGGGTCGCAGCGCGGCAGCGCGCGGGTGTCGTTTCCGATGGCGGTGTACGTGTGGGAAGACGAAGTGCTGGAAGTGCTGCCGTGCGTTGGCCCGCCGAAGTATCCGCCGGTGAAGGCGATCGAGTTTCACACGAGCATCACGAGCAAGTTCTATGGAGATGATTACGCGGTGAAAGAGGGATCGTGACGGGACTCGGTAATCGACCTGGGGCGACGGCGCGCAGCGCCGCGACTGAGAGAAAGAAACCAAGGCACGCGATCGCAAGCCGCCGTCATCC
>CAZKID010000442.1:0-3357 GCA_964552405.1 uncultured Thermoanaerobaculia bacterium
CGCTCAACGGCCAGCGTTTACGCATCCCTGTCATCAGCGATTTCGCTGACAAAATGTAAGGAGCGATGATGACCACGGACAACACACCCGGTGGTGCCTATACGCCACCACCTGCACCACCCGGTGGAACACCACCACCAGCACCGACGAGCGACCTCGTCTACCCGACACAGCCGCCGCAAAATCCAGTTCTCGTGCTGGTTCTGAATCTCCTCGTCTTCGGCGGCGTGGGGTACATCATCATGGGGCAGAAGACGAAAGGCATCGTGGCGATCGCGGCCTGGGTTCTGGGCCTCTGCAGTTTCGGGATCGTCAGCAGCATCATCGCCATCGTTGGCGCGATCGACGGATACCTCCAGGCAATGCAGCTGCAAGCCGGAAATCCTGTCGGTCAATGGACGTTCTTCAACGACCACCGATAGCCCGGCAGGGACCGGTCACACAGGCCGGTCCCTTTCAATCCATTCTTTCTCCCCTATCGTAGTTGTCGCTCGGAGGCACGCGCGCTTCCGCGCGTACGAAGACACTGCGGCGATTCGCGACGCTTACAACGGATAGGGCCAGAACGGCAGATTACGCATGATCCCGTAGGCGGCGGTGACGAACACCGCCGCCCATCCGACCATGGGGATCTGGAGAATCCGCGGCCACTTTTTGGTGATCGCGATGAACGGCGCGACGACGAAGAGGAACTGATTGAGCCGGAACGCGCCGGCAAGGTCGCCGTGCAGGAGATGAAAGACCGCTCGCGTCGCGCCGCAGCCGGGACACTGCAATCCCGTCAACTGATGAAACATGCACGGTGGAAAGAAGTGCCATTGGGCGGGATCGAAGAAGAACAGCGTGCCGAGCGCGGCGACCGAAACGACGGCGACCATCCACCGGACCTTCATCGCATGCCGTGCTGGTTGAGAATCCCCACGCCGACCGAAGCCATCCAGATGATTCCGATGACCAACCCACCGGCCAGACCAAGCCAGCACCACATCTTTGCGTTCTTCGACGCCTGCTGTGCTCCAGCCATGTCGCCCGCGGCCAGCTTCGTGCTCACCTGCGCGGCATAAACGATCGCCACGATTCCGAACGGCATGCAGCAGCAGAGCGTCACCAGGATCGACTGCACCAGATAGTTAGGCAGGGACGGCGTCTGCACCGTCGCCGCGGGTTGCACGACTTGTGCGCCGCAATTCGGGCAGAGGTTCATTCCGGGTGAGAGTTGGTAGCCACATGAGGTGCAGAACATTCAGCGGGATACTCCTTCCGGATATTGGATGAATTCGCCGTTCGAGTAGATCAGATCACGATCGAAGCTCGTCGTCGCCAGTGGCGTCGTCCCGTACTCCATCAGGTCCTGATGTTCGAAGATGCGGTCTTTCCCGGCGCTGCCGATCAGGTATCGCGAACAACGGTCGTCTGTCTTCTCTCCGCATTGATAGCGGATCGCGGTTTCCCATCCGTCGCGATCGGCCAGTGAATGCGCATATTTCGGGATGAGAAGAGGCTTCAGCTCGTCCACCGAAGTCACGTCCGGGTATGCGTTGTTGTCCGTCGCATACGCCTCGACTGCGACTGCAATCGTCCGCATGTCCGCCATCGTTCGCTTCTGCTTCGAGCGCTGCATGGCAGTGAGCAGGTTCGGAATGGCGATCGCCGCGAGAATGCCGATGATCGCAACGACGACGAGCACCCCGAAGATCACCGCGATCACGACGACTGCCGGATTGCTCCCGCTGCCGCTGGTGAGGACCGTCTGCGCACCGTTCGACGGCTTTCCGCAGCGCGTACAGGGCGCGTACGACACCGTCGCGACTTCATGACCACACCATGCACAGAACATGAGTGCGGCGATTGTAGCGCCGGAACGTCACCACATCATGCCGAGTTGGAGCTTCGCGGCGTCCGACATCATGCTGCGATCCCACACCGGATCGAATACGACTTCGACATCGGCATCCTTCACTTCCGGCAGAGTCTCGACTTTGTGCTTCACATCCGCAGCGAGCACAGGCCCCATGCCGCAGCCCGGCGCCGTCAGTGTCATCTTGATCTTCACGTCGTAACCCGCGCCCGTTTCGCGCGGCTTCACATCGCACAGATACACGAGACCGAGGTCGACGATGTTGACGGGAATCTCAGGATCGAAGCAGGTCTTGAGCTGATCCCACACCAGGTCTTCCAGCTTCTGCGGTGTCAGCGGCTCACCCTCGCTCGCCTGTGCGGTCTCGACCGGAGTCTTGCCGATCGCTTCCACTTCCCCGCCCGAGATGCGAACCATGAGGCCGCGATCGGTGATGAGCGTATACGTACCGCCCAACGCCTGCGTGATCGTGGCATGCGCGCCTTGAGGCACGAGCACCTTCTCGCCACTCGGAATCATGACGGCTTCACAAGTACGGCTGACGACGACTTCTTCTCTCATCCATTCACTCCGTCGTGACTGACTGGCTGCCGCCCTTGAGCGCGGCATTCAGCGTATGCCATGCGAGCGTTGCACATTTCACGCGCGCTGGAAACTCCGAGACACCTGAGAACGCCGCGAGCCGGCCGAGCTCCCCGGCATTGACACCACCAGCGTCACCGGTGACCAGGGCGTGGAACGTGTCGAATAGTTTCGCAACTTCATCACGCGATTTTCCCTTCACGGTCGCGCTCATCACCGAGGCCGAAGCCTTCGAGATCGCACAGCCGTTGCCGGTGAAACTGACATCCTTCACGGTGTCGCCATCGAGCTGCAGAAAGATCGTGTAGTGATCGCCGCAGAGCGGGTTGTAGCCGTCGACCTTCGAGCTGGCGTCCGCCATCTCGCGAAAGTTTCGAGGGTTCTTGTTGTGGTCGAGGATGACCTGCTGGTAGAGCTCGCGTAGATCGGACATTGCGGTTGAAGTTTATCCTGAGCGCAGCGAAGGATCAGCCAAGGCGCCGCGCTACTTGTGCCACGTGCAGCGCTCGGGCCGAATGCTTCAGCGGCGCCTTGGTTGATCCTTCGCTGCGCTCAGGATGCCTTGGGATCACCCAAACACCTCGAGCACCTTGCGCAGTCCTTCGACCAGCGCATCCACCTCGGCCCTCGTGTTGTACAACCCGAACGACGCGCGCCCCGTCGCCGGCACGTTGAATCGCATCATCAACGGCTGCGCACAGTGGTGTCCGGTGCGGATCGCGATTCCTTCCTGATCGAGGATCGTGCCGATGTCGTGCGGATGGACGGTCTCGAGCGTAAACGAGATCACACTCGCCTTCTGCTTCGCCGTGCCGATGATGCGCAGCCCTTCGATCTGCTGCAGACGCTCCGTCGCATAGACGAGCAAGTCGTGCTCGTGCGCGGCGATGTTGTCGAGACCAAGCGCACCGACATAG
>CAZKID010000442.1:3367-4651 GCA_964552405.1 uncultured Thermoanaerobaculia bacterium
TTGTAAGGCAGCGCGTTGTAGGTCGTCTTCTCGAACGACACGGAAAGAATCATGTCGCCGCCGCCCATCCAGGGCGGCATCGCGTCGAGCAGCGCTTCCTTCCCGTACAGCGCACCGATGCCTGTCGGCCCGTACACTTTGTGCCCGGAGAAGGCGTAGAAATCGCAGCCAATCTCCTGCACATCGATCGGAAGATGCGGCACGCCCTGCGCGCCATCGATCACGACGATCGCGCCGGCTGCATGCGCGAGCTCGGTCATCTGTCGAACCGGATTGATCGTACCGAGAGCGTTCGACGCATGGCCGAACGCGGCGATCTTCGTCCGCTCCGTCAGCAGCTTTGCGTACTCCTCGACGATGATCTCGCCGGCATCGCTCACCGGCGCAATGCGCAGCGTCGCACCCTTTTCGGCGCACAGCATCTGCCACGGCACGATGTTCGAGTGATGCTCGATGGCGGTGATGAGGACTTCGTCACCTTCCTTCAGATTCTTGCGTCCCCACGACTGCGCGACGAGGTTGATGCCCTCCGTCGTGCCGCGGGTGATCACGATTTCCTTCTCGCTCCTCGCATTGAGGAATCGCTGGATCGTCGTGCGCGCACCTTCGTACGCAGCGGTCGCCACCTCGCTGAGGTAGTGCACGCCGCGATGCACGTTGGAGTTCTCTTCGCGGTAATAGCGCGTCAGGCGATCGATCACCTGCTGCGGCTTTTGCGTCGTCGCCGCGTTGTCGAGATAGACGAGCTGATGGCCGCGGACGCTGCGATTCAGAATCGGAAAATCGCGGCGAATGCGCTCGACGTCAAACGCCACGGAATGCGACATCGCCAGACTCATCGCGTCCCTCCTCTCCGCTCCGGCATGCGGTCGGGCATCTGCTCGAACATCGCGCGCCGGATCGCTTCACGGACCGGCTCGACTTTCATGCGATCGACGATCTCGCTGGCAAATGCATAGATCAGGAGCCCGCGCGCTTCCTCTTCACCGATTCCGCGCGACCGCAGATAGAACAGCGGCTCTTCGGCGAGCTGGCCGATGGTCGAGCCGTGATTGCACTTCACATCGTCGTTGTGGATCTCGAGCGTCGGCTTGGAATCGATGATCGCGGTCTCGGAGAGCAGCAGATTCTTGTTCGTCTGCCGCGCCACCGTTTTCTGCGCACCGACGCCAACGATGACGCGGCCGTCGAAGATGCCGCGTGCGTTGCCGTCGAGGATGCCCTTGTAGAGCTCCGTCGATTCGCAGTGCGGACGCGCGTGATCGATCACGGTCTTGTTGTCGA
>CAZKID010000443.1:0-4591 GCA_964552405.1 uncultured Thermoanaerobaculia bacterium
CTCCGGCTTGACCCCGGAGTTCATGAGCGCGCACTTGATGGCCACCGAGCCGAGCTTCGGCGCCGAAAACGAGGAGAGAGACCCGAGGAATGAGCCGATCGGCGTGCGTGCGCCGCCGAGGATCACGATTTCTTTCATGGAAAATTGCTCCTTTGTGGTGGGTGTCATCCCGAGCGCAGCGAGGGATCCCCCGAATCACGGGATTCCTCGCTCCGCTCGGAATGACACGAACACTGCGGTAAGATTCGCAGCCCGAGAATCTGACATCCGCACCCCGCGGTGTGTCAACAGAAAACAGGAGTCCCGAATGTCCCTCTCGACAATTACGGATCGCCGTCTGCACGTGCAGCCGGCCGACGTCCACAGCGTCCTGGCCCGGCACATGCTCGCCGACGGCTACGACATCGTCATGGACCTGCGCAAGTCGCGCGGCTCCTGGGTGTTCGATGCCCGGCGCGGCCGCAAGGTCCTCGACTTCTTCACGAACTTCGCCTCCTGCCCGATCGGCTACAACCACCCGCGCCTCGACAACGCCGAGTTCCGCGACCGGCTGGCCGAGGTGGCGATCAACAAGCCGGCCAACTCCGACATCTACACGACCTACATGGCCGAGTTCGTCGAGACCTTCGCCCGCGTCGCCGTGCCGCCGTCGCTCGGCAAGCACATGTTCTTCGTCGAAGGCGGCGCGCTCGGCATCGAGAACGCCATCAAGTCCGCCTTCGACTGGAAAGTGCGCAAGAACTTCGCGAAGGGTGGGCAGTCCGAGCGCGGCACGCAGGTCATGCACCTGCGCGAATGCTTCCACGGCCGCAGCGGCTACACGCTCTCGCTGACGAACACAGCCGACCCGCGCAAGACCCAGTACTTCCCGAAGTTCGACTGGCCGCGCATCGACAACCCGAAGATCCAATTCCCGGCGACCGACGAAGCGCTCGCCGACGCCGCGCGCCGAGAGAACGCCGCGCTCGCGCAGGCCAAGCAGTTCCTCGTTGACCGCAAGGACGACATCGCCGCGTTCATCATGGAGCCGATCCAGGGCGAGGGCGGCGACAACCACTTCCGCCCCGAGTTCTTCCGCGCCGTGCGCCAGCTCTGCGACGAGAACGACATGCTCCTCGTCTTCGATGAAGTGCAGTCCGGCGTCGGCCTGACCGGGAAGATGTGGGCCTTCCAGCACTACGGCGTCGAGCCGGACATGTTCTGCTTCGGCAAGAAGACGCAGGTGTGCGGCTTCGTCTCCAACGACCGGATCATGGACGTCGAGCGCAACGTCTTCGTGGAGTCGTCGCGCATCAACTCGACGTGGGGCGGCAACCTCGTCGACATGGTGCGCTCGCAGCGCTACTTCGAGATCATCGAGGAAGACAAGCTCGTCGACAACGCGGCGAAAGTCGGCGCGTACTTCATGGGTGAGCTGGAGCGCTTCGCGCAGGAGTTCCCGAATCTCGTCTCGAACGTGCGCGGCCGCGGCCTGATGGTCGCGTTCGATCTGCCGAGCGGCGAGATCCGCGACGCGGCACTGGAGGCCTTCATGAATTCCGACGTGATGGTGCTCTCGTCCGGACATCTCTCCGCGCGTTTCCGTCCGCCTCTGAATCTCTCGATGGAAGAGGCCGCGGAAGGCGTTCGCCGCATGGAGAAGGCGCTGAAGACGCTGGCGTAGCTCATAGTCCCTTCTCCCCCGCCACGCGGGGGAGAAGGTGCCCCGAAGGGGCGGATGAGGGGGCTTCGACACCTCGCAAAACCGAACCCCTCATCCGGCGCTGCGCGCCACCTTCTCCCGCAAGGGGAGAAGGAACTACTACTCGCAACTTCCTTTGACTCCCTCCGTAGTACGCGGGAGTGCTCACACTCTCCGCCCTCACCAAGACCTACTCCAACGGCGTCCGCGCTCTCAACGGCGTCTCGCTGACCATCGACCGCGGCCTCTTCGGCCTCCTCGGGCCCAACGGCGCCGGCAAGTCGACGCTGATGCGCACGATCGCCGCGCTGCAGGAGCCCGACTCAGGCTCGATCACGCTCGATGACGTCGACGTCCGAAAGAATCCCGCGGAGTTGCGCAAGCGGCTTGGCTACCTGCCGCAGGACTTCGGCGTCTATCCCGGTATCTCCGCACGCGCGCTTCTCGATCACATCGCGGTGCTCAAAGGACTATCCGATCGAAACAAACGCCACAGCGAAGTCGACGAACTGCTCGAGCTCACCAATCTCCACGACGTGCAGCACAAGGCGGTCAGCACCTACTCCGGCGGGATGCGCCAGCGCTTCGGAATCGCACAGGCACTCCTCGGCAAACCATCGCTGATCATCGTCGATGAACCGACTGCGGGTCTCGATCCGGAGGAACGCAATCGCTTTCACAATCTGCTGAGCGAGATCGGAGAGAACGCGGTCGTGCTGCTGTCGACGCACATCGTCGAGGATGTGAGCGATCTCTGTCCGCGCATGGCGATCCTCGTGGGAGGACGCGTCGTGCGCGAGGGCGTCCCCGCCGGGTTGATTCGTGAGCTCGATGGGAAGCTGTGGCGCCAGACGGTGCCGAGGAGCAGGGTCGCCGAATATCGCGCGAAACATCGCGTGATCGCCACACGGCTGTTCGCAGGAGAAACACAAATCCGCGTGGTTGCCGACACGACTCCGGAAGGCGGATTCGAGCCGGCCATCCCCGATCTCGAGGATGTGTACTTCAACGCGTGCTGAGAGACATCGTCGTCTTCGAATGGCGGTATCACACACGGCAGGCGGCGTTCTTCGCCGCGTGCGCCCTTTTTCTCGTCATGGGCTTCGCCCTCGGCGCCCTCGGCTTCGGGAGCGACAACGTTCCCATCAACTCCTCGTTTCTCATCACGGAATCATTGGGATTCCTCTCGCTCTTCGCGCTCTTTGCCGCCGCGATCTTCGCGGCCAATGCGGTGCTTCGCGATGACGACTCGCGAATGCGCGACATCGTCGATTCGACTCCGGCACCGCGCATCGCGTTCATCGCGGGACGATTCTTCGGCGCGCTCCTGGCGACACTGAGCGCGAGCGTGTTCGCCGTCGCCGGCCAGATCGCGGCAACTCTCTCGCCGTGGGCCGATCCCGCGCGCATCGCGCCGTTCGACCTCCGCCCGTTCCTCAGCGCGTTCGCGATGATGATGGTGCCGAACGTTCTCTTCACCGTCGCGTTGATCTTCGCCGTCGCGATGCTCTCCCGCAATTCGATCGCGACGTACGCAGCGTCCGTGGTGACGTACCTTCTCTACTTCGTCATTTCGGCGCTGTCGAACTCGCCGATGATGGCGCAGTCGAAAGCGGGTGGCGGTGGCGGTCCGCTCTTCGCGCTGCTGGATCCGTTCGGACTCGCGCCATTCTTCGACATCACGCGCTACTGGACCGGCGCAGTAAAGAGCACGCGATTCGTTCCGCTCGAAGGGACGCTGCTCGCGAACCGGCTGATTCTGATCGCTGCGTCGCTCGCGCTCTGGACCGTCGCGTGGAAGAGCCGAAGGGTCCCGAAAGCGAAGGCGCCCGCACCGACATCGCTGAAGCAGGGCCGCGGCGTGCGCACAGCGAACCATCCACTCCTCGCACGTATCGCGATGGAGCTGCGCACGTTCTTCACACGTCCCGTTCTGCTCCTCTATGTGCTCTGGATCGGCCTGGTGGCGATGGAGCTGCAATCCGATGTCCTCGATGGAGAGTACGCATCGACGCTCTATCCGGCCACGGGACTGATCACCGCGGCATTGCAGCAACCGCTCTGGATCGTCGGCGCGCTGCTGATCGTCTACTACGGTTCGGAGATGTTCTGGCGCGAGCGGCGTGTGCGCATGGATTCGATCCTCGACAGCACACCCGTCAGCGGCACGAAGATGATCGTGGCCAAGCTCGCAGCGCTCGCCTTCCTGATCTCGACACTCATCGTCTGCGGCATCGGCATCGGGCTCGTCATTCAGGTGACGCGCGGCTACACCGATGCCCACATGCTGCTCTATCTCTCGCTCTTCTACATCGTTGGTCTGCCGCTCGTGCTGTACGCGGCGGCATCGCTGCTGATCCACTCGCTCAGCCCGAACAAATACGCCGGAATGGTCTTCGTCCTCGCGTTCATCGTGTTCACGCGCCGCGCGGAGCTCTTCGGACTCGAACATCCGTTGTGGAGATTCGCCGATGGTCCATCCCTGCAATGGAGTGACCTGATCGGATTCGGCAATGCCTTGCCGCGCTTCCACAAGTTCATGCTGCACTGGAGTGCACTGGCGATTCTCGCCGTCGCATGCGCGGCGCCGATGTGGCGGCGGATCGGTTCGCCATTGCGTGAACGCGTCGCACGCCCGCACTGGATCGCCGCCGCCTGCGGGCTGATCGCACTCGGCACCGGCACGTGGATCTTCGCAACGACCGAACGCGGCGACACAAACGAATGGCGTGCCGGTTACGAAAAGAAATACAAGAGCATCGCGAGCCTGCAACAGCCCGTCGTTCGCGGAGGCGACGCGAATGTCGACTTCGGCCGCGGCGTCCGCATCGCGGCGCGTTACGCCCTCCCCAACGAATCGCCCCGCCCCATCCCGTCCGTCTTCGCCAACGTGGCCGAAAGACCCAAGCT
>CAZKID010000444.1:0-4586 GCA_964552405.1 uncultured Thermoanaerobaculia bacterium
GGGGGTCCGGGCCCCGGGCGAGAAATTTTTCGGAGGGACAAGTTTTGCAACCGTGTTCCAGGGGGCGGGGTTCAGGGGGGGTATCGTCGACAGGCGGCAATTCGAGGTTTCGGCCACCGTGACGGCCGCGGTTCTCATCGTCTCTGCGGCGCGGCTCGACGCGGCATCAAAATAGCCGCCCAGCAGTAGATTCACCGCCTTCGAGGTATTCATCTCTCGTTTCCACGAAAGCGGAATCGACCACGCCTCTGCCTGCTGTGACGCCATGAAGTGACGCCTGTAATCGAGCGTCTGCATGTCCGCCAACCACGAAGGAGGCGGCAGCGGCATTTTCGCGGCGCCGGCATTCACCATCCGCGCGCCAGCGAGCGCAATCAACTGCGAGATGAGCTCCGGCCGCTGCCACAGCTCGCGATCGAGAAGCCACACGGCATGCAGGTCATCCCACGCTGTCGCATCCTTCGCAGTCGCCTTCATCAGCGCCCGCGCCGTCAGCAGCTTCGCAAGACTCATGTGCCCGAGGAGATTCGGCAGCGGCGCTTCCGCGGCCATCTTCGCGTGCGTCACCCAGACGATTGGCCCGGCGTTCAAGATGTGATCGCGGACGCGATCGATCTGCTCCCGATGAGCATTGAGATATGCCGCCATCTCGATGGGCGGCGAAGCGATCTGCTCGTTGGACTTCTCGAGCTCCGCACGAATGTAGTTACCGACCGGTTCCTTGATCTTGTCCCAGTCGTCGCTGACCTTCGGCTGCTGTACGCCTTCGATCTTCGGCGTCACGCTGATGCCGAGCGGCGGCGTGAGCTGCGTCAGCCCTTGCGCCGCGGGATTCGTTTCGACGTCAGGAAAATGCCTCGGAAAATCCTCGAGCTTACCCGGCTTTTCAGGCAATTGACGCCCATCCAGTGCCCGATGCGTCCCGAACGCAACGACCCACAGCCCGCCGATCAGACACACGACGACCAGCACGATTCCGACAAATGCCTTTTTCATATGCCTCTAATTCTCCCTCAATCTAGAATCCGCGGATCATGCCGAACGAGATCGACGCCCTTCTCCAGGAAAATCGCGAGTTCCCGCCATCCGACGAATTTCGCAAGCAAGCCAACATCAGCGACGCCGCGATCTACTCGAAGACGGCGCAGGACCGCGAAGGGCTCTGGGCCGGCTGGGCCGAGCAGCTTGACTGGCATACGAAGTGGGAGAAGGTCCTCGACTGGAATCCGCCCTATGCGAAATGGTTCGTCGGCGGAAAACTCAACGCGTCGTACAACTGCCTCGATCGTCATCTCGCGGCGCGCGGCGACAAGACCGCGATCATCTGGGAAGGTGAACCGGGCGACATCCGCCGCTTCACATATCGCGAGCTGCACGCGGAAGTCTCGAGATTCGCGAACGCTCTCAAGTCGCTCGGTATCCAAACTGGCGATCGTGTCGCAATCTACCTGCCGCTGATTCCCGAGGCTGTCGTCGCCATGCTCGCGTGCGCGCGGATCGGCGCCGCACACTCCGTCGTCTTCGGCGGATTCTCGGCCGAGGCCCTGCGCGATCGCATTCAGGATGCCGGAGCGAAGTTGCTCATCACCGCAACGACCGGTTATCGCCGCGGCTCGATCGTTCCACTCAAGAAGACTGCCGACACCGCGGTTGCCGATTGCCCGACGATCGAGCACGTCGTCGTCGTGATGCGGCGCTCAGCAGCCGAGGAGCTCGATGACACGCTGACGATGCATCCTGAGCGCGATCGCTGGTACCACGAGCTCGTCGCGAATTCTTCGCCGGAATGCGATCCTGTATGGGTCGACTCCGAACATTTGCTCTACACGCTCTACACCTCGGGCACGACTGGCAAACCGAAAGGCATCATCCACACGACCGGCGGCTATCTCACGCAGTGCTATGCCACATGCAGATGGGTCTTCGATCTCAAGGACTCCGACGTCTACTGGTGTACCGCCGACATCGGCTGGGTGACGGGACACTCGTACGTCGTCTACGGTCCGCTCGCTGCGGGAGCGACCGTGATGATCTACGAAGGCGCGCCCGACTGGCCGAAGAAGGATCGCTTCTGGGACATCATCGAGCGCCACAAGGTCTCGATCTTCTACACCGCGCCGACCGCGATCCGCGCGTTCATGAAGTGGGGAGAGGACCTTCCGAAGTCTCACGACCTCTCTTCCCTTCGTCTCCTCGGCAGCGTCGGTGAGCCGATCAATCCCGAAGCGTGGATGTGGTACCACCGCAATATCGGCAGCGAGCGCTGCCCGATCGTCGACACCTGGTGGCAGACCGAGACCGGTGCGATTCTCATCACGCCGCTTCCCGGCATCGTTCCTTCGAAGCCCGGCTCGGCGACGAAGCCGTTCCCCGGAATCGACGCGCAGATCCTCAACGAGAAGGGGGAGCAGATCGAAGTCGGCGGCGGCTATCTCGCGATCACGTCGCCATGGCCGTCGATGCTGCGCGGCATCTGGGGAGACCCCGACCGTTTCGTGAAGCAGTACTGGTCGAAATGGCCCAACGTCTACTTCACGGGCGATGGCGCGAAGCGAGATGACGACGGCTATTTCTGGCTCCTGGGCCGCGTCGATGATGTGATGAACGTGGCGGGACATCGCATCGGCACGATGGAGGTCGAGTCGGCGCTCGTCGATCACAGCTCGATTGCGGAAGCCGCTGTCGTCGGCATTGCACACGAGATCAAAGGAACGGGCATCGCCGCGTTCGTGATCGTGAAGGAATCGGAGAAGCAGCATGCACTCGAGGATCCGGCGAAATTCGAGGCGGAGCTCAAGCAGCACGTCGCCGAAAAGATCGGCGCGATCGCGAAACCAGAAAAGATCCTGGTAACGGTCGATCTGCCGAAGACGCGCTCGGGCAAGATCATGCGCCGCCTGCTCCGCGACATTGCAGAAGGACGCGCGCTTGGAGACGTCACGACCCTTGCAGATCCGACCGTCGTGGCAGCACTCAAAGACAAGTACGAGGAAGAGTCGTAAGCCGTCATGCAGAAGACCGTACTGATCACCGGCGGCACGCGTGGAATCGGCCGCGTAACCGCGATGCGTCTGCTGATGGACGGCTACAACATCGCGATCACGTATAGCTCCTCCAAGGACGTCGCGCAGGAGTTCGTCGCATCGGATCCCGATCGCATCCTCGCCTTTGATGCCGACGTGCGAAATCGCGACTCGGCAAGAGACGTGGTCGAAGAAGTGGCGGCGCGCTTCGGCTCGCTCGACGCGCTCGTCAACAACGCAGGCATCCGCCGCGACGCGCTGACGTACAACATGACGGATGAGCAATGGGACGAGGTCATCGCGACGAATCTCACGGGCGCATTCGGCATGGTGCGCGCGGTGCTCAACGTCATGATGAAGCAGCGTCGCGGCGCGATCGTGAACGTCGCGTCGCTGTCAGGACTGCACGGCATCGTCGGTCAGACGAATTACTCCGCGGCCAAGGGGGGCATGATCGCGATGACGCGTTCGCTCGGGCGAGAAACGGCGCGCAGCGGCATTCGCGTGAACTGCGTGGCGCCGGGACTCGTCGAGACCGACATGGTCTCAGCACTCGACGACGAGATGAAGCGCGAGCTGATCCGGCAGATTCCGATGCGCCGCGCGGTGAAAGCGGACGAGGTCGCAGCGGCGATCGCGTTCCTGCTGAGCGACGACGCGACCGGGATCACAGGGCAAGTGCTGAACGTGGACGGCGGCGCGAGCGCATGACTCCCCTCCGCGTCTCCGCGTGAGACCGTTTCTCGCGGAGGCGCGGAGACGCGGAGTTAGAGGAGCTTCGAGAAAAAGTTGCTCAGCTTCGCCTCGTCGAGTGCTCCATCAGTCCGAACGCTGCTGCAAAGATCGATGCCGAATGGCTCGACCGCATTCACCGCCTCGCGCACATTCGCTGCGCTCAATCCACCCGCGAGAAAAATCGGCACACCGGCCTTCTCGCGGATACGCCGCGACAACGTCCAGTCGTGCGTCCTTCCCGTCCCTCCGAGCTCCTTCACCGCGAGGCTCTGATTTCCCGAATCGAGCAGAATCGCATCGACGTGCGGGGCCACTTCCTTCGCTTCCCCCACTGACTCTTCGCCAGTCACATGAATCACCTGCACGAGCGACACTCCAGGAGTTCCGCGGCGGATCTCGTCATACGTGCCCGCGGTGAGGCGGTCGCAGATCTGAATCGTGTTCGTGCGGCAGCGGCGCTGCTGCTGGACGATCTCCGCCGCATCCTGGCTGCAGGTCAGCAGAAAGGTCGCGATCGGCGGCGGGACGGCCGCTGCGATCTCTTCGATTCGCACCCAGGGAATCACACCCGGCCCACTCGGCATTGTGGACACGAGCCCGAGCGCCGAGGCGCCGGCACGAATCGCCAGCCAGGCCTCATCGACGGAGGCGATGCAGCAGATTTTCACGCGCGGAATCGACATGATGCGTGATGAGTGACGAGTGATGAGTACCGAGTGACGAGTTGCGAGTGGAGACCCCGTTGACTCGTCACTCATTACTCGTTACTCATTACTCGTCACTCGTCACTCGTCACTCGTCACTCGTCACTCGTCACTCGTCACTCGT
>CAZKID010000445.1:0-4580 GCA_964552405.1 uncultured Thermoanaerobaculia bacterium
GCAAGAGCGCCCCAGAGTCCGTTCTGCTCATACACGGCGATGCAGTGCCCGTCGTCGCTGACGGCATTGATCCACATGAGACGCGGCGCGAGCCCCAGCTCGCGCAGTGCGGCGCAAGCGAACAGCACGCCGCTGAAGCACTGCGCCTTCTCCTCGGCCATCACGAGACGCGGCGAGCGGCCGCCCGCGCGTTCGTCATAGGGGAGCTCGTCGAGAAACGTCTGAATGTGCGCGGGCGTTTTGAGTGCGGAGAGGATGCGGCGTTCGCGTGCGGTCCAATGGTTTGCGCTCATGGGTGTGCCTATAGTGCCATCGGAGGAGCCGCTTGCCGTCATAAGAGCCAGTCTCCTTCATTCTCGGCTAACCAGCCACTGCACCCTCGGCGCGTACGGCGGCCGGCCGGGATCGGATCAATTCCACGGCCGCCAGATTGAGCGGCCAGCTCCAGAGCGCGAGTGTGATCGAGAGCGCCGGGTTCCTGGTAACGATGTAAAGCGGAATCGCGGACAAGCGCACGGTCGCGGCGGCGAAGGTCAGTGAGTAGCTGCGCATCATCCACGTGCGATGCACGTCGAATCGCCGCTGTCGTGCGCGCAGGAGCGCCATGCCTGACGTGATCAGCCACGACAGGGCGAGCAGCGCGAACCCCGGCTCGACGATCGCGAACACGGAAGGAGCATAGAGAGCCGCCTCCGCGGGCGCGCCGAGGAGGGCGAAGGCGCGGTGATCGTTGGCGCCTTCCGCGGCGAATCGCGGCGTGTCGGGCGCCAGACGCAATCCCGCGATACTGCCGAGGAGTACGGCGAGCAGATAGGCGTATCCGAATGCGCGGTGAAGCCTGGGCCGCGCCGCGCGCAACGAAGGGAGGAATTGAAACAGGCCAGTGGTGATCGCCACGATTCCGCAAGCGACGTGCACCCGTAGCCACGCTGGATTCCGTGAAAGCACTGCCAGTTGCGCGGACAGCAGCGTCGCATTGGATGCGATGAAATAGCGGCATGCGGAGATGGCAGTGATGATTGCGAGGGTCCACATCACAACTGTTGAGGTGGACACCTTCTGCCGCATGCACCGATGATACTGCGATGCACGACACGAACTTTACCGGTTCGATCCCCGAGCTCTATGAGCAGCTTCTCGTGCCGTTGATCTTCGAGCCGTATGCGATCGATCTCGCGCAGCGCGCGGCGGAGCTCGAGCCTGCATCCGTGCTGGAGATTGCTGCCGGAACCGGCGTGCTGACGCGTCAGCTGGCGCGTGTTCTTTCTCCCGCGGCGCGCATTGTGGCGACCGATCTCAATCAATCGATGCTCGCACACGCCGAGGCGCTCGGCACGAGCCGCCCTGTCGAGTGGCGCCAGGCGGACGCAATGCGTCTTCCATTCGACGATGAATCGTTCGACCTGGTGATCTGCGAGTTTGGCGCGATGTTCTTCCCGGACAAGGGAGAGGCGTTCGGCGAAGCCAGGCGTGTCCTGCGCAGTGGCGGAAGTTTTCTTTTCAATGTTTGGGACCGAATCGAGATGAATGAGTTCGCCGATGTCGTGACGCAGGCGCTGGAGCCGCTCTTCGCCGCGCCGCCGCGATTCCTGGCGCGCACGCCGCACGGCCATTACGACGTCGCGTCGATTGCCGCTGCTCTCCGCGCCGGCGGTTTCAGCGGTGCTCCGGAGATCGTTACGCTGGCGAAACGGAGCCGTGCGGCATCGCCGGCGATTCCTGCCCGCGCGTACTGTCATGGCACACCGCTGCGCAACGAGATCGGCGAGGCGCGTCTCGATGAGGCCACGCGCGTTGCGGCGGACGCAATTGCGGACAAGTTCGGCAGGGGAGACGTCGACGGAATGATTCAGGCTCACATCGTGCGTACAATGCGCGGATGGGACGAGAGTTAGGGCGCCTTCTACTTCTAACCATTCTCTGCACCTTCACCATCTTCGCGCAGAACGAGCCGGCACCCTGCAGTGCCACGCCAAACGCGCTGCCTTGCGGAGCTGCGAAGGAGCTGGAGGGGAAGCTTCAGCAGAAGATCGCCGGAGCGCGCTCGGCGGCGCTCGAGTCGGAGATCGACGCGACCCTCATCGAGCTCGAGGCGGCGAGGCTAAAGGTCGCAGCACGCGATCTCTACTACAACGAGATCATTCGCAAGACGGCGCCGGTCGAGGAAGCCGAATACAAGACCGAGTACGAATCCGATCATGAGCGTTATGGCGCGAAGACTCTCGAGGAGCAGCGCGTCCGGCTCCGCGCGGTGCTGTCGGAAAAACATCGGACAGCCCGCGCCGCCGAATACTCGAAGCAGTTGCGCGCGCGCTATCCGGTCGTGATGAAGGAAGGTGTGGTGCTGGCGACGGTTGGGCCCCGCTCGATTACGGCCGCACAGATGGCGACGCCTTTCGCAGCTGCCGAGTACAACGCACGCCTTTCGCTTTGGCGCGATGCCAGGGATCCGCAGCTTCCTGAGCCGTCCCGGCCGCAGCTCGCAATTGATCCGGGGCCGGCGCCGTCGCGCGGCGACGTGCACGCGAAGGTCACCCTGATCGAGTTCGGCGACTTCCAGTGTCCTCCGTGCGGAAACGCCTGGAACGTCGTCGAAGAAGCGCTCGCGACGTATGGCGATCGCGTGCACTACGTCTTCGTCAACAATCCGCTGCCGATCCACGAGCACGCGATCAAGGCCGCGGAAGCGGGGCTCGCGGCGCAGGAGCAGGGGAAGTTTCACGCAATCGCGGATCTGATGTTTCACAACCAGGACGCACTCGATGTCGCGTCACTGAAGAAGTACGCATCGATGGCGGGCCTCGATGCAGCGAAGTTTGCGAAGGATCTCGATGCCGATCGCTTCGCGCCCGCGGTGATCGAACAGAGGCGGATGGCGCTGCGCTACGGTGCCAATGCCACGCCGGTCTTCTTCGTCAATGGTGTGCGGCTCCCGAATACCTCGATCACGGTGGAGGGAATCCGCGCCGCGATCGAGCAGGCTTCGGCTTCGGTCAGGATAAACTGATGACGTCATGAAAGTGCTCCGTGTCGGGACGCTTTCGCGCGTCGGCTCCATCGATCCGCGCAAAGCGATTGACGCAGTAAGCTCCGTCGTCCTCAACGAGATCTTCGAGCGCCTGTTCCACCAGCCGTATGGGAGCGAAGCGCCGGAGCCGAATCTCTTCACCGCTCCGCTCTCCGCCGAAGGCTCGGGCGGCAAGTCCTGGATGGGCACGCTGCGCAGCGGGATCAGTTTCTCCGATGGCACGGCGATGACGGCGCAGATCGTCGCGAAGTCCCTGAACGGCTCGCCGAACTTTGCGCGGCAGGCGGTGGCCGAGGCGAATGGAGAGCGGATCGTGTTCAGGCTGAACAAGCCGAACCCGCGCTTCGATCTCGTGCTCGCGGCGAACTACTCCTCGATCGTGCTCGACAAACCGGCGTGGCTCGCCGGCAGCGGGCCGTTCATGTTCTCGTCGATCACGACCACGCCGCAGGTGCAGAAGCTCGATCGCGTGACGCTGATTCGCAACCCGCACTATCGCGGCAGCATCGATCTCGACGAGATCGTGTTCATCGCCTATCCGATGTCGGCGGCTGGCGGGCGTGAGAATCTGCTGGAAGCGGCGCGCAAGGGCGAGATCGATTTCACGTACGGGCTCTCCTCGGTCGATGCCGCCTCGCTGCGCGGGTCGCCATTCGTGCCGTGGATCTCGAATCCGAACTCGACTTCGCTGCTGCACATGAACGTGACGAAGCCCGCGCTCGCCGATGTGAACGTGCGGCGTGCGATCAGCTATGCGATCGACCGCCGCGCCATCGCGGAGAGCATGTACGAGCGCAATCCGCTGGCGTACATCGCGTCGAGCATCCTGCCGCCGCTCATGGGGCGCGATCAGCATCTCTTCTCGTTCGATCTGGCGAAGGCGAAGCAATATGCCGAGGCGGCGGGAAGCGCGATGCCGAAGCAACTTTCGCTGCTCGTCGTCTGGACCTCGCGCCCGTACATGCCGAATCCCGGCAAGGCTGCGGAACTGATTCGCGAGCAGCTCGCGGCGATCGGGATCACCGTCTCGCTCTCGACACCCAAGACGCCAGCTGAGTACTTCGACACGATCGATCGCGGCACGTATGAACTGTTGATGGGCGGCTGGATCGCGGACACGGTCGATCCCGCCGATTTCTTCGAGGCGACGCTCGCGTCGTATTCGATCCCCGGCATCGGCAAGGACACGCCGACCGACAACAACGCGAGCCGCTGGGTGAACGCCACGATGGATGCGCTGCTGGACAAGTTCCGCGCGGAACCGACGGACGCGAATCGCGCGGCGGTGACGAAGATGATCATCGACGAAGCACCGCTCGTCCCGCTGATCTACGGCCAGTCGGTCGCCGTCTATTCGCACAGCGTGATGCGGTTCAAGGCCTCGGCGCTGGGAAGGTGTCAGCTGGCGAATCTGCAGCTGCGGTGAGAAGCAGGAAGCAGGCAGCAGAGAGATGCAGCGAATCGTTAGTCTCGTCATCCCGAGCGGGGACGTCGCTGCGCGCCGCGACTGAGTAAGAGAAACTCGCGGTGCTCGGGCCATCAGTTCCTTCTC
>CAZKID010000446.1:0-4571 GCA_964552405.1 uncultured Thermoanaerobaculia bacterium
GACAACCCGATGTGCCCCGGCACCGGCCACCGCATCTGCAACGACTGCATGAAGGCGTGCATCTTCCAGAAGCAGGATCCGGTCGACATCCCGCAAATCGAAACCGGCGCGCTCACCGACGTGCTCTGGATGCCGTGGGGCTTCGAGATCTATTCGCTGCTCACCCGTTGGAATCCGATCAATGTCCAGCGTCCGATCGCGCTCCCCTACAACGGCAAGAACGTGCTCGTCGTCGGACTGGGGCCCGCCGGATACACGCTTGCGCATTATCTGTCGAACGAAGGCTTCGGCGTCGTCGCGATCGACGGACTGAAGATCGAGCCGATTGCCGAGGAGATGATCGGGACAGGCGAAGGCGCTTGTCCTACGCCAATCGTCGATGCGAAGAAATTGTGGGACTCACTCGATGATCGCATCCTCGCTGGCTTCGGCGGCGTCTCGGAGTACGGCATCACCGTTCGGTGGGACAAGAATTTTCTGAAGATCATCCGCATCGCGCTGGAGCGGAAGAAGAACGTGAAGGTGTACGGCGGCGTGCGCTTCGGCGGCACCATCACGATCGAAGATGCCTTCGACCGCCTCGGCTTCGATCACATCGCGATCGCCGCGGGAGCCGGCACGCCGACCGTCGTGCGGATGAAGAACAACCTCATTCGCGGCATTCGCAAGGCGAGCGACTTCCTCATGGCGCTGCAGCTCACGGGCGCATTCAAGAAGACCTCGATGGCGAATCTTCAGGTGCGCCTGCCGGCCGTCGTGATCGGTGGCGGGCTCACCGCGATCGACACCGCGACGGAGCTCTTCGCCTATTACCCGGTGCAGGTCGAGAAGATTCTCGAGCGCTACGAGGCGCTCGGCGACGCCGTGCGCGAAGGCTACGACAAAGAGGAGATGCAGATCTTCGACGAGTTTCTCGCGCATGGCCGCGCGATCCGCGCCGAGCGCGAACGCGCAGCAGCTGCGGGCGAGAAGCCGAACTTCATCCCGCTCGTTCGCTCATGGGGCGGCGTGACGATCGCGTATCGCAAGTCGCTGCTCGACTCGCCCGCCTATCGTCTCAATCACGAAGAAGTCATCAAGGCGTTCGAGGAGGGGATCGCGTATGCCGAATCGCTTTCGCCGGTCGAAGCAGTCGCCGATGAGTTCGGTCACGTGCAGTCGCTCCTCTTCGAAAAGCAGATCGTGGAGGACGGGCGGTGGAAGGACAGTGGTCAAGTCGTTGACCTTCCGGCGCGAAGCGTGATGGTCGCAGCCGGAACGAGCCCCAATGTCATCTACGAAAAAGAGCATCCGGGCACGTTCAAGCTCGACAAGTGGAAACAGTTCTTCCAGGCGTACCGTGTAGGAGAAGCGCCTGCCGGTCCCGAGCTCATCGAGGTCGACGATCCGACACGCGATTCCGGCTTCTTCACCTCGTATCAACACCCTTCGCAGCGCGACAAGGTGATCTCGTTCTACGGCGACAATCATCCGAAATTTGCCGGCAACGTCGTCAAGGCGATGGCCTCTGCGAAGAAGGGTTACCCTCACGTAGTCTCTCTCTTCGGCAGCCTTGGACGCGGGGATGAGGCGACGTGGAACGACCTCGTGCGCACGCTCGACGATGGACTCATCGCGCGCGTCCACGAAGTGAATCGCCTCACGCCGACGATCGTGGAAGTCGTCGTGCGCGCGCCGATCGCGGCGCGTCACTTCGAGCCGGGACAGTTCTTCCGTCTGCAAAACTTCGAACAGAATGCGCAAGAGATCGATGGCACACGCCTCGTGATGGAAGGCATCGCGCTTACCGGAGCGTGGACCGATCCCGAGCGCGGACTGCTCTCACTGATCATCCTCGAGATGGGCGGCTCCTCACGTCTCTGCGCGATGTTGAAGCCGGGCGAGCCCGTCGTCGTGATGGGACCGACAGGCACACCGACCGAGATCCCGAAGAACGAGACAGTCCTGCTCGCCGGGGGCGGCCTCGGCAACGCCGTGCTCTTCTCGATCGCGAAGGCGCTCAAGGAGAATGGCTGTCGCGTCGTCTACTTCGCCGGCTACAAGAAAGCGATCGACGTGTTCAAGCGTGACGAGATCGAAGCGGGCACGGATCAGGTGATCTGGTCCGTCGATGCCGGCGAGGCGATCGAGCCGCGGCGCGCGCAGGATCGCAAGTTCGTCGGCAACATCGTGCAGTCGATGCTTGCGTACGCGACATCGGACGACCGCCTGTTCGACTTCAAGGATGTGAAACGCATCATCGCGATCGGCTCCGACGGCATGATGCGCGCGGTGAAGGATGCTCGCCACGGCGTGCTGGCAGAGCATCTCGATCCCGAACACGCCGGCATCGGTTCAATCAACTCACCGATGCAATGCATGATGAAGCAGGTCTGCGCTCAGTGCCTGCAACGTCACGTCGATCCGAAGACGGGGAAGGAAACGTTCATCTTCTCCTGCTTCAATCAGGATCAGCATCTCGATGAAGTTGATTTCGTGAATCTGCGCGCGAGGCTGCGGCAAAACACGGTCGTCGAAAAGTTGACGAACGCATGGCTGACGCGGCTGCTGACGCACGTTTGACGCGAGCGTGACGAAGATGCGGGTCACTCTCGCAACCACGGGTCAATCACACGACCATGTGACGTACCAATTTTGTGGACTTCCTGACCCACGTTCAGCAAGTCATTCCTGATTTTTCAACGACTTAGCCACCGGCATGCCGTGTGCGATTGGAACCGCTCCTGAAATTTGAGAGGAAACAGGAGAAAGGTTCTAATGAAGAAGACCGCGCTTTTTCTTGCTGCATTGTCACTCGTTGCCTTGCCCTTGTTCGCCCAGGATGATGAGAGAGCCTCCGACCTCAACCCGAATGCCGGCCATCACCTCTTGAACCCGGACCACCTCCGCGTCGACACGGAGCGTCCTGACGTGGTCACCGACGACAAGCCGTTCGACGCAGAAGAACGGCACTTCGTCGATATCCACAATGAAGCCGGTACGCCCGGCGGCAGCGGAAACCTCGTCAACCACGGCGGCGGCGTCATGGCGTATGCGCACGTGGTCTGTATCTTCTGGGGCTCGAGCCTTTCATCGACCAGCAGCTATGTGGGTGAAATGCGCGCGTTCCGCAATGGCGCCGGCGCGATGGTGAAGCACACCAGCATGCTCGGACAGTACGGCGCGTATCAGTCGAACTTCGTCGGCTCACAGGCCGACGTCTTCGATTCGACGAACCCAAGCTCTGCGAAGGTCACTGACGCCATGGTGCAGGCCGAAGTGAAGAAATGGTTCTCGGGCAAGTACGACACGAACACGATCTATGAAGTCTTCATCCCGAGCGGCTACTACTCGGATGACGGCACGGGCGCGCAGTCATGCGGCGGCACGAACCTCCAGTATTGCGCCTATCACAGCAGCGGCGACGGCTCGCATCTGCCGACCAATGTGAAGTACTCCATCGAGCCGTATCCGAGCTGCAGCGGATGCAAGGTCTCCGGTTGGACGACTTCGCAGAACGCCGAGCACTTCATGGTGCACGAGACGCGCGAAGCGGTCACTGATCCGTACGGCACGACGTGGTACGACGCTGCTGGCTACGAAGCTGATGACAAGTGCGCATGGGTCGGGCTGTTCCTCGAGACGGCATCCGATGGCCACACGTACGGCTATCAGCCAGAGTACTCGAACTCCGGACGCGCCTGCGTGAACTAGTCATTCCCTGAGGTGCGAAGACACCGAAGGACCCCCTGGCGACATCAGGGGGTCCTTTTTTTTTCGCAAGTCAAAAGCGAAATGCCCTCATCGAGGCGTCCGCGCTCCACACTACACATTCCCCTGTACGTTTCCTCACCCTCTTCTGTGATCGCTCCGCGCGACAGAAGGTCGCTTCCCTTCATACGATCCTCCTCATTCGAGGAGGCGACCCATGGGAATGACGATCGCGGAAAAAATCCTTGCTCGCGCGTCGGGCCGCACATCGGTCTGTGCGGGCGAGGTCGTCGAGCCACGCGTCGATCTGGCGATGTCGCACGAAAACGCGGCACTGGTCATCAATCAGTTTCTCGAGGTCTATGAAGGCACTGGGCTCGAGGCCCGCGTCTGGGATCCATCGAAGATCGCGATCATCTTCGATCATCGCGTCCCTGCCGAAGGCGCGAAGACCGCGACGAACCAGAAGAAGATTCGCGACTTCGTCGCCGCGCAGCACATCGAAAAGTTTCATGACATCCGCGCCGATCAGGGCGGCATCTGTCATCAGATCCTTCCCGAAAGAGGCTACGTGCTGCCCGGGGCAGTCGTCGTCGGAACCGACAGCCACACCACCACACACGGTGCACTCGGCGCGTTTGCCTTCGGCATCGGCGCCACGGAGATGGCCAGCGTCTGGGCGCTCGGCACTGCGCTGAACATCGAAGTTCCCGCGACGATCAAAGTGATCGTGAACGGCACGCTTCCCGAGCTCGTCTCCGCGAAGGATCTGATCCTTCACACCATCGGCCGCCTCACAGCCGAAGGGGCGAACTACAAAGTGCTCGAATTTCATGGTGAGACCATTCGCCACATTCCCACGTCGGAGCGTCTGCGCCCCC
>CAZKID010000447.1:0-4547 GCA_964552405.1 uncultured Thermoanaerobaculia bacterium
GGTCGGCCTGGACGTCTCCTGCTTCATCGTCACGAAGGGCATCGCACCTTTGGATGAGTTCCGCCACGAGTGCGAGAAGCGCAGCGTGCCGCTGCTGTCCACGCCCAACATGTCGTCGACCTCGATCACGCGCGTCACGTACATCCTCGAAGAGACGATGGCGCCGCGCATCACGATGCACTCCGGCCTCCTCGACGTTTACGGCATCGGCGTCCTCCTGCTCGGCGACAGCGGGATCGGCAAGAGCGAGTGCGCGCTCGACCTCGTCTATCGCGGCCATCGTCTGATCGCCGACGACATGGTCGTGATCAAGCGCCACCCCAACGACGTCCTCCTCGGCTACTCCAACGATCTGCTGCGCCATCACATGGAACTGCGCGGCATCGGCATCATCGACATCAAGGATCTCTTCGGCGTGGCATCGACACGCGATGTGAAACCGATCGACCTCGTCGTCAAACTCGAGAAGTGGGTCGAAGGCACCGAATACGACCGCCTCGGCATTGCCGGCGAGACGTTCGAGATGCTCAACGTGCAGAAGCCGTACGTCCGCCTCCCCGTTGCATCGGGCCGCAACCTCGCGCTCCTCGTCGAGATCGCCGCGCGCAATCACCTGATGAAACTGCAGGGCTACGACTCGGCGCGCGCATTCGCGCAGAAGATCGACGAGCACATCGCTGCGCAGGGGAGCGGTGCCTCGGAGCAACTTCCGCAGCTCACACACGACGCGGCCGCGAGCTCGGAGCTCCGGAGCAACTCCACACGGATGATGATGAATCCCGACACGTTGAATCGGCTGCGGCGGCAACGATGAGGCGGGGACAAATTGAAAATTGGAAATTGAAAATTGAAAATGGAGGTGGCGCGCTTCGCGCGCGCTGTTTTTCAATTTTCAATTTTCAATTTTCAATTTCGCTTTCATGAAAGCGCCCGAATATCTCGTGATCATCACCGGCCTTTCCGGCTCGGGGAAGTCGTATGTGCAGTCGACGCTGGAAGATCTCGGCTTCTACTGCAGTGACAACCTTCCGATCGCGCTGATCGAGCCTTTCCTCGAGGAAGTCGCGACGCATGAGAAAGCGAATCGCGTCGGCATCGTCGTCGATGTCCGGACCCACGACTTCGCTACGATCTTTCCGCAGTTCTACCGCGAGCGGATTCAGAGCCTCGTGCCGAACGTCGTCCTGATCTTTCTCGAAGCAAGCGATGAAGTTCTCGCGCGCCGCTACTCCGAGACGCGCCGTCCGCATCCGCTGGCCAAAGACCTGCCGATCATCGAGGCCATCCAGCGTGAGCGTACTGCGCTGGCGGAAGTGAAAGCGCTCGCCAACATGGTCGTCGACACTTCGCAATTCTCGGTGCACGAGCTGAAGGCCGAAGTGATGAAGCGATTCCGGCTATCGGGATACGAGGTGACGATGCTCGTCACCGTCATCACGTTCGGCTTCAAGTATTCGATGCCGTACAACCTCGATCTGCTGTTCGACGTTCGATTCCTCCCGAATCCACACTTCGTAGAAGAGCTGCGACCGCTGACCGGACTCGATGCAGGTGTGATCGAGTATCTGCGCAAGCAGCCGGACTACGAGCAGTTCTACGGAAGGCTGCTCGACTTCGTGAAGTATCTACTGCCTGAGTATCGAAAAGAGATGAAGAGCTATCTCACGATTGGCGTGGGGTGTACGGGTGGGAAGCATCGGTCGGTGGCGGTTGGCCAGCGACTCGCGGACGATTTGGCGGCGGCGGGATATCTCCTCGAAGTGGTGCACCGGGACTGCCGCAGGTAGGGTCACGGGGTTACGTGGGCTCGCGGGCTCGCGGTCCCATCCACCCCGCCGAGCCCGCGTAACCGCGAGCCCGCGCAACCCCTGTATGATTCCCCCGGCAATTCGGAGGTCCAGGACTTGATCGGAGCACTAATCGTCACGCATGGGCAGCTCGCCAACGAGCTTCTCAGCGCGGCGCAGAGAATCGAAGCGACTGTCACAGGCATCGAAGCGGTCCCACTCGAATGGAATGACACGGTCGACGAAGCGCGCGAGAAGATCCGGCTTGCGCTGGAGCGCATCGGGCCCGAGCGCGGCGTCATCATCTTCACCGATATGTTCGGCGGCACGCCGAGCAACATCAGCCTTTCGTTCCTCGAGCAGGGACGCGTCGAGATCGTGACCGGCGTGAATCTTCCGATGATCGTGAAGTTCGCGACGATGCAGAGCGATGCGAAGGATGTCGCGACGCTGGCTCACGTGATCAGCGAGAAGGGCTCGAAGGCGATTCGCGTTGCATCCGATCTCCTCGCTGCTGCGGGAGCTCGTTCGTGAACGAGCGGCAGATCGAGATCAAGAACAAGCTGGGGCTCCACGCGCGTGCTGCCGCGAAACTCGTGCACATCGCCGCGAAGTTCAAATCCGACATCAAGATCCGCAAAGGCGATGAGGAAGTCGACGGCAAGTCGATCCTCGGCATCCTGCTGCTGGCGGCCGGCCGCGGCTCGACGATCGCCGTACGGGCAAACGGCGAGGACGAGAACGCCGCGATCGACGCGATCCAGGAGCTGATCGACCGCAAGTTCGATGAAGTAGAATGAGTTGAAGGGCGCTGGGGTGCTGGGGTTCTAGGGCTCTGGGTTTTTCAAACCCCAGCACCCGAGCGCCCCAGAGCCTTAGCGCCCTTGATGTTTTTATGCTGACCGAACGGTCCAAAGCCGCATCCCAACGCAGCGACATCCGCACCTATAAAGGCATCGGTGTGTCGCCTGGCATTGCCATCGGGCGTGCCGTCATCATCGAGAAGCGCATCGTTCAGATCTATCGCGTTCCGATTCGCGATGAAGATGTGCCGGCCGAGGTGACGAGGTTTCTCGAATCGCTGGAGAAGACGCGCGATCAGTTGCACGAGCTGAAGGCCAAAGTCAGCCGGTCGATGGGGGAGGAGTACGCGTCGATCTTCGAAGCGCACGCCATGATGGTCAGCGATCCTTCGTTCGCCGACAAAGTCGTGCAGAAGATCGAAGAGGAGCAGGTCAACGCCGAGTGGGCGCTGTCCGAAGTGCAGGAAGAGCTGCAGGCGCGCTTCCAGAGTTTCGAGGAAGAGTACCTGCGCGAGCGCGTCGCCGATGTGAAGGATGTCGCGGAGCGCGTGCTGCGCAATCTGCAAGGCGTCGCGCATCACGATCTCTCCGAGATCAAGCACGACGTGATCATCCTCGCCGATGATCTGACGCCGTCCGACACCGTGCACTTCAATCGCCGCCCGATCGTCGGCTTCGCGACGGAGACCGGCGGACGCACGTCCCACGTCTCGATCATCGCCAAGTCGCTCTTCATGCCAGCGGTAATTGGTGTGCCGCGTCTGACGAAGATCGTCGACAACGACGAGATGATCATCGTCGACGGCTACGAAGGAAGCGTTCTCGTCAACCCGACGCCGGCCATGATCGCCGAGTACCGCAGTCGCGTCTCGCGTCACGAAGAGTCCGAGAAGAAGCTCCTCGAGAATCGCGATCTTCCAGCGACGACGAAAGACGGCCGCACCGTTTCATTGCAGGCAAATCTCGAGCTGCTCGAAGAGCTCGACGATGCGATCAAGTTCGGTGCGCAAGGCATCGGCCTCTATCGCTCCGAATTCCTCTACATCTCGAAGAGTCCCGATCTGCCGAACGAAGACGAGCACTTCGAGGTCTATCGCAGGATCGTCGAGAAGCTCGCGCCGCAGACCTGCGTCATCCGCACGTTCGACCTCGGCGGGAAGAAGCTCGCGCGCGAAGTCATCGGCAGCAAGGAAGACAACCCCGTCCTCGGCCTCCGCGGTCTGCGCCTCTGCATGAAGCATCGCGAGATGTTCAAGACGCAGTTGCGTGCGCTGCTGCGCGCTTCGGCGCACGGCGACATGAAGATCATGTTCCCGCTGGTCTCCGGCGTCCAGGAAGTGCGTCAGGTGAAGACGTTCATCCGTGAGATCAAGGCGGAGCTCGACGCGGAAGGGAAGCCGTACAACCCGAATCTGAAGATCGGCATCATGATCGAGGTGCCATCCGCAGCGCTGATCGCCGACCTGCTCGCGGAGGAGTCCGACTTCTTCGCGATCGGCACCAACGATCTCATTCAGTACTCGCTTGCAATCGATCGCGCGAACGAAAACGTCAGCTATCTCTACGAGCCGCTGCATCCCGCGCTCCTGCGCCTGATCAAGAATGTGATCGACGCCGGCAAACGCGCGAACATCCCGGTTTCGATGTGCGGCGAGATGGCCTCCGATCCGATCTTCGCGATCGTTCTCCTTGGGCTGGGTCTCGAGAACTTCTCGATGAACCCGTCGTCGATTCCTGTGATCAAGAACGTCGTCCGCTCCGTGCGCTACAAAGACTGCAAGCGCATCGCGGAGATGGCGCTGCAGAAGCGGACGGCGCAGGAGATCGAGGAGTTCGTGATCGAGAACGTGGCGCTGCGGTTTCCCGAGGGTGTGGTGGGCAAGAACGTATGACCCATGAGACGCTTTTCGAAATATGCGACATCAAACGAGTCCCGAAGCCGTGGGGCTATGAGCTG
>CAZKID010000448.1:0-4544 GCA_964552405.1 uncultured Thermoanaerobaculia bacterium
GCAGAGATCGGACGCCCGGTCGATATGGTGAACGTGTTTCGCCGCACGACGGACATCCCGCCGCACGTCGACGACATCCTCGCGATCTCACCGAGGAGCGTCTGGTTCCAATTAGGAATCCGCAACGACGCGGCAGCACGAAGGCTGGCGGAGGCCGGGATCAAGGTCGTGCAGGACCGGTGCTTGATGGTGGAAGAGATGGACGCCCGCGGATGAATCGCACGCCGGAGTCGTGGTTCAGTCGATCATCGCACGCCGGAGGCGTGCCACGTTGGACAATCGCCAGTGGTTGCGCCCGAAGGGCGCTACCACTGGAATCGCGCACCGCTCCACTTATGCGCCCCGGCAGGGGCGCAGGAACCCTCCACCCAGCGTAGAAAATTTGCGTATTGCCGCAACCCGAGGGAACGTTCCCTCATGCCGTCGACGCACGTCAGCCTGACCTACCACCTCATCTTCAGCACCAAAGATCGGGAACCACTGATCGAGCGGCCCTGGCGTGAGCGATTGCACGCAATGCTCGGGGGCTGCACGCGAACGGCGCGTGGCGTCGCTCTCGAGGTGGGCGGCACACATGATCATGTGCACATGCTCGTCGGATTGAAAGCGACGCATTGCGTCGCTGACTTCGTGCGCGACATCAAGCACGCGACATCATCATGGGTTCACGACACGATTCGAATGCGCGCCTTCGAATGGCAAGTGGGTTACGGCGCATTTACGTTGAGTGCCTACGACATGGAGGGATTGCGAACGTACATCAAGGGGCAGGATGATCATCATCGGATACGGACGTTCATGGATGAGTACCGCGAATTCATCGAGCGGCATGGGATCGAATTTGACGAGCGGTATTTGTGGTGAAGTTCCGGCGCCCCTGCCGGGGCGCCGTCGCCGGTCCCCGTCGCGGATCCAGCGGTAGCGCCCTTCGGGCGCAACCGTTGGTTATTGTCCGCGGGGCACGCCTCCGGCGTGCAGATCGTGCAGAGCGCCTCCGGCGTGCAGATCGTGCAGAGCGCCTCCGGCCCGCAGATCGTGCAGAGCGCCTCCGGCGTGCAGATCGTGCAGAGCGCCTCCGGCGTGCAGATCAATTGCCGAAATATCCCGCCGGTATCGATCCCTGTTTGATGAAGTCCAAATGGAACTTCTTCAAATCGAATTTCGATCCCAACCGCCGTTCCTCGGCCCGGCGCAGAGCGTAGATCTCATCCTTCCCCAGCCGGTACGTGATCGCCTGCGTCGGCCACTTCGAGTATCGGAAGATCGCGCGTTCGGCGCTCTTGCAGCTTGCGCGCTTCGAGTCGGACATCGTTGCGTCGTGGCAGGAGCCGCTCTGAAAGTCGACGATGTTCGAGAAGAGATCGACCGCGTCGTCGTACGACACGCGCCTGGTGTGGAGGCCGGTGTCGATGCGCACGCGCAGATCGCGGTAGAGCTTTCCCTGCAACTGATAGAGATGTTCCTCCGGGGTGTAGAAGCCCGGCGGCTCGGCCATCAAGGCTTCCGCGTACAGCGCCCACCCTTCGCCTGACATCGAGTCTTCCCACATGGAGGACGAATCCTCGACGGCGCCGGGAGTCAGCCAGCGCACCGGCGAGATCTGCTCGCGATACGTCGTCATCACCTTGTAGTACCAGTCGTGTCCGGGAAAGCCTTCGTGTGCGGAGAGATCGGCGATGGCTGCGCGATTGTTCTCTTTCAGCGCAGCGGGATCGTTGTCCGTCGGCGTGACGTAGAAGCGGCCGACGCCTGACGTCTTGAAGGGCGGTGCGGGATAGTACGCGGCGCCGTCGATGGATGCGCGCAAGGGCGGCGGCGTCTCGGTGACATCGAGTTTGTATTCTGCCGGCACGTCGAAGAGTCCCGTCTTGCGCGCATAGTCGACGAGGCGGAAGGCCGCGTCGCGATACCAGCCGATCATCTCCGCATCCGACTTCGGATAGTCCTCGCCGAGTTTGTCGAAGACCGCGCGGACCGCGGCGTTGCCATCGGCAGGCAGCGGCCAGTTGTGTTTCGCGCCGATCTCGCGCGCGAGCTCGATCATCTGCTTCTGCGTCTCCTGCACGATCGGCCATGCTTCGTCGTAGAGCTGCGCCGTGGTTTTCTTCACGCGCAGGTTGTTCTTCAACGCCCAGTCGTACTCCGCCTCGCCGAACGCATAGCGATCGCCGGCGAACTGTTGCTTCACGCCGTTCTCACGCGACGGATCGTCGAAGAAGGCCGCTGCGACGAATGCTCCGAGCTTGCGATATGCAGCGGCGGCGCGTGCCGATGCCGCGCGCAGATCCGAGATCAGCTTGTCGCGATCCGCGCCCGCCGCGATGCGTTCGCTCGCGATCTGCGGCAGCGTTGCCTCGAAGTACTTCGCATCCGATTCCGTGGTCGCGATGCCATTGCGATAGAGCATGCGGAAGTCGGGCGTGTTGTTTGCCGCGATTCCCTCGCGCAACTGCTGCTCCGTGTTCGCGAGATACCAGGGAATGGTCTCCGTGCGCGCGACGATCAGCCGCCATTCGTCCGGAGTGCCGTAGGTCGTCGGACCCGTCTGCGTGAGGCCTTGAATGTAGAAGTCCACCGCGCGGAATGGTTCGTCGGTGTACGTGTCGAGCGAGCGCTGCTGATACTTCCGCACCTGATGCAGGTGCAGCTGGTAGCGAATCTGTGCGAGTGTGACTTCGCGATCGATGCGCGACGACGGGGTGAGTGTCGACGGATCGATCGACTCCAGATCGTGCTGCACTTCACCGAGCCAGGCGTCTTCCTTCACGAGCGCGGCAGGGGAGTGATCGCGTAGTCGTCCGTCGGCTTCGCGCAGCGAAGGATCGAGGCCCGCACCGCCGAGGTAGGTGTTGACAGTTGGATTGAGACGGAGGAAGCCGATGACGTAGTTGCGCAGATGCGCGCGGAGAGCGTCGTCGTTGTTCGCAAGCTTCGTCGTGGTGGTCGTCGTCGTTGTGCAGGCGGTGAGGAGAAGTGCAAGCGCGAGGAGTCGTCGCATGAGCGGGGATTGTAACGGGGGTCCGCGGGAATGCCCGGATTCTCCCGCCTGGAGGACGAGATAGCATGGGTACCAGGGACGAAGAAGTTGTGGGAGTTCTGAGAGAGATCCGCGACGAAGTGAGACAGGTGCGCGAAGAGGCGAAGGCGACGAACTCCCGGCTCGATGCACTCACGGAAACGGTGAGCGCGCTTGGCCGGCGTCAGACGGAAAGCGAGCTGAGACTCGCAACGGAAATCATGGCAAACGTCACACGCGACGTTCGCCTGCTGATGAGTAAATTCGACGATCGAGATCCTCGAAGCGCGCCACTCCGACTGAGCCTTACACGACTCCTCGTGCCCGCAACGCTTCGATCGCGGCGGAGGTATAGCCGAGCGTTTCGAGTATTTCCACCGTGTGCTCCGAGAGCCGAGGCGGCGGACTCGTAATCGCGCCGGGAGTCCTGTTGAATTTCGCGGTCAGCGTGAACAGCTTCAGCGGTCCCAACTCGCGATCATCGATCGTCTGAATCGACTGACGGTGCGCGATCTGCGGAGCAGTCAACGCCTCTTCCAGTCCTGCGATCGCGCCCGATGGAACACCCTTCGCGTTCAGAGTATCGACCCACTGCGACGTCGGCCCCGTCATGAGCCGCGCCTCGAGCAGAGGCGTGAGGAGCGCACGATTCTTCTTCCGCGTGTCGCGTTCCTGAAACCGTGGATCGCTCTTCAGCTCCGGCACTCCAAGAACCTCGGCCAGGTCTTCCCACTGCTGCTGCTGGTTAGCCGCGACGTTGATGTAGCCATCGGCGGTGCGGAATGTTCCCGACGGCGCCGCCGTGAAGTTGTCATTGCCCATGAGCTGCGGCTGCTGCCCGCCGATGAGTAGATTCGCCGCGACCCAGCCCATCATCGGCATGATGGAGTCGAGCAGCGCAACGTCAACTAGTTGACCTTCTCCCGTCCGCTCGCGATGGAACAGCGCGGCCATGATCGCGAACGCCGCGTTCAAGCCGCCGACCGTGTCGCCGACGGGAAACCCGCAGCGCAGCGGATTCAGCCGCTCATCTCCGTTGATGGCCATGAGACCGCTGAGGCCCTGAATGATCTGATCGTAGGCCGGCTTGTGCGCGTCGGGGCCGGTCTGGCCGAAGCCGGAGATCGCGCAGTAGACGAGTCGCGGATTGCGCGCCGCCAGCACCTCGTAGCCGAGGCCGAGGCGGTCCATTACGCCGGGACGGAAGTTCTCGACGAGCACGTCGGTGCTGTCGCTCAATTCGAGGAAGATCTTCTTCGCCTCGTCGAATTTGAGATTGAGCGTGATCGATTTCTTGTTCGCGTTCTGCGCGAGAAAGCTCGTCCCCATCAGTTGCTGATTGAGCTTCGTCACGCAGCCGAGCTTGCGTGCCAGATCGCCGCCCGAGGGATTCTCGATCTTGATCACATCGGCGCCACACAACGCCAGGAGCTCTGCTGCGAACGGGCCGGCGAGCACGTTCGTCATGTCGAGGACGCGAATGCCTTTGAGGATCTTCTTCATACGGCCGCGCAGGTTTCTGCCGGAA
>CAZKID010000449.1:0-4529 GCA_964552405.1 uncultured Thermoanaerobaculia bacterium
GATCTTCTCCGCCTCGGCGAGATTCTTCGACTCGTATTGCATGTCGGCCTGCTGGATCATGCGGCCCGTTTCGTCGGTGCTCGGATTCAGGTAGGCGTACTTCATCGCGAGATACGACTCGGGAGTCCAGTGATACTCCATGTACATCGCCACCTGATCGGCGACGCGGCGGCCGAGCAGACGTGCGACGACATTCAGCGAGCCGTCGATGCCGGCAGAGATTCCCGCGGTCGTGACGACGTGCCCGTTGTCGACGAAGCGCCGTCCATCTTCGACGCGCGCATTCGGCACCTCCTTGCGCAGACCTTCGATCGCGCCATGAAAGGTCGTGACTTCGAGGTTGTCGAGCATGCCGGCCTTCGCGAGCACGAACGCGCCAGTGCAGACGCTCTGCGCGATCTCCGCTTCCTGCGAGACTTTCTTCGCCCACGCGAAGAACTCGGGATCGTCGTAGATCTTCGACGACGGGCCGCCGGGGAAGATCACGATGTCCGGCTTCGGCGCATTCGCGATCGAGTAGCTGGGGACGACGTGCATTCCCTGCGCATTCACGGGATCGGTGGTCTTCGAGACGACGTAGACGTTGAACGCGCGCTGCCCGTTGGCGGAACCGAAGCTCGCCGCGTCGTTGTAGACCTCGAACGGCCCGGTCCAGTCGAGGGGCTCGGCGTTCTCGTAGACGACGATCGCGACGTTGCGCGTGTAGGAAGTGCGCTCGGCAGCGATGGTGGGGAGAGCCGTGAGCAGGATGAGGAGAAGAATTTTTCGCATGTTGTGTGTGCCTCCTGTCGTGAAGGATCGCGTGGAGGCGGGAAGTGCGCAGCTCAAATGCAGCGAAGTGGAGGGTTGGTGCAGGCAGCAGACAGCAGGCAGCAGGCAGCAGACAGCAGGGGTACTGGTCCGTGGTCTTCGGCACGAATCCCCCTGCTGCCTGCTGTCTGCTGACTACTTTGAGAAGACGCGCTCGAACTCTTCGCGTCTCGCCCTGCTCAGCTTCACCTGCGTTCCATCGGCGAGCATGAGTGTGCAGTCGCCGCGGAACATCGGATGGATCTCGCGCACGCGATCGATGTTTACGATGGCAGAGCGGTGGACGCGGACGAAGCGCTCGGGATCGAGGCGCGTCTCGATCGCCGCCATCGTCTCGCGCAACAGATGCGCCTTGCCGCCGGCGTGCAGCGTCACGTAATAGTCAGCCGCTTCGATCCAGTCGATCTCCGACGTATTGACCACGACGAACTTGTCGCGAACGCGCACGAGGAAACGCTGCGCGAAGGTCGACGCGCCGCGCGCGCGCAGTTGCGTCTTCGCGCGCTCGAGTGCGTGCATGAAGCGCGCGTCATCGAATGGCTTGAGGAGGTAGTCGAGCCCGTGCGCTTCGAATGCCTTGATCGCGTACTGGTCGTACGCCGTCACGAAGATGACGACGGGAACGGCGCCGAGTCCGATGTCCTCGAGCAAGTCGAAGCCGCCGACCTCGGGCATCTGGATGTCGAGGAAGAGGATGTCGGGACGCGTGCGTGCGATCAGCGCAGCAGCGTCGACGCCGCTGCATTCGCCGGCGATCTCGACTTCGCCGTCGCGCTCCAGTAGCAGGCGGATCGATTTGCGCGCGAGCGGCTCGTCGTCGACGATCAGCGCCTTCACGTCGCCTCCTGCAGCGGAAGGAGAATCGAGGCGAGTACGCCGTCTCCTTCGGCTCGCAATTCGAAGTGCTGATCGCTGCCGTAGAGCTGGCGCAAGCGTTCGCGCGTGTTCTGCAGGCCGATGCCTTCAACGCGCGAGGCCGCGATCGTGCCGCTGTTGAAGATCTCGATCTGCACGTGCGCGTCGCGGCGAAATGCACGGACGTTGACGACGCCGGCCGCCGCGCTGCGCGCGATCCCGTGCCGGATTGCGTTTTCGGCGAGCGGCTGCAGGATGAAAGTCGGTACCGTCGCACGCCGGACATCAGGAGCGACCTCGATGCTGATCGAGAGCCGGTCGGGGAAGCGGCCCTGCTGAATCCCGAGATAGCGCTCCAGCATCTCGCTCTCTTCTTCGAGCGTGACGCGCTGCCGGCCTGCGCGATCGAGCGTGTAGCGCAGCAGATCGCTGAGCCCGGCGATCATCGTCACTGCATCGCTGTTCTGCCCGGCGCGAACGAGAGAGCTGATCGTGTTGAGCGTGTTGAAGAGAAAGTGCGGCTGCAATTGCAGTTCGAGCGCGTGCAGCCGCGCATTCATGAGCGAGCGCTCCAGCATGACCGCCTGCGCCGCTCCGGCAACGGTGAGATAAAGAATGAGCTCGACCGGAAGCCGCGCGAAGAGCAGCTCCGAGAACGGTGTGGTCGCCCACGTCGGATTCATCCGATCGTACGGTTTCATCGTGAGCGTGAGCGTGATCCAGAAGCTGATGTGAAGCACGGCCGCGATGACTCCGGCGAATGTGTGAATCAGCAAGGCGCGTGAGGTGAAAGGGATGATGGGTACCCGTCGTGTGAGCCACACGACGCCGAGCGTCAGCGCGAACCAGCCTTCCCAGACGATCACATAGTGGCCGACGAGCAGCGGCACGGAATGTCCGTGCGTGATCATGCTGAGCCAGACCTGCATTCCGGAGATGAGGCCGAGCGCGGTCCAGAATGCGGCGACGGGGAGATATTTCACGGAGGTAGTTTGGAGCAAACGCGGGCGGTGGTGGGCAAGCGTGCAGCGAAAGTGGGGTTGGGGGCAGGGAATGGGACCGATGGGACCACGAAGCTTGCTCACGAGAGCATGGAAAGCGAAATGCAGAATTCAGAATTCAGAAATTCAGAATTGAGAATGAAGACGCTCCGCCTGCGGTGGCTCGGGATGACGAGAGAACGGTCGCTTTACATCATCACCTTGTTTCGCCCGCCGCGCTTCGCCTCGTACAACTTCGCATCCGCCGCCTGAATCAGATCCTCGCGTTCCATCGTGTCGCGAAGCATGGCGGCGCCGGCGCTCACCGTTACGGTCAGTGTCTCGTCGCCGAAGACGTAGCCTTCGCTTGCGACGCGTGCGCGCACGCTCTCGGCGAATGCGTGCACCTGCGGTGGCGTCAGTTCGGGAAGCACGATCGCGAACTCCTCGCCTCCGTATCTTGCGAGCAGTTGTTCGCGGCGGACGACGCTGTCGATCGCGGCGGCGACCCGTTCGAGAACGTAGTCGCCTGCCTGATGTCCGTAGGTGTCGTTGAGTGACTTGAAGTGATCGATGTCGAGCATGATCAGTGCGAGCGGCGATTCGTAGCGGCGGGCGCGCGCGATCTCTCGCTCGAGGAAATCGAGGAGATACCGCTTGTTGTGCACCTTCGTCAGGCCGTCGAAGATCGTCATGCGGTAGATCTCTTCGTGGAAGAGAGTCTCGACGTTACCGCCGGCGATGTACTTGAAGATCGCGCCGCCGACCTTGACCTGATCGCCGTTGTCGAGCCTCGTCGGAGTGGTCACGGTGGTGCCGTTCACCTGCGTTCCGTTGCGGCTGCCGAGGTCTTCGACGAACCAGCGATCGTCGCGGCGCGTGAGCTTTGCGTGCTGCCGCGAGACGAACGACATGTCGATGCAGATATCGGCTGTGGCCTCACGGCCAATCGTCGCGTCCTTCGTCAGCGCGAAGCGCTTACCCAGATCCGGCCCGCCGTAAATGAGGATCAGACACGCCTCACCGGAGACGTTGAGCCCTCCGGGATCGATGATGGTGCGTGTTGCGTCGAGGCCCATGAGAAGAGAGTGCTGAGTTCTGAGTGCTGAGTTCTGAGTTTGTGGGCACTGGCAGACTATGCCGAGATTGTACAATCGGGCCTACTCAGAACTCAGAACTCAGAACTCAGAACTCAGAACTCGAGAGATGGACGACAAGACCGCGCCGTACCGCACGCCGAGCGGCGCGCGTGAAACCGCGCGCGACGAGGCGACCTGGGCACTGCCGAAGGAGCCTGTCAGTCCGCCGAAGATCGACGGCTACGCAATCCACGGCCGTCTCGGCGAAGGCGGCATGGGCGCCGTCTTCCTCGCCCAGGACGAAGTCCTCGGCCGCAGCGTCGCGATCAAAGTGATCTCGCAGAGCGGCAACGACGCGTTAGCCGAGGCGAGGTTTCTGCGCGAGGCGCGCTCGATGGCGGCGGCCGAGCATCCGAACATCGTCCGCGTCATTTCTTTCGGTACGACCGAAGGGAAGCCGTATCTGATCATGGAGCTGGTCGATGGCGAGTCGCTCGCGCAACGCCTGCAGCGCGTGAACCGGCTCGGTGTCACGGATGCGATGAAGATCGTGAGGCCGGTCGTCGACGCGCTCGCGGCGAGTTGGCAGAAGGGGCTCATCCATCGCGACATCAAGCCGTCGAACATTCTGATCGACAAGAAAAACGTCGTGCGCGTTGCCGATTTCGGACTCGCGAAGCCGGCGGAAGGCGGCGGCGCGGACAACGAGCTGACGCAGACCGGCGCAGTCGTCGGCAGTCCGTACTACATGGCCCCGGAGCAGGCCTGCGGCCCTCCCACGGACTTTCGCACCGACATGTATTAA
>CAZKID010000450.1:0-4517 GCA_964552405.1 uncultured Thermoanaerobaculia bacterium
GACGACGTCGGCCTTGGCAAAACCGTCGAAGCGGGACTCATCCTCAAAGAGCTGTTGATCCGTCGTCGCATCCGCAAGGTGCTCGTCATTTGTCCTGCCTCGCTGCAGAAGCAATGGGCGGACGAGATGGAGGACAAATTCTCCCTCGACTTCGATGTCGTCGATCGGGCGCGAAGCCACAAGCTCCGGCAGGAATACGGCCTCGACGCAAACCCATGGCGAATGTTCCCGCGCGTCGTTACGAGCTACTACTACTTGAAGCAGGCGAACATCCTCGAGGAGTTTCGTTCGGCAAGCCGTCCCGCCGAGGGTTCGCCTCATCTCGCGTGGGATCTTCTCATCGTCGATGAAGCACACAACCTGACGCCGTCGCCGTTCGGCGAAGACAGTGATCTCGCCAAGATGCTGCAGGAGATCGCGCCGTACTTTGAACACCGCATCTTCCTTACAGCGACTCCCCACAACGGGCACACGCGGAGTTTCTCGGGATTGCTCGAGATGCTCGATCCTGTTCGTTTCTCGCGAAAGAGTGAAGAGCTCACACCCTCGGAGAAGGCGCGAATCCAGGATGTGCTCGTCCGGAGATTGAAGAGCGAGATCAACGCGGCAACCGATCCGCCGCTGTTTGCGAAGCGCGAACTGAAAGAGATCAAGCTGCCTCTGAGCAGCGACGAGATTCTCCTGAGTGAAGCGTTCAGTGCATTTCGCTCGCGCGTGCGTTCCGTGATAGCGTCGAAACGCCGCGACCAGCTCGCGGGCAACTTCGCGGTCGAGATCCTCGGCAAGCGCCTCCTCTCGAGCGCCGCATCGTTCGCCGACTCGTGGTTCCGTTACCTCGAGGGTGCTGCCGCTGAAGCGATGGAAGCAAGTGAAGTCAATGCGGCGGAGACATCACTCAAGCAGGATCTTGCCGACGATCGTGAAGCCGAGTCGCGCGTCGCACACGCTGCAACGACGGTTGGTGCGTGGCTGAAGCCGCTGAAGAACAGCATCACAGCGGAGGTCAACGCTCTAACGACGGTGCTTGGGGCGCTCGGATTCAAAGCCGACAAGCCGGCTCTTCAGACAAACCCGAAGCACGATGCGCGCTTCACAGAGCTCTGTGCCTGGATCGATGCGAACTTGCGGGACGGCTCCACGTGGCAGAAGGATGAACGGCTCGTCATCTTCACCGAGTACAAGACAACACTCGACTACCTGAAACGTCGCTTACGCGAGAAGTACAAGGATGATCGATCTGCGATCCGTGTCCTCTATGGATCGATGGACAACTCGGACAACGAAGGAACGTTCGACGTCATCAAGAACGACTTCAACGACCCCCGAAGCCCTGTCCGCGTCTTGATCGCCACCGATGCGGCGTCAGAGGGACTCAACCTGCAGCAGACAGCGCGCTTCATGCTGCATTACGACGTTCCCTGGAATCCTGCTCGGCTTGAACAGCGCAATGGCCGCATTGACCGTCATGGACAGCCGCGCGACGTCACCATCTTTCACTTCACGAGTGAAGACGACGCCGATGTGAAGTTTCTCTCCTTCGTGGTGAACAAGGTCAACCAGATGCGCGAAGACCTTGGGTCAGTCTCGGAAGTGTTCGACGCTGCCGTGCAGGAGCGCTTCATTGAAGGGCGCGATGCCGCTCAAGTCCGGATTGCTCTCGATCAGAAAACCGAGCGCGCGAAGGGACAGGCACGAGTCGAGGGTGACAGGACGACTCACACGAAGGACATCACTGGAAGCGAAGAGCTGGCGAAGCTGAAGGCGTTACGCGAGGAAGTCGATCTTGACCCTGACACGCTTCGCCAAACGTTGGACGTCGCGCTCGGTGGCGAGCGCGTCGTGCCTGCAACCGGCGGCAAATGGTCGCTCAAGACACCCGTACCGCTTTCGTGGGAAACGCTCGTCGACGATCGTCTTCGCATCCCAGACACTCGCGCGCTCCCTTCGCTCGTCTTCGATCCGGAGGCGCTGCTCGAGCTGGTCGGTCCGCGAAAAGTCTTTCGACCGCGCCGCGATACGCAGCTCATGCATCTCGGTCATCCCTTGTTCCACCGTGTCCTTACACACTTCGCGCGTGCGCGCTTCGCACAGAGTCGCGGTGCGAGCAACGTCACACGGTGGACGGTACGAAAAGGCGATGTTCCTGACGGCTGCGACGCTGTCGTCCTGCTCAGTGTCGAAGAGCTAGCGGTCAACGAACTTCGCGAGACCTTCCACCGCTGGGTCCAGACGATTGAGCTGCCAGTGCGCAATGGCAGGCTGCTCGATCCAGGTCCGCACCGTGCGGCTTCTCAGTTGCGAAGTGACGAAACGATCTCGGCATCAACGGATTTCGCACAGCGCCTGTGGGATGACGTTGACGATGACATTCGCAGACTCATCGAGCGGCATCGCTCCGAGTTGACGGAGATCGTGCGCGCGGCACTCGAGGCGGACGGCAAGGTCGCGATCAAGGAAGAGCGAGAACGATTTCAATCACGAAGAGCGGAGCTATCGAAACTCATTCAACAGAACACGATCGAACGCTTGGAGCGAGAGGTCTCGGATCTTGGCGAAAAGCTGCAGCAAGGCACCTTGTTCGATGCCGAAAACCGCATCGCTGAACTGAAGGCGTCGATGCAGGCGAAGAAAGAAGAGATCGAACGCCGCACACGCCAATACGAAGAGATGAAGGGACAACTCGAACGCGAGAGTTCGCGCGTGCTCGAGAAGCTGCTGCCGAAGCGCTACGCGATGCGTTCCGAGGCCCAGGTGTTCCCTCTCGCGATCGAGATTCGGGTGCGGTGAGGACGCCATGACAGAAATGAATCTGATCTGGTGGGAATCGCTGAATCACGGCGGACTGCTGATTGGTCCGAAGCAACTCGCCGCGCACTTTCCGCAGAGTGCGCCTCCACTCAATGCATGGACGGTCGAGCAACTGCGCCGGCATCTCAATCGCTTCGATGCAGCGACGAAAGTCGATGAGAAACGCGCCGCGTTGCCCGATCTTCTGAACGTCGTGCTCGAGAAAGTAGCCGGTCTCGATGAAGAGAATGGAACATGGTGCAAAGACGTGGGGAATGAGTGGTCGCGCGCGCTGGTCACGGGCGAGTCGTTCAAGCCGCGACGTGTATGGACTCATCCCAATGGCACAGCGTTTCCAGTGTTTGTTTCCGAGGATGAGCGTCTCGGTATCGGTCGCGGTGTCCGCTCGGTGTCGAAGGTTCTTGAATGGCTTCGCAAGGGGAGCGAGCGGATTGCACTGCTGACGAATGGCCGGCAGTGGCGACTGATTCACGCCGGCCTCGATCACGACGCGTGGGCGCAGTGGGATACCGAACAGTGGCTTGCCGAGGGCGAGCCCGGACCGCAGATCTCTGCGCTGCAGATCCTCCTCAATCCGGGAACGCTCCTCCCGCAGAAATCGGGCGAGCTCTCTCCGCTGCTTGCCGCGATCGATGAAACGCGTAAAGGACAGGCCGAGGTTTCGGCAGAGCTTGGTGAGCGCGTTCGCAAAGCGGTCGAGCTGTTGATTCAGGCGCATGCCGCAGCGCTCGACGAACGAGGCGGCGAGCTCGCACGGAAGGATGTCTATCTCGCTGCGGTCCGCATGGTGATGCGGATGGTGGTGATTCTGTTCGCCGAGGCGCGCGATCTTCTGCCGCGCGACAACGCGCTGTATTTCGGATCGTATGGATTGCAGGGCCTCCGCGAGAGCCTGCGTCGTGCGGCTGGCGGACGTCTCGAGCGACTGCGTACACGTCACGGCGCGTGGCCGCGCGTGCTTGCTCTCTTCCGGCTCGTCTACGAAGGCTCGCCTCATCGGTCGCTTCCGGTGCCACGGTACGGTGGTGAACTATTTCGTCCGGGCGCCACGGATGCCAATGATGGGATTCGCGACGCAGTGCATCTGTTCGAGACAGCTTGCTTTCAGCACGAAGTGAGTGATGCGGTCGTCTATCAGATGCTCGAGTTCATCACGACGACGCATGTCCGCGTGCGTCAGGGAACCGCAGCGAAGGTCGTTCCAGTTCCAGTCAACTTCGCCGATCTCTCCACCGAATATATCGGCATGCTCTACGAAGGCCTCCTGGGATACGAACTGCGTCGCGTAGAGGATGAGGATGAAGCGATCGTCATCCTCAAGCTTGGTGATGAACCCGCGCTTCCGCTCCGACGACTGGAAGAGATGACCGACAAGACGCTCGAAGCGCTTGTCGACAAATTCAAGCAGAAGGCGGCGGCTGTCGCGGTATCCGAAGACGAAGAAGAGGACGACGAAGAAGAGCCGGAAACCGAGAGCGAGAGTCCCGAAGAGAGCGAGGACGAAACGCCGGAGGCAGCGGAAGCCGAAGCTGAATCCGAAGAAGTCGAATTCGACAACCGTCAGATGATCCGCGATCGTGCTGTCAACTGGGCGAAGCGCGCTGTCGTCGCCGGAAAGTTGGTCAGCCGCCCACGATCGCGGCGAGAAGACGTGGAACATGAGTATCAGCTCAAGATCACCGACAAGGCGAAGCAGATCACTGGTGCTG
>CAZKID010000451.1:0-4509 GCA_964552405.1 uncultured Thermoanaerobaculia bacterium
TGTGCTGGCAACGGACCCGGAAGTCGATTTGATCATCGTGATCGGCGGGAAGAAGAGCGCGAACACGAAGCATCTGTGGGAGATCTGCCGCGACACCAAGCCGTCGTATCTCGTGCAGGGAGTCAGCGATCTCGACCGCACCTGGTTTGCGCAGGCACGCGTTGTGGGACTCACTGCCGGATCGTCGACGCCTGACTACGTAATCGAGGAAGTCGAGCAGGCCATCTCGGCGATCTGAGGAGCTTGATGACGATTTACCGCAGCGCGGTTGCCGGGATGATCATGCTGCTGGCGACCGCGGCGTCGCCGGCGATGACGAACTGTGCCGGCTCGGTGTCGAACATCGAGCAATTCAAATACTCGTGGCGCCTGCGCGGCGGCTTGTCGTGGATCGCGGGAATCATGTTCCCAACGACGGGAGTCGCTGCGATGAAGAACGTCTATCCGAAAGGCGCGCAGGTCAACATCAACAGCGAGCTGCTGATCACCGCGACGGATCAGAAGGCGGGATTCTTCGTGTACGAATCGGAGATGGATCCGACCGGACAGAAGACGCTGATGACGTATCACGGCTACTCGTGGGGAAAGAAGTCACGCAAGGAGCGGACGATCTTCGACTACGTGAAGCGCCTCGCGCACATTCATCGCGAGACGCCGGAGAAGACGGAGAACAAGGACAAGGTCATCGCGCCGGAAGCGTTGAAGGACAACACGCTGCGCGACGTGCTGACGGCGATCTACTTCCTGCGTCAGAACGCGGAGAAGATCAAGGAACCGGTGCAGACGATCATCTACTCGGACGGGAAAGACTATCCGGTGATCTTCCGGCCGATCGCGGGACAACCATGCTCCATCGACGGACGCCGCGTGAACACGATCGGCTTCGAGATCGTCGACGCGCCTGGCGGCCGCAAGTGGCAGGGCGGCGTGAAAGTGTGGCTCACGCAGGACGAGCGGAGGATTCCGTGCAGGTTGGAGATCCGCCAGAGCTTCGCGTCGCTGCAGCTGGAGCTTTCGGGCGTGGAAGCTTGCGGTGATGGTGGGATTTCTGCGACATCCAGGACCTCTGGGACCTCTAGGTAAACTGCGTCGAGGTTCCCAGAGGTCCCAGAGGTCCTAGAGGTCCCATCAAGTTCCTCTGGCAGACTCCATAGGCGTGCCCAATCCGCAAAACAGCCCAACTAAATCCAGCAGTTCCGCCACATGGAACGGCTTCTCCAGAATCACAGAGGGCTTGAGCTCCAATTCCTCGGGATCGAGTTTGTAGGCGCTGATCACGATGACGGGCGCGTCCGCGCTGCGTGCGCGGAACCATTTCAGCCACTCGTGGCCGTTCATCTTCGGCATCGCGAGATCGAGGATGACGAGAAGGATGTCGGGATTCGCCTCGACGACGGTCATTGCTTCCTGGCCGTCAGGCGCGATGAGGACTTCGAAGCCGTAGGGACTCAGCAGGTCGCGATACGACGCCAGCAGCTTCGCGTCGTCGTCAATTACCAGCAGTTTCCGTAGCTTGAACGTGGTCCTGCGGGCTCGAATGCTCAAAAGGTGCTCCCGTCCGTTTGCGCTGGTAAAACATCAACCAGACGCTGCAAAAAAGCTGCCTGTCATCGCGACTCGTGCAGCGGAGGAATGACATCGGTTGGGATGCCGGCGGGCTGGGCAATTTCCTTCTTCACCAGCCGGATTTGCCGAGAATCGTAGCGCAGTGGGAGCAATTTTCCTTTGTGCAGCTCGACCGTTCGCGGAAACGCGACATGCAGAACGATGCTTCCACTGAGAATGCCTGAGGTAAACCAGGTCCCGTTTCGAAAGGCTGCTTCTTCGACGCCGTAGATGAGATCGGACTCTTCTCCCGCACTGGCGATCGAGAACGCATCCGCGCGAATCAACGCGACGCCACTTCCTTGAAAGGGAGGATCACTGAGGTCCCATTCGCCGATGACGGACACGACGGTCCTGTTCTTGATGAAGACGGGGATGATGTTCGCTTCTCCCGTTGACGCGGCAGCCGCTACATCGAGAGGCGTGTTGAAGACCGTCTCCGGCGATCCCTGCTGAATCAATGTGCCACGATCGAGAATCGCGACGCGATCCGCAAACGCGAGCTCGTCGGTCGTCGAAGGTGTTGAGATCACCGTCGTTCCCATGACGCGCAAGAGGCGATAGATCTCGTCGGCGAGCGCGTAGCGTTCTGACGCATTGGCGCGTTCGAGCATGCGATCCGCGACGAGGATCGCCGGACGCGAGAGCTCGATGCGCGCGAGCAGGACGCGCGTCTCTTCCGATGACGAGAGCGTTGACACCTTGCGATCGGCGAGTGCAGTGAGTTGCCAGCGCTCGAGCGCGAGTGTGTATTCGTGATGACGATCTTCGCGATCGAGAGAACGCCGCGCGACTGCGGCGACGAGCGCATGGCCTACCGACCAGCGTCGTGGAACATCGAGTGCGTGGACAAAGAGCAACGGCCGGCGCTTCAGCGGCAGACGATTGACGACGCGCGATCCGATCAGGATCTCGCCACGCTCGGGTTTCAGCTCGCCCGCGATCAGTTGCAGCAGTGTCGATGCGCCGCAGGCGGGAGGGCCGGTGACAGCAGTGTGCGTCGAGCTCGGGAACGTAAGCGAGACGTCGCGAATGAGACGAGCCGAGACGCCGCGTAGCACGAGGTCGAGCATCGTGCGTCATTGTAGATGTGCAGTTGTGTTTGGTTGGCGTCACCTTGACGTTGTTCTCACGCGCATGGGCGCACACTGCCGTTCAGCTCGGTTCTATGATGAAGGCAGGCGAAGGCTACAGACGGTCCGCACGGATCACGCTGCGACCTCCTCGTGAAGCGCGATTCGCGGAACAGCCGTCGCTGCTGTTGGAGCTGTCGACCGGCGGTGCGAGAGTCGAGCATCGCGAGCGCGTCATGGTCTCTTCGCGTTCGGTGCTTCGCCTCGACGGCTTCAACCTGAGTGCCGTGGTGCGATTCTCCACTGCGCTTCCGACGTTGACTGGCATCGTCTATCACACCGGGGTCGAGTTTCTGAATGTACCGCCGGCAGAGTCGGCGATGATCGAGGAACTGCTGCACGACGAGGTGCAACGCCAGGTTGGGGAGTGGGAAGCGAACCTCAATGGAATCCATTTGCCTCGCCTTGCTTCAGGTCCGCAATCTTCCGTGCAACAGCGCTACCTCTGGCTTCACCTGACCGATCAGGGATGGGTGAGGACCGAAACGAGCGATCCGAATCAGCCCCTCGACGGCATCGCGGTGTTTGCCGATGAGCCGGTCGAGTCGATTGCGCTTCTCTGCAAGACCTACCAGGCCGCGGACGGACGGTCGCGTGACTACCTCCGTGCCTGCGCGACGCTCGCGATCATGGAACGACGACGGCGCTGAGCTTGCGGGCTACGGTCGTCTGCGCAGGTTCGGCCGCTGCGGCTGCATGTCTCGGCGCTCTTCGCGCTTGTTCTCCTGGAACCGCTCGAGCTGCTGGCGCATCTTCGTCCACTGCGTGTCACTGAGCACGCTGCGCATGTCGAAGAGCATCATCAGTTCGCGCTCGAACAGCCGGCCGCGTGCTTCGCTCACGCGGGCAGCGGCCTTGCGGATCGCCTCGCGATTCAGCTGCGGCTGATCGAGCTCCGCACGCAGCGCGACGTTGGCTTTCTCGAGTTCCGCACGATGATCGATCAGCTCGTTCATCGCCTTCAGCGAGACCTGCTCCAGCTTCGATTGCTGCTCGTCGGTCAACCCGAGCATCTGAACGATCTCGGGACGCCGCCACCACTTGCCCGGCGGAAGATCCATCGCGCCCGCCGTGCTGGCGAGCGCGAAGAGTGCGATTGCAATGAGAGTCAGGCGTTTGATCACAGTTTCTTTCCTTCGTCCACCCACGACTCCCACTCGACGACGCTGTGGAAGTCGCTCAGCTGATCGCTCTGCCATGGATCATGCGACTGCTGCACCTCTTCATTCGACGCAGGTGGCACTTGTGCGGGAGCATGAGGCGAGGTCGTCGTCGACGCCACGACGCTCGTCACCTGTGTCGGTTCGGTCGTCTTCAGCGTGAAGACGCTGCCGAGGAAGAAGGCGAGGACGGCGGCGGCAGCGACGCGCAGTGCGTGCCCGCGCTGTGCTCCACGCTCGCGCGCGTTGTCGATGCGGCGCTGGATCATCAGCCGTTGTCTCGTCCAGAACGTCTCCGGCTTCTCATGTGTCGTACACGCAGCGGACTCGCGTAGCTTCCGCTCCAACGCGTCGTAGCGCGCCGCGCACAGCTCGCACGAGGCGAGATGCATCATCACCGGCATCGACTCGCCCGGCTGCATGTAGTACGTCTCGAGTAGATCGGCTTCGCTATAGTGTGTCTTCATCTTCGGACCCCCGGGAACGATCGTTGCGCCAGCCCGCGAGCTGCTTCCGCACTTTGTGTACGGCGCGGAAGAGATGGGCGCGTACGTTACCCGCCCCCAACCCGAGGTGATCCGCGATCCCCTCGCGCGCAAGTTTCTCAAATT
>CAZKID010000452.1:0-4504 GCA_964552405.1 uncultured Thermoanaerobaculia bacterium
CGGCGTCGCGGCACATCTGAAGACAGTCGAGCAGGTGCGGATGCAACGTCGGCTCGCCTCCCGTGAAATTGATGATGTCGAGCTCTTCGTGATCTTCCGCGAGATGCTGGAGGATCGTCGCCATGGCTTCGACAGACATGTTGTGCGCGTCGTCGTTCTTGTTGATCGTGTAGCAGATCGGGCAGTCGAGATTGCACGACGACGTGATCGGGATGACGGGCAGATAGACCTTCTGCTGATGCGAAGGGCACGCACCGCAGTCGAAAGGACAGCCGTCCGTCACAGGTTTGCTGACGCGCTTCGGCGGGCGGTTCGGAGCGATGAAGGAGAGCGCGTCGAGGTACCACTCGATCGAAGAGGCGACACGGCACTCCTCATGTCCATGTGTGGGACAGAACTTATCGAACCACACCGCGTCGTCGCGGAAGATGATCTTGGCGTCAACGGAAGTCTTGCAAGTGCCGCAGAGACTCTTCGTCATGGAGTAGTAGACGTGGTCCGTCGCCTTGCGCATGAGGAAGTGTAGATGGGGTCAGGTCGAAACTCGAAACATAGGTCTACTGGAGGTAGAAACTACGATCGATGCTTGACATGCGTGCGGCGTTGATCGTCTCTGCCATCACGGGTCTGACCGTGGGGACGTTCAAGGCCCATGGAATCCAGATTCCGTCCACACTCTTCCTGGCGCTCCTCACGGTACTGATCCTGATCGCGTGTCTCATTGACCCTGCAGTGGCCGTCCTGAGTGGATGGACTGTCGCCTATCTTTTCGGAAACGATCCACACTGCTCCTTCGGTTATTCGTGCTCCCCGCGAGTGAGGTGCGCTGCGTGGTGTGCTCAAGCGAGCATCTACGCTCCGTGGAAAAAAGTTTCGACTTTCGACCTGACCCCATCTCCTAAACGTAGACTCTTCCGGAGAGCCTCGTCCCCTCGCACGCGCCAGATCTTCTGATCGAGGTAGTAGTGATTCATCGCGAGTCCCCACCAGAGGCAGAGTCCGAGTTTGTTGGCTCCGCCACGCAACGCGAACGCCGGAAACACTCCCGTCGACCAGGCGAAGGTGAAGTAGACGAGTGCGGAGAAGAGCGCGCACGCGGCGAGATACCTCATCGGGCCGCGATTGATGGCGTTCGCGAAGCCGTGCCCCTCTTCCTCGCCATAACGATTCCGATTGTGAAACCAGACGAGGCCGAGGTATTGGACGTTGTGGAAGACGACGATGACGATGGAGAGCAGGAGGAAGTCCTGATCCGGCCCCGTCGACCGCGCGTACACCGGCTCATAACGCGCAACGATGAAGTAGATCGCGCCGTACAACAGCACTGTGGCGGCAAGATACGGCACCTTCGGATTCGACATGCGCCAATTGCGCGCGAGGTAGATCGCGAGCATCAGCGCCCAGATCACGAGTAGCACAGTGGCAAGCGGCGGAGTCTGCGTCGTCACCGGCAATCGCAGCAACACACGCGCCTTCGGATGCGAGACGAGAAAATAGAAGTACGGCGCCCAGCATCCGACATAGAGCGCCCACTGATCGAGCTTCATCCCCGCGTAGTCGTGGTTCACATGGTTGTAGAGCGCGATGAATCCATAGTGCTGCCGCACGACGTGGTAGTAGCCATAGAACGTGGCGAACGCGAGGTAGAGCAGAAACGGATCCTCGGAATGCGTGATGATGTTGAAGAGCCACGCAATCGGGCCAATCGCAAACGTGAGCAGACTCATGAGCAAAAGCCCGCGACGCGTGCGCCACTCGTTGGCGTCGGCGTACGTGCGCGTGAACGCCGCGCCGATGTGCGGCCCATCGAACGCAAGAAGCCAAAGCCACCAGAGCGCGACGATCGAAGCGCCGGTCGCGAAATAGGCAGCGAGAAACGCAAGGCTGAGCGCAGCACCGCCGAAGAACCAGAGCAGGTCGAACTCGCGGCTGACGATCCAGCGCATGGAAACTACTGGCACTGGACCGGGCGGTACTCTTGCTGCACAGTCCCTTCCCTGCATGACCAGTTGATCGTTCTAGCGTCACCTGGAATCGATGGCGTGAGCACGAGGGTCTTGCCTTCGAGTGCCGCATCGCCCTTGTACGTCACGGTCACGACACCCTCGGGTCCAACGGCAATCGACGAAACGTACTGCCCACTCAAAGGTGTTTGCGCATCGATCCGGGCCTCCTCGTTCGAGGATGGCAAGCGTCCGGTCTCGACGTAATGCGCCGCGACGAGCGTCTTGACTTCGCCTGCCATGCTCCAACCCTTCGTGACAATGGCCTTCCGTCGCATGGTATCTCCGCCCTCGCGGCCCAGGCAGGAGACCACCAGAATTGCGAACGCGCAGAAGGTGCGGCGCATACCGACATTATGCAACCTCGACGTTCGCCCATGCACTGAAGCGCAGGCTTCAGGGCAGCGTATCCTCGCCGCCCACCAGAGACGTCCGCCGGTCGAGGGTACGAATCGCATCGACGATCGCATCCGCGGCAACGGACTTCGAGATCACCGCTCGAATCTTGCCGCGCAACTGATCGCGCTCCGCTGCCGTGAGATCTTTCGCCGTGAGGACGATGAGCGGGATGCCCGCCGTCGCCTCGCTCTCGCGAAGTCTGGCGGCCACTTCGAATCCGTTGATGCCCGGCATCATCAGGTCGAGGATGATCACCGACGGATGGATCGCGATCGCGAGATCGATTCCCAACTGGCCCCGATCCGCCGACACCACCTCGTAGCCTCTCGGCGTGAATGCGGCGCGGAGAAGCTCATGGACATGCGGATCGTCATCGATGACGAGGACCGACTGCACCGGCTCGGGATCGGGAATCAGCCGCTCGATGCAGCGCATCAGCGCCTCGTGGTCGAGCGGTTTGATGAATACTTCATCGGCGCCGAGGGCCAGGCCGAGTTCGCGATTGGCAGCGATGGAGATGACGACGACCGGTACGCCCGCACATTCGGGATCGTTCTTGAGCTCTTCCAACACCGACCAGCCATCCATACCGGGGAGCAGCACATCGAGCGTGACGACGTTCGGCCGCAGTTGTCTAACCATTTCATGCACCCGCTCGCCGGTTGAGGCACACACCGTGCGGTAGCCATGCTCTTCCAGCCGCTTCGCCAGCACGGTGCGGAACTCTTCGTCGTCTTCGACGATGAGGATCGTTCGTCCTGGTTCTCCGACCGGCGAAGGAGGATGCGGCATGAGCCGCTCCGCAACGCGCAATGGGATACGGACGATGAACGTGCTCCCGTGACCGACGATCGATTGGGCGGTCGCACTCCCGCCCTGAATCTCCGCCAGCTTGCGCACGATCGCCAGACCAAGCCCGGTGCTCCCCGAATAGACACTTCCATGTTTCGTCTGCCGGAACTCATCGAAGATGACTTCCAGCTCTCCGGGAGCGATACCCGGCCCATCGTCCGCGACCGTCAGCTCGAAGCTGTCGCCGGTCATGCGTGCGCCCACGTCGATGCGGCCTTTGTCGGGCGAAAATTTCACGGCGTTCGACAACAGGTTGTAGAGGATCTGTTTGATCTTCGGCCCGTCAGCCTCGATCACCGGCAGATCCTCCGGCACCTCGGCATGAATCTCGATCCCGCGCCGCGTGGCGATGCCTCCGATGACTTTGCAGACTCCCGCGATGAGATCGCCGAGTGCGACGCGGTCGACATGCACTTCCATTCGTCCTGATTCGATCTTCGAGAGATCGAGCAGGCTGTTGATCAGGTCGAGGAGATGGCGCCCGCTGTCGGAGATGTTCTGCAGGAACATCATCTCGCGCGCCTCCGCACGCGGCTCCCAGCGTCTGCCGAGAATCTCGGAGAAACCGATGATCGAATTGAGCGGCGTGCGGAGCTCGTGGCTCATCATCGCGAGGAAGTGACTCTTCGCCCGATCCGCCTCCACGATGCGCCGGTTCGCCTCCTCCATCTCACGCGCATGCTGTTCGACCCTCGTCGAGTAGCGTTTGATCTCGTCCGTGCGCGCGTCGACCATCGTCTGCAGTTCGCGATTTCTGCGATTGATCTGACGAAGGCGCAGCCGGTGGATCGAGATCACGATGAGCGCCAGCAGCGTCACACCGAGGAGGCGCGCCCACCACGTCTGCCAGAAAGGAGGCTCGATCACGAATCGGTATTCGGCGTGAGAGGCGCTCCATGGCCCGCCGGCGGATCGAGCGCGGACGCGGAAGAGATACAGGCCGGGATCGAGATTCGTGTACTCCTTGAAGGGCGCCGGGGACTCCGGCGACCACGATTGATCCTGGCCTGTTAGCCAGGTCTGATACTGCACCGGTTGTGTGCTGGCGAACGTGAGCGCGCGAAAGTCGAAGCGGATGTTGTTGTGGTCGTGCGGGAGCGGAGGCATGGGATCCACGAGCCACTGAATGGCTGCTGGGTGGCGGCAGCACTGAACAGTCCCTCGAGGTGCGGTCCATGCTCGACCGCGACCTGCACGATGTCCATGCGCGGAGTTGCGAGCGGCTCGTGATCGAAGTCGGGCCGGTAACA
>CAZKID010000453.1:0-4496 GCA_964552405.1 uncultured Thermoanaerobaculia bacterium
CCATCTCCGGTTTCGGGATCACAGCCGCAAGCGTTGGAAAAATCTACTGCGCCGCCACCGGCAACCGCAGGATCCGTGCGATCCGTTATGGCGCAGTCCTCGCCCCGCCGGGTGCAACGATCTCCGCAAGCGCTTCGGGAACGACTGTTCGTGCGCTGGTGAGCGACTCGAATGGTCAGCCGGCCGCCAGTGTCCGCGTCGACTTCACGGTACCAGGCTCCGGCGCCTCGTGCGTGCTGTCGAGTCCTTCAGCCATCACAGACATTAACGGTACAGCAAGCGTAAGTTGCACGCCGAACTGCGTCTCCGGAACCTACACGGTAACCGCACAACCTCTCACCGCCTTGTCCCTCGCCTCTGTAAAGTTCACGAATGCCGAGTGTTCGCCACGGCGACGTGCGGCGCGTCCTTAGTCATGCAGCGAGCGGCTGCGGTTCTGGCTTCGTCAGTACTCCCAGCCACCGGCGCCGCGCCGGTGCGTTTGCGGGCCCAGCCTTCCACGCGATTCGCATCCCTTCTCAGCTGAGGCATCGCTAGAGCCGAGTTCGAATATCGTCTGCAGTCACCGTCGGCGACGCGCCGCTGAATCAGTTGCTATAATGTACATCGAGATGTACACGAGGCAACTTGATGGGAAAACGACATTCAATTGCTGAAGCTCGCAACAGTCTTCCGACGCTCGTGCGTGAGGCCGAATCAGGCAAGCCGATCGAGCTGACCCGCCGCGGTGAAAGCGTTGCTGTGTTGGTCGGTCGAAGAGAGTATGAGCGACTAGCGAGGCGAAGCCGGCGATTCTCGGAAGCGTGGCGCGAATTCGCGGATGAGGTCGATCTGTCGATCATAGGGATCGATCCTGACGAGATCTTCGCCGATACCCGTGACGCACAGCCGGGAAGGCACGTCGAGTTGTGAGTCTGAAATACCTGCTCGACACGAATGTAGTCTCGGAACCGCTTCGCCCGAAGCCACAGCGCGGAGTGATTCGGAAGCTGAGCCGCCACGAAGACGAAATCGCGATCCCGTCAGTTGTCTGGCACGAATTACGTTTCGGAATGGAGAGATTGCCGCGTTCGAGACGACGCGAGGTCATCGAGCGCTATCTCGACGAGGTCGTGGTCGCATCAATCCCGATCCTCGACTATGACCGCGCGGCCGCTGAGTGGCATGCTCACGAGCGCGCCCGGCTCACCGGTCACGGAGAAACGCCACCGTTCGCGGACGGCCAGATTGCATCGATCGCTGTCGTCAACTCCTTGACTCTCGTGACATTCAACGACGCCGATTTTCGACGCTTTCACGAACTCAAGATCACCAACTAGCGCTGAAGCTCGTGCCCAATGAGCTACGCAACAAACGCGCGTAGCCGCGGCAGAAGATCCGGCGGAGGCGCCTGACAGAAAGTTCTAAAGTCATGGCAGAAGGCCAGCCACCGGCGACGCGCCGGTGCGTTTGCGGGCCTGGCCTTCCACAGGATTCGCATCCCTTCTAATTCCAGGCATCGCGAGAGCCGCGGTTCGAATACCGTCCAATCCTCTCAGCCAGCGGCAACGTGCCGCTGCGTTTGCGGGCCTGGCCTTCCACAGGATTCGCATCCCTTCTAAGTTCAGGCATCGCTGGAGCCGCGGTTCGAATACCGTCCAATCCTGGAGTTGCAACCGGCCACGCGGATGGTGCGTCGATTGCTATAATGTACATCGACATGTACACCAGAAGGACTTGATGGGCAAACGACATTCAATTGCGGATGCTCGCAACAATCTTCCGACACTCGTGCGCGAGGCCGAAGCAGGCAAGCCGATCGAGTTGACGCGTCGCGGTGAAAGCGTTGCCGTATTGCTCGGAAGAAAAGAGTATGAGCGTCTGGCGAGGCGAAGCCGTCGATTCTCCGAAGCATGGCGCGAATTCGCAGATGAGATTGATCTGTCGGCCCTCGGGATCGATCCTGACGAGATCTTCGCGGACACGCGCGATACGCAGCCGGGAAGGCACGTCGAGTTGTGAGTCTGAAGTACCTGCTTGACACGAACGTCGTGTCGGAACCGCTTCGCCCGAAGCCACGGCACGGTGTGATCCGAAGGCTAACCCGCCACGAAGACGAGATCGCGATTCCTTCCGTCGTCTGGCATGAATTGCGTTTCGGAATGGAGAGGTTGCCGCCTTCGCGACGACGGGACGTCATCGAGCGCTATCTCGACGAAGTTGTGGTCACATCAATCCCAATCCTCGACTACGATCGTGCGGCCGCTGAGTGGCACGCTCACGAGCGCGCCCGACTCACTGCCCGCGGAGAAACGCCACCGTTCGCGGACGGCCAGATCGCATCGATCGCTGTCGTCAACTCCTTGACTCTCGTGACACTGAACGACGCGGCTTTTCGACGTTTTCACGAACTCAAAATCATCAGTTGGCGCTGAAGACCTGCCTGCACGCATCCCTGGTTCGAACTCCTCTACCGCGAGGCTGTTCTCTGGCGTCAGCTTGAAAACTTGACACCCGCGATACGGTAGCTATCATCGATAGCTATCATAGTCAGGATTTCTTCGAAGCGTGTAACCGCCCGTGTTTTCAAGACAGGCAGAAGCCAGGCGGTCCGCCTTCCCAAGGAGTTTCGTTTCGACAGCGATACCGTCCTCGTACACCGGGAAGGAAGTTCCGTGATTCTCGAACCGATGCGCGAATGGCCCACGGGGTACGTCGAATCGTTCTCAGGAATTCCGGATGACTTCGAGCGCCCCCCTCAGGGTCAAATCGAGAAACGCCGGAAACTCTGAGCAGACATGCCGTTCCTTCTCGATACGGATACATGCATCTATGCACTCAAGCAGAATTCGAACGTGCTTCAGCGACTGCTTTCGAGCCCGCGTGAAGATGTATGGTTGAGTGTCATCACGGAAGCCGAATTGCGCACTGGTGCCGCGAAGAGTTCGTCTCCGGTCAAGACTCTTCACCTCGTCGAAAATTTTCTTCGCCCGCTAACGCTCATCGATTTCACATCCGATGATGCCATCGCTTACGCAAGCGTCCGAGCGAAGCTGGAACGCGCAGGTTCACCAATCGGCCCTCTCGACACGCTCATCGCATCTCAGGCTGTCGCGCGCAAATTGACGCTCGTCTCGAATAATGAGCGTGAGTTCCGCCGCGTCCGCGGTCTCGCGATCGAAAACTGGGCGCGCTGACACTCCAAAAGCAGCCATTTGAACTCGGTCGGCGAACTCTCATCGCACCTCTCTGGTGCTATCATATTGCTAGCACCAGACAAAGTGGGCACATGGCTAGAGTCTTGATCCGTGATCTCGACGAACGAACGGTCGAGCGTTTGAAAGCGCGTGCAGCGCGCAACGGCCGCTCCCTTCAGGGGGAGCTCCAAATCATCATCGAACGTGCGGCAGCAGTCGACATCGTCGAAAGTGGCGCGATCGCCGCTCGTATTCGCCGAAAGCTGAGCGGTCGCAAGCATTCCGACAGTGCGGCGCTGCTGGCCGTCGATCGACGACGATGAAAAAAATCGTCGTCGATGCGAGTGTTGCTCTGAAGTGGTTCGTTCCGGAGATTCATTCGGCGGCGGCAGCGCGACTACTCGAACAGGAAATCATTCTTTGCGCTCCCGATCTCATCGGGCCAGAGTTTGGGAACATTCTCTGGAAGAAAATGCGCCGGTCAGAAATCACACGTGACGAAGCTGACGAAATTCTTCGCGCATTCACTGGACTGCCACTGGACATCCGACAATCATCCGCGCTTCTGGGCGCCGCTTTCGTCATTGGTGTCGAATTCGATCGCACCATTTACGACAGCCTCTATCTTGCTCTTGCCGTCGCCGAGGACTGCGTGATGGTCACTGCTGATGCGAAGTTCCATTCGGTCATCGCGGCAGGACCGCTCGGAGACCACATCCGATGGGTGGGAAGCAGCATCTGAACTCAGCCTCGAGCTACAGGCCCAGGAACAGGTCCGCAAATCGCTTCCACTCGATTCGCATCCCTTCTAACTTCACGCGCAACGAACGTTCCCTTCAGGTGAACTGCCTCATCCTGAAACGCCGAGCGCCTGCTGAAGATACGGCGCGGTACGGCTCGCCTTCACGCGAATGACCTCGTGCGGACTGTCTGCAGCGACGATGCTTCCTCCCTCATCTCCAGCGCCTGGGCCCATATCGATCATCCAGTCGCTCGCAGCGATGACTTGCATGTCGTGCTCGACCACGATGACGGTGTTGCCCGCATCCACGAGCCGGTTGAGTTGCGCCAGCAACCGTTCGACATCGACGGGATGCAGTCCGGTGGTCGGTTCGTCGAGAAGATAGAGCGTGTCCGCACGCCCGACGCGCTGCAACTCCGTGGCGAGCTTGATGCGCTGTGCCTCACCGCCGGACAACTCCGTTGCCGGCTGACCGAGTCGCAGATAACCGAGGCCCACTTCGCGCAGGACGGAGAGCGCGTGGTGAATGTGCTTCTCTTCCTCGAAGAACTGCCACGCGCTGTCGACGGTCAGGTTCA
>CAZKID010000454.1:0-1956 GCA_964552405.1 uncultured Thermoanaerobaculia bacterium
GGACGGGGGCCCTCTAACCGGGATCACGAGCTGGCCATCGAGCACGAACTGGTTCGGGCGGATCGAGCGAATCCCCTCCACGATCTCCGGAAAGTAGCGCGCGAGCGGCTGGCCCGCCTTCGACTGCACGTATACATCGCCGCCATCGCGAAAGATCACGGCGCGGAAGCCATCCCACTTCGGCTCGAATTGCCAGTGATCGCCTGTGGGAATCGCGTCCGCACGCTTCGCCTCCATTGGCGGATAGGGAGGCTTGATCATTTCGCGTCGAACACCTTTCGCAGATCGAACCTCTTCCTTGCCGCAACCACGGGCTTCCAGAGATCGCCGAGCTCTCGCACGCGATCGACGACGTTGTCGATGCGGAAGTCTTCGATACGCACACCGTCCTCCACCTCCTCCCACGTCACCGGCGTCGATACACTCGCCACCGGTGTCGGGCGGATGGAGTAGATCGATGCAAGGGTCCGGCCCCACGCATTCTGGTTGTAATCGACGAGCACGCGGCCATGAGGCCGTTTCACTTTTCGATACTCAGCGGTGACGAGTTGCGGATGACGCGACTCGAGCTCGATCGCCAGCGCCTTCGCGAGCGACCACACGTCTTTCTGCAGAGGGCCGCGCACGATCGGCACATAGACGTGAATTCCTTTCGAGCCGGTCGTCTTCGCGTACGCGGGAGCTCCGAGTGCGCCGAGGATGTCGCGGACATGCAGCGCGACGCTGCGGACTTTCTTGAAGTCGGCGCCCGGACCTGGATCGAGATCGAAGTGAAGAAAGTCGGGACGATCCCAGTCGTCGCAGCGCGCGTACCAGGGATTGAGATCGATACAACCGAGATTGATGAGCCAGAGGAGTGAAGGAAGATCCTGCACGATCGGAAACTTCACGATGTCCTTGTCGTGCGGAATCCCGCAGATGTCGATCCACTCCGGCCGCGGCTCCGGCGCTCGCTTCATGTAGAAGAAATCACCTTCCGCACCGTTCGGATAACGCTTCATCACCATCGCGCGACCTTCGACGTGCGGGATGAGCCACGGCGAGATGTCGGCGTAGTACTGCAGCAGATCGCGCTTGGTCAGCTTCAAATTCTTCCAGAAGATCTTCTGAAGATTCGTGAGCCGGACCTCGCGATCACCGAATCGCGCGAGGACTTCGTTGGTGTCCTTTGGAAGAGCGAACGATTGTTTCTTCGCGGGCACCAGCCTTAATTACGCTGAGCGAAGCGAAGCGTCAACCAGGGCGCCGCCAGGGTGTGATTTTCACACGCATTGTCGAGGCAACAGGCATCGCGGCCTACCACTCGTCCGGGATTTTGCCAGTCCCGCTCACGCGATGCCGCGGTGCGTCGAGCGTCGTATATTCGAGCTCCCGGCCGGCACGTACGGCGCGCAGCATCAGGCCGCCACGCGACATGTCACCGAGACCCGCGAATGCCGCAGGGAAGCGCAGGCGAGCTCCAAAAATCGGCCGCAACACATCAACATATTTGCCAGTTGCGACGCTGCCGAGAAGCACGACCTGCGATTCATCGGCGAGACGCTCTCGCAACTCTTCCGCCGATTGCTTCAGTGGCTTCACATAGTTGCGCGCTGACACATCGATGTCGATTCTCTGCATCTTCTTCAGCCGCTCCTGCGTCATCCGCCAATCAGGGGAGACGAGGCCGAAGCCGGACGTGATCACGAACGTGTTCGCCGCGCCGCCGAAGTGCATCGCATACGCGATCTTGCCGCGGAAGTAGAGAGAGCTCATGAACGCGAATGCATCGGCGATCGGCACTCCGTCTTCACTGCGATATTGGCGCGCCGCGGCAAACTCCGCCCGAGGCGAGGTCAGCTGCTTCGCGCGCGTGCCGGACAGACTCGCCGGCGACAGGAGAAACACGTGGGGCATCGCTGCAACCGAACAGCCATGGACGGAACTTTCATCCGGGCTGTATCGTTCATAGGAGTG
>CAZKID010000454.1:2056-4423 GCA_964552405.1 uncultured Thermoanaerobaculia bacterium
ACGAGTAAGAAAGTAGCGAGTAGCGAGTCGAAGGTGGCTCCTACTCGCAACTCATCACTCAGTGACGAGTAAGAAAGTAGCGAGTAGCGAGTCGAAGGTGGCTCCTACTCGCAACTCATTACTCGCAACTCATTACTCATGAAAAGGTCTGTGGCACGCACGATTCTCCAGCCCCTCGCGATCGCGGTCGCGTTGGCGATGCTCGTGCGCCTCTCCTTCTTCCAGCTCTACTCGATCCCTTCGGCCTCGATGGAGCCGACGCTGCAGATTGGCGATCACATCGTCGTCACTCCCTATCATTTTTTCAACGATCCGCCCTCGCCCGGCGACGTCGTCGTGTTTCGCTCCACGACCTCGGACGAGCTCCTCGTAAAGCGCGTGATCGCCACCGCCGGCGACCTGATCTCCTCGCGCGGAGGCCGGGTCATGATCGGTCCTCATACTCTTTCCGAGAACTACTTGCGTGATCCGGCCGCGAGCGGCTCGATCGCGCCGCAGATCGTCCCGGCCAATTGCTACTTCGTGATGGGTGACAATCGCGGCAACTCGTTCGACAGCCGCAACTGGGGACCGTTGCCCGCGGAGCTCATCGTCGGCCGTGTGCGCATGGTCCTCTGGTCATCGGCCTCCGCCCCCTCGGAACCAACGGTGCAAGCGTCGACGCGCCATGCTGGCCTCCCAGCCATCCCCACGCCGCTGCACGTGACCCGACTCTTTCATCCTATCGAGTAGAATCGTTCAAACGGAGGTCGTTCAATGCGTCGAAACCGCCGAGAGCTCGGTGAAGGCCAGATCGGATGTCTGATTGGACTGGTCTTTCTTCTCATCGGTCTCTTTGTCGCCTACAAGATGATTCCCATCAAGGTCCATGCAGCCGAGATTCGTCAGGTGACGGAAGACGAGTCCAAGGCGGCGGGCCAGCACAAGGACGAACAGATCATCGACTCGATCCTCAGGAAGGCACGGGGCAATGGGCTACCCATCACTCCCGACAGCATCAAGCTGGAGCGTACATCGAGCAGCATGAAGATCGATGTCGATTACGACGTGCCGGTCGAGTTCCCCGGCTACACGTATATCTGGCACTTCCATCACCACACGGAGAACCCGATCTTCTAACCCCATGAGTCCTGTGGGGCGACATGCCCTCGCCTGCCGGCTCGGTGCACAGGCGAGGGCGCCTGTGCCTCCACCGGACCTCATTCCTCGAGCAGCTGCTGCGCGGATGCCAGGATCTTTGGCAGCCGAATGATGAACGTCGTTCCTTTCCCCGCTTCGCTCTCGACGTCGATCGATCCCTGATGCAGCAGCACGAGGTGCTTGGTGATTGCGAGGCCGAGACCGGTGCCGGCGATTTCCTGCGAACGGCTCTTGTCGACGCGGTGAAAGCGCCGGAAGATGCGCTCCTTCTCTTCTGCCGGAATCCCCTCGCCGTGATCGGTGATGCGGACGACGCCCACATCGAGATCATTGCGAACATCGATGTCGATCGTGCTCTGTTCGCCGCCGTATTTGATCGCGTTGTCGATGAGGTTTGAGAACGCCTGCTGGATGCGCTCGGAATCGCCAGCGATCGCGCAAGGCTGTCCGATGAGCTGAAACTGCAGACCCTTCTCCGCTGCGCGATCGTGAAAGTCCTCGCCAAGCTCGCGCATCAACTCGAGCAGATCGACGCGCGTGATGTCGAGCCGCAGCGCGCCCGACTCGATCCGGCTCAACTCCGAGAGATCGTCGACCAGCCGCTCGATTCGCCGCAACTGCCGCGCCATGATGCGGCGCAGCTGCTGGTCCTCCTCCGCCGTCATGTGCTCGCCGGCGAGCTCGAACGATTCGACGGCGGACCGCAGGCCCGTGAGCGGCGTCCGAACCTCATGCGAAAAGTCCGAGACGAAGTTGCGGCGAATCTCCTCGAGCTTCTCGATCTGCGTCACGTCAATGAACAACGCGACCGCGGCAATGTCCGCCGAGGGGAGTGCGAACGAGCGCATCTCGACACGGCGTTCGGCGACGCCGACAGCAACGCCGAATCGCTGCGCCGCCTCTGCGCCTCGCAACGCAGCATCGAATGCCGAGAAGAGCGGCGCCACGCGCGTCACCTCGGTGAGAGGACGTCCGACGAGCTCACTGCTCACGCCGAACATCTCGGAGAAGCGGCGATTGGCGAGCACAAGGGGATCGTCCGGCAGTCGCTCCCGGCGCAGGAAATAGGCTTCGTTCTGACTTGGTTTCCGCTTCTGCCCAGCGGTTTCGTCGCTGATCGGCAAATATCCGAAATTATGCTCATCGACCCTGAGCGCGAGTTTGCGCTCCATGGATTTGGCATTGAACCGCGCCGTCCCCTCTTAAGTGGCGTGCAAGAGGGGCGAG
>CAZKID010000455.1:0-4403 GCA_964552405.1 uncultured Thermoanaerobaculia bacterium
GCCCCGACGTGCTGCTCATGGACGAGCCGACGAACCATCTCGACATCGAATCGATCATCTGGCTCGAAGGGTTTCTCAAGTCCTATCCCGGCTCGCTGCTGATGACCTCGCACGATCGTGAATTCATGAATCGCGTCGTCACGAAGATCGTCGACATCGACGACGGCGAGCTGAACATGTTCACCGGCAACTATGACTTCTACGATCGAGAGCGCGCGATGCGCGAGACCAACAAGGAAGCGGCCTACGCGCGTCAACAGGCGATGCTCGCGAAAGAACAGCGTTTCATCGATCGCTTCGCAGCGCATGCCGCGAAGGCCGCTCAGGTGCAGAGCCGAGTGAAGGCTCTCGACAAGATCGAGAAGCTCGAGCCACCGAAGCGTCGCAAGACCGTGCGCTTCGATTTCCGCAAGCCGCAGCGTTCCGGCGATGACGTTGCGATGCTCGAAGGCGTGTCCAAGTCGTACGGCAAACGAACCGTCTACGACGATTTCAGTTTCATGGTGCGCCGCGGCGAGCGTTGGTGTGTGATGGGGAAGAACGGAGCAGGTAAGTCGACGCTGTTGAAGATGGTCGCGGGCTCTCTCAATCCTGACTCCGGAAGCGTTCGTCTTGGTGCGTCGCTGAAGGTCGGGTACTTCGCGCAGCAGTCATTCGATCTCCTTGATCCGGAGCTCACGGTGTGGGAGCAGATTCAGAAGGACTTTCCGCTCGAGTCGATTGGCACACTGCGCAGTCTGCTCGGCGCGTTTCATTTCTCGGGCGATGATGTCGAGAAGAAGGTGCGTTCGCTCTCGGGTGGTGAACGCTCGCGTCTCGTGCTTGCGCGGATGCTGCTCGATCCGCCGAACTTCCTGATCCTCGACGAGCCGACCAACCATCTCGATATGGCGACGAAGGAAATGCTCGTCGAGGCACTGCAGGACTTCGAGGGAACGATGCTGTTCGTGTCGCACGATCGCGCATTTCTGCGCGGTCTCTCGAATCGGGTGCTCGAGCTCGATGAAAAACCGCGCCTCTATGGCGGTTCCTATATCGAGTACGTCGAGGCGAGCGGCCACGAAGCGCCGGGAGTTCACGCCTAGCCACCAAGTAGAATGCGTGCAATGCGGCGCGCGCTCGTTCCGTGGCTTGGTCCTCTTCTCGTCATCGTCGTCCTGCTCATCCGGCTCTCGGGACCTCCACCGAAGCCGGCAAATGCGCCTGCCGGCGAATTCTCGGCAACGCGTGCGTTCGCTGCAGAGCACCAAATTCTCGCCGGCATAGGACCTCACCCGATCGGTTCGGCGGCTGCTGCCACGGTGCGAGAGCGCATTCTCGGAGTGCTGCAGTCGCTTGGCTACGAAACGGACGTCGAGAAAGTATTCGGCTGTAATCCTCACGCGGAATGCGGCTGGACGCAGAACATCATCGCCCGACTGCCCGGCATGCCGTCCCGGCCAGCAGTCGCGCTGATGTGTCACTACGACTCAGTGCCGGCCGGCCCCGGAGCCTCCGACGACGGAATTGGCGTCGCAGCCACACTCGAGATCGCACGGAGTTTGCGGTCGACCACGTTTCACAATCCCGTCATCTTCGTAATCACTGAGGGTGAAGAGAGCGGACTTCTGGGCGCCGAAGGCTATTCATCGGACGCAAATGTTCCTCGCGTTGCGGCGGTCGTCAACATCGACAACCGCGGCACGAATGGAAGCTCATTGATGTACGAGACGAGCCGGGACGACTGGCCGATTGTTCGTCGCGTGCTCGACGAACTGCCCCGGCCTGCAACGACCTCAGTCTTCGCAACGATCTACGATCTCATTCCGCATGACACTGACCTGTCGGTTTTCAAGCGTGGACAGAAGGTGGGGATCAACTTCGCAGCGATCGGCAATCAATGGGCATATCACACGCCCAACGACAATCTCGCGCACGTCGATCTGCGCACGCTCCAGGCTCACGGCGAGAATGCGCTCGCGGCCATTCGCGTACTAGGCACGGGTGATCTGGAACATGGGTCTGGTCAGAACGGAGTCTGGTTCGATGTGCTTCAACTGTTCGTGATCTCATGGCGTCAGTCGCTGACGATCTGGATGTCGCTCGTGTTGCTGCTTGCATCGATCGTGGCTGCTGCCCTCATGATTCGAGACGACGAGGCCACCGTTCGCGGCGTCCTTCACGGTGCACTGGCACTTCTATGTGTCGCCCTCATGGCCGCCGTTGCCGGCTATTTGTTCGCAAGACTCGGAACGGTGCGCGCTACGGAAATGTGGATCGCGCATTCAGCGGTGATCGTGAGTGCGATGTTCCTGACAGGCATCGCGGCGGCAATCGGAATCCCATCAACGCTTCGCCGGTACACGAGCGACAGCGGCATGCTCGCAGGTGAGGCCATCGTCTGGTCACTGCTCTCACTCGCACTCGGATTTGCTCTCCCGGGAGCGAGCTACGTCGCAGTAGTCCCAGCCTTTGTTTTGGTCATACGCGCATATATCCACGCGTTCACCGGGCTCTCTCACGAAACGGGAGCGCTGATCACGTCGGGTTTGATTTCGATCGTCCTTCTGCCGATGGCGTTTCTCTTCTATGACGGCCTCGGTAATGCGGCACTGCCGGGCATTGCAGTCATCGTCGCGTTGGCTTTCTCGCCGGTCGCGTTTGCGATTGACGAGCACAAGCCAGCGATGATCGCGCTTGCGGGGGCGATCGCGCTGACGGGGATCGCGCTTATGCTCCCCGACACATCCGCAGCCAGGCCGCGCCGCATCGTGATCGCTCACATTACGGAAGGCACGCTGTCGCGGTGGACGACCAACGCCGCGACCCCAACGATGCGCGAGATCGCACATTTCTCCCGGTTTCGCTGGCCCTGGGCCGCGGGGTATTCGGTGTGGGAAGCACCGGCGCCCGCGCTTCAGATTCCGCAGGTGCAACTGACGATCGCTGGCGACACCAGAGAGAAAGGGAAGCGAACTCTCGTCCTGCAACTCCACTCGCTTCGCAATGCCCCGCGGCTCGTGATGTTCATGAGGACGGCTGCGACGATCGAGCGCATCGCGATCAATGGCGTGACACCGCCGCCCCGCCCTGAGCACTACTACGAGTTGGTTGACGCCGGCTGGCAGCGAATCGCCATGTATGGAAGCAGCGATGCGACGATCGAGATCGTGACTCGCGGGGCCGCGCCGATCAACGTGATTGCCACAGATACGACGTACGAACTACCTGCCGCCGGAGCCGAGCTCGCGCGAGCGCGCAACGCATCGAATGCGATCACGAGTCACGAAGGTGACCTGACGCAGACGCTGATTCGAAAGACGCTGTAAATGAATCGGCCCGCCGGTGGCGGGCCGATTGTCGTTCATTACTTTGCTGACTTCTTCTTTGCGGCTGGCTTTTTCTTTGGCTTCTCTTCGGCCTCGGACTTCTTCTCGGCCTTCTTCTTCGCAGGAGCCGCAGCCTTCTTCGCTGCCGGCTTCTTCTTCGGCTTCTCTTCCTTCTCCTCAGCAGCCGGTGCGGCCTCCTCGGCGGGAGCAGCCTTCTTCGCCTTGGCCTTCTTCTCCGGCTCGGGCTTCGCAGCCTCCTCGGTCTTCAACTCGAAGCCGACGAACTCGAGGATCGCCATCTCAGCAGCATCACCGCGGCGAGCGCCGAGTTTGATGATGCGAGTGTAGCCACCGTTGCGATCGGCGAAACGAGGGCTGAGCGTGTCGAAGAGCTTTGCGACGAGCGTGTCGTCGGCGATGATGCGACCGGCCTGACGGCGGTTGTGCACGCTGTCAGTGCGGCCGAGCGTGACCAGCTTCTCGATCTGCGGGCGAAGCTCCTTCGCCTTTGGCAGCGTCGTGATGATGCGCTCTTTGTCGATGAGCGACGCGAGCTGATTGCGGAAGAGCGCGTTGCGATGTGCGCTCGTGCGTCCCAGCTTGCGGTTGACCATTCCGTGTCTCATGTCGAGTTACGCTCCTTACTCGCGCATCTCGCCGGCGCGGGACGCCGGGAGCTTCGTCATACCAAAGGACAGGCCAAGGCTGGCCAGCACGTCCTTGATCTCGTCGAGGGACTTGCGTCCGAAATTCTTCGTCGAGAGCATCTCACGCTCCGTGCGCTGCACGAGATCACCGAGCGTGCGGATGTTGGCGTTCTTGAGGCAGTTCGCGGAACGAACCGAGAGATCGAGCTCCTCGATCGGCTTCGCCAGCATTTCTGCGAGGCGTGGATCGACTTCCGGCGCTGCGGTCTCTTCGATCTGCTCACCACCACGCGTCTCGAACTGGCTGAAGATGCGCAAGTGATCGCCAAGGAGATCGGCGGCGAGGCCGACGGCTTCCTGCGGCGAAACGGCGCCGTTCGTCCAGACTTCGATCACGAGCTTGTCGTAGTCGGTCATCTGTCCGACGCGGGCGCCTTCCACGTGATAG
>CAZKID010000456.1:0-4400 GCA_964552405.1 uncultured Thermoanaerobaculia bacterium
GGCGCTTCGCGCGTCATTCTTCATTCTGAATTCTGTGATTCTGAATTCTGCATTTCGCTTTTCGTTTCACGCTCCCGAGCCGCTCCCGTTTTCCCGCCTCGTTTCTCCTCCTGCTGTCTGCTGCCTGCTGCCTGCTGTCTGCTGTCTGCTGCCTGCTGCCTGCTGTCTGCTGCCTGCTGTCTGCTGTCTGCTGCCCGCTGCCTGCTGCCCGCTGTCTGCTGTCTGTCCCCTAAACGGGAAGCCCGGCCTGGCGTGCCTGCGATGCGAAATCGCGCGCGCCCCAACGCCGCTGAATCTTCCCTTCGCGAAACTCGAACCACTCCATCGCAACGACCTCCCACGATTTCCCTGTGGGAGGGACGCCGTGGAACTCGCCGCGAAACGTGCCGCGATCGCGATAGCGAACGGCGACGTAGTCCCCTTCCTCGATCATGTCCTCGACGATCAGCTCGACGGCGAGCGAGTCGTGCAACATCCTCCAGATCGGCAGAATCTTGTCGATCGTGCCCCAGCCGAGGACGCCTTGCACGACTGCGTTGTCGGTGAAGAGCGATTGGAGGGTGTCGAGGTCGCCCTGGTTGAAGGCTTCGACGTAGCGGAGAACGACGTCCTTGTTGCTCATATCCATACTCTAACGCGGACATCACAGCACCAGGTGACAACCGCCACGGTCTGCGCCCGCCCGCTCACCGCATCGTTGCAGTGGGAGCGACCAATGAAAAACAGACTGCTGCTTTTGCTCATCCCTGTCCTTCTCCTCTCCTGCACTCAGAAGCCGAAACCCGTCGCACAGGTCGCGGCTGACTCGCGGCCGCCGGTCGCGATCATGTATGTCGCAATCCCGTCGATGACGGTGCGCGCGTTCCCGGCCGCCGACTCGAACGTGATCACGAAGTACGGCTTCGGCGAGACCGTCTCGGTGCTGTCGCACAAAGGCGAATGGGCTGAGTTGCGGATGTTCGACAATCGGAGCGGCTGGGTCGCGGTGAGCGACTTGATGTCGGCGGAACAGGCGAAGGAGCGCGTGTCGGAAGTGCCGCACTTCTATCGCGAGCCGGCAAAGATCGAAGGCGGACGTTCGCACGGTCAGATCGAGATGCAGGCCCGAGTTGGGGCCGATGGTGTCGTGACCACCGTGGAGCTGACGAAGAACACGACTGGCTCGAAAGCGCTCGCCGATCAGAATGTCGAAGCGCTGAAGCAGGCGCAGTTCTATCCGATCACGCAGAAGGGCCAGCGGCTGACGTTCACGTATACGCATAGCGTTTGGTATTGATGTCTTAGGACAGGCGAGGGCGCCTGTCCCCCACTGGATCCGGTGGGACTCAGGCGCCCTCGCCTGTGCGTCGCAGCAGGATAGACCTTAGAATCGGGCCATGCCCGACGACAAGCGCGCCTTCCTCCGTCACACGCTCGCCACCCTCGTCTATCGCGCCAGCAAGCCGCTGCGCGATGCGCCTCCTGAATTCGCCACCAGCGAAGCAGGCCGCCGCACTCCGATCAACATCCTCGCGCACATCAACGATCTCCTCGACTGGGGCTGGTCGATGGCCTGCGGCGAACGGAAGTGGAACAACTCCACACCGGAAGCGTGGCAGGCAGAATGCGATCGCTTCTACGCAGCGGCGAAGAAATTCGACGACTATCTCGCGTCGGACGCCGAGCTCGCGTGCGAAGTCGAGCGGCTGTTTCAGGGACCGATCGCCGACGCGCTCGCGCATGCCGGACAACTCGCGATGTTGCGCCGGCTCGCCAGCGTGCCGATCAAGGCCGAAAACTTCTTCAAGGCCGACATCGTGGCCGGACGTGTCGGCCCGGAACAGACGAAACCGAAAGTAGAATTCTGAGCGGATGTCGCTCCTCTCCCAGATGACGGTTCCGCATCGGGCACCGCTGCGGCTCATCGGCAGCGAGGTGCTCGAAGGACCCGATCCCTCCATCTGCAAAGTGAAGGGGGTGATGTTCGCCGGCCGGCGCGAATTTCTGATCAAGGAGCTCGGCGAGCGGAAGTTCTATGCGGTCGTCAGCATCCTCTCGAGTGCCGTGATGCGCATCGCGATGCATCCGGTCGCCGCGGAGTGGTACGACTTCAGTGCGATCGTCGAATACGACAAGGCGATCTACGACACCTGTCGCGAGCTGTATCCGAATATCCTCGACCTGATCGGTGCGGCGTCGGCGGAGCTCGGCATCACGCGCATCTTCAATGACCTCGATGCCGCAGAGCTCTACGCATTCCTCGAACGGCTGACGCAGTTTCACGCGCGCTATCAGCAGTACGGCTCCGTGACCTGCGAGCGTTTCGAGAACGGCGCGCGCATGCACTATCACGACTATCCCTGCTACAGCCCGATCTTCTGCGCAAGCGGCAACGGCTTCCTGCTGGAAGCGGTGCTGCGGCACGGCGGACGCGACGCGGAAGTGGTGGAGACGAAGTGCCACTGCCGCGGCGATGGGGTATGTACGTATGAGTTGAGGTGGGGGTGACTTCAGGCAGCAGACAGCAGGCAGCGGACAGCAGGCCGACGATCCTGCAGCCTGCTGTCTGCTGTCTGCTGCCTGCATAGGAATTCCCACGCCTCTCCTGCGTTAACGCCCGCGCATGCAACAGTTTCGCTTCGATATCCGCAACGTGGCCATCATCGCCCACGTCGACCACGGCAAGACCACGCTCGTCGACGCTCTCCTCAAGCAGGCCGGCGCTATCCGCGCCAACCAGCAGGTGGACGAGCGCGTCATGGACTCGAATGACCTCGAGAAAGAGCGCGGCATCACCATCCTCGCCAAGAACACCTCCATCCGTTACCTTGTCGACGAGCCCGATGCACTCGGGCATCCCGTTCATCACGAGGCAACGCATACCTCATCGGGTCACGATCTCCCTGCGGAGTACGTCCATCCGAAGGAAGTGAAGATCAACATCGTCGACACTCCGGGCCACGCCGACTTCGGTGGCGAGGTCGAGCGCGTGCTCTCGATGGTCGACGGCGTCATCCTCCTCGTCGACGCAGCGGAAGGAGCGATGCCGCAGACCCGCTTCGTTCTCCGCAAAGCCCTCGGCCTCGGCCTGCTGCCGATCGTCGTGATCAACAAGATCGATCGCAGCGATGCGCGTCCGCAGGAAGTCGTCAACGAAGTCTTCGATCTCATGATCGAGCTCGGTGCGACGGATGAGCAGCTCGACTTCCCGATTCTCTACGCGATCGGACGTCAGGGCATCGTGCGTCACGAACTGACGGACACGACAGAAGACTGCCGCCCGCTGTTCGACGCGATCCTCAAGCGCATTCCTCCCCCGCCGGGCTATACCGACGCGCCGCTGCAGTTGCTCGTGTCGGCCATCGACTACAACGAGTACGTCGGCCGCCTCGGCATCGGCCGCATTCAGCGCGGCAAGGTGCGGCAGGGCGAAGACGTCGTGCTGATTCTGCGCGACGGCACGCACAAGAAGGGACGCGTCACGAAGCTGACGGCGTTCGAAGGGCTGAAACGCGAAGAGATCGCGGAGGCGGCGGCGGGAGAGATCGTCGCGATCGCCGGCTTCGGAGATGTCGAGATCGGCGAGACGTTCGCGGCCGCGGATGCGCCGGAGCGCCTCGAACCGATCGCGATCGACGAGCCGACGGTGTCGATGTTCTGGCTCGTCAACGATTCGCCGTTCGCAGGAACGGAAGGCAAGTACGTCACGTCGCGGAATATCAAAGAGCGCCTCGAGCGCGAGCTCCGCAAGGACGTCGCACTGCGCGTGCGCGAGACCGAACTGGCGGATCGCTTCGAAGTCTCAGGACGCGGCGAGCTGCACCTGTCGATCCTCGCGGAGAACATGCGCCGCGAAGGCTTCGAGTTCGCGCTGTCGCGGCCGCAGGTCATCCTCAAAGAGATCAATGGCAAAACGATGGAGCCGTACGAAGCGCTCGTCGTCGATATCGATGAAGGACACGTCGGCCCGATCATGGAGAAGCTCCAGATCCGCCGCGCGGAGATGACCGACATGGTCAATCCGGGCACCGGCCGCGTGCGCATCGAGTTCAAGATTCCGACGCGCGGTCTCTTTGGCATCCGCACCGAGTTCCTCAGCGAGACGCGCGGAACCGGACTGCTGTATCACACGTTCCTTGAGTACGGCCCGTTCCGCGGCGAGATCACGAGCCGCAATCGCGGTGCACTCGTGTCGAAGGAAGGCGGCGACACGACGGCCTATGCGATCGAGCCTCTGCAGGAGCGCTCCGTGCTGTTCCTCGGTCCCGGCGTGAAGGTGTACGGAGGTCAGGTCGTCGGTGAGAACTCGCGCGACGTCGACATGGTCGTGCAGGTCTGCCGCAAGAAGCACCTCACGAACATGCGCGCGTCGAGCTCCGACATCGCCGTGCAGCTCACGCCGCCGCGCATGATGACGCTGG
>CAZKID010000457.1:0-4396 GCA_964552405.1 uncultured Thermoanaerobaculia bacterium
GTGAGCGGCAAATCGTGAGGCCTGCGTCGACGACTGCCTGTCTCGACGGAACGTCGAGGCCTGGTATCGGATCGTTCCCTTCGTACTTCCACATCGTCCATGCGACATCAGCCCAGGCGAGCCGAGGATCGGGCGAAGGCACGTGCTGGATGATGACCGCGAACTCGCCCTGTGCAGCCATCGCAATGCGTGCAGAAGGCGCCTCGAGATCCGAGAGCGTCATCTTCCCGTTCTTCACTTCTTTGCCGAGAAACTTCTCGAGCATGTTCGTCGTAGCCTCGGTGGGCCAGGGAAGGAATCCGAAGAACGGCTCGACGAAATCATGCAGGGCCGCGGCGCGCTCGTTGCCGGACTGGGCGAGATTCTTCAACTGTTCGAGCCAGATTGGCTGCCGCGTGCGGCGGTAGCGAGCGAATACCAGAGACGCGAGGGCCCACGGCTGTCCCTTCTCACGCCTCAACGCTTCTTCGTAAGCAGTGCAAGCGCCTGCGTAGTTTGCACGCTCGAGCTCGATGTCGCCGATGTCGAGCCACACCGCTGCTTCATCGCGCTTTGCTTCGGCCGCCCGGCGATACCCTGCGATCGCCTCTTCCGCGTGTCCCGCATCGCGATGTGCGGCGGCGATGCCGACGATCCAGACATAGTCGTCCGACTTGCCGAGCGTCTGCGTGGCGACGGCCACCGCCTCGTCGAAGCGCTCGACCTTGCGCAGCAGATAGGAGTGCAGGTAACCGAGACGCTGATGCTCCGGATGGTGGAGGCGGAGATTCTCCACGACCTCGAGCATTTCCTGATGCCGCGCCGGAATCTGCAGTGTGAACGCTGCTTTGTGAAGCGTCATCGCGGCGTCCTCGATCGCGAGCGAGTTGACGAACGACGGCGTCGACGTCCACTCCTGCATCCACGTGAGCAGCCGCGATTCCTGCAGCGCAGCCGCGCACGATGCCAGCAAGGACAACGCCTCGTTGCCGCGTCCGAGCCGCGCGCAAAGCAGTGCGCGCAGCGCCATGGTGCCGGCGTAATTCTCGTTTTCGACGGGAACGAGCGAAAGCGGATCGTCCGTGGAGGCGGTGATCTTGGCGAACAGCGCGACGGCCTCGCGACGCTCGGGCTCCGCGAGCACGACCGCTGCCAGATGATGCACCGCGTGCTCCATCTCGCCGGAGACGAACGCCTGTTCGGCGAGAAAGAATTCGTCGCTCCCGGTCTCCTCGGTCACCTGCCGATTATAACCAAACGGCTATATACTCACATCATGAAACTCAAGCCGGCGCACGCTGAATTGTCCCCCGCGGCGGTGGAGCTCGTCGCCGACCGGTTCCGCGTGTTGTCGGATCCCCTGCGGTTGCGGATCCTGCAGACGCTTCGCGGCGGGGAGCGGAACGTAACCGAACTGACGGCCCAGCTCGGCACCACACAGCCCAATATCAGCAAGCACTTGCGCGTGCTGCAGGCCGCGGGGTTGATCGCGCGGAGGCAAGCCGGCAACAGCGTCTACTGCTACATCGCCGATGCCAGTGTGTTCGAGTTGTGCGATGTCGTCTGCACGTCGCTCTATGCGCGGATGTCGGCCCAGGCGCGCCTGCTGGAAATGCCGCGGAAGAGAAAGTAGAGGCACTCTAGCGCTTGCCCAGCGCGGTCGCGATCTCTGAGGTCAACGCCGCCGCATTCACCGGTTTCTGCAGCGCGATCGCCGGCAGCTTTCGATTCGCCTGCCGCAGTTGATGGACGAGCGTCACGCCGTCGGTCACCGCCATCGCCATGTCCGTCACGACGACATCGTGATGTGCATTGAGCGCCAGGATCGCCTCGGTTGCCGAGCGCGCGGTCGTCACCCGCGCGCCGCACTTCTTCAGCATCGCCGCAATCGTGTCGAGGCTCTCCGGGTCGGCATCGACGAGCAGGACTTGTTTCATGCGGAGGTCGGGCTGCTTCTCCGCCGGCGCTGTCTTCATTGCGGCAGGCTCCTCCGCCGACGCAATCGCCGGCAGCTCGATGCGGAAGGTTGCTCCGAGGCCGAGCCCTTCGCTCTCCGCCTGCACGGAGCCGCCGTGGAGGTCGACGAGATGCTGCACGATCGCGAGTCCGAGTCCGAGTCCCCCATGCGTGCGCGTGAGGCCGCTCTCCGCCTGACGGAAGCGATCGAAGACATGAGGCAGGAACGCCGGATCGATGCCCGCGCCATCATCGCGCACGATGACCCGCGCAACGTCGGCTTCGCGCTCGACCGTGACATCGACGTGCCCATTCTGCCGTCCGAACTTCGCGGCATTCGAGACCAGATTCCAGACGACCTGCTGCAGTCGATTCGCATCGCCCTGCACCATGCCGCTCCAGCGCGCGGAGTCGACATTCACGGTGAGCGACTTCGCCGCGAGCGCGGGCGTGAGCGCGTCCACCGCCTTCTCGACGACGCTCCGCAGATCGACCGCGCAGCTCTCCAGACGGAATTTCCCGATGACGATGCTCGAGACATCGAGGATGTCGTCGATCAGCTTCGCCTGGGCCAGCGTTGCGGATTCGATCGCCTTCACGGCCGCGGCCGTTGTTTCCTGATCGATGGTTCCGAGTGTCAGCATGCGCACCCAACCAAGCGTTGCAGTCATCGGAGTCCGCAGCTCGTGCGACACGGTGGCGAGGAACTCGTCCTTGGCCGCGGCCGCATCGATCGCGGCGCGATAGAGCTGCGCGTTCTCGACGGCCAGCGCCACGCGGCGCGCCAGCATCGACGCGAGCTCGATGTCCTGCGCTCCATACCGCGACGCGGTGGCGGATGCGAAGGAGATCGTACCCAGCACGCGGTGACGTGACTCGATCGGCGCGACGAGTACCGACGCGGTTCCGAGCTCGCGAATCAGCACGGCGTGCTCGCCGTCGACGGCGGTGTCGCGAATCATCTGCTCGTCCATCGTGAGGATGAACGGCTTGTTGCTCTCCATGAGTCTGGTGACATGCGGTGGCGGATCGAGCCGCGACGGCTTTTCGAGGAGCTTGGTCGCCAGCGCGTTCTTCTCCGGATTCGAATGGACGGCGGCGACGCGGCGGCGCGTGCCGTTCTCGTCGAGCAGCGTGACCGTGCACCAGTCGGCGAGCTCCGGCAGCGCGAGAGCTGCGACCGCGCGCAACGTTTCTTCATAGTCGAGCGAGGAGCTGAGCACCTCGCTGGCGCGCGCCGCAAACCGCAGCGCATCCTCGGCGTGCTTGCGCGCACTGATGTCGAGTGTGACACCGCGCATGCCGATCGGCTTTCCGGCGCCGTCGTGAATGACCGTCGAGTGCGACTCGCACCAGATCGAACGCCCGTCCTTCGTGAGCCAACGGAAGGTGTTCGTGCTCGCGCCGCCCCGCGCGAAATGTTCATGCGCGTTGGTCGCGGCCTGCTCGCGGTCATCGGGATGCACGATCGTGAGCCAGAAGTTCGGCGTGGAGAGCCACTCGCCGACCGAGTAGCCGAGCATGCGTGTGACGTGATTGCTGATGAAGTCGATGCGCTGCGACGCAACGTCCGGCTCACCCCACGCTTCCCAAACGACGCCGGGCACGTTTGACACGATGTCCACCAGGCGCTGGCGCTCGTGCTCCACCTCGGACGCGAGCCTCGTCGTCTCGCGCTCGGCGAAACGAAGGTCATCGATGTCGAACGCGACTCCGATGTAGCCGCTGAAATTGCCCGCGCGATCGAAGCGCGGCACGCCACGGCTCAGCATCAGGCGATACACACCATCGTGACGCCGCTGCCGGTACTCGAGCTCGACGGGTTTGCGGGCTGCGAACGCGCTCTCGAAAACGGGCATGCAGCGCGGAACGTCGTCCCCGTGCATGGTATCGAGCCAGCCAAAGCCGAGCTCCTGCTCGCGCGTGCGGCCGGTGAAACGCAGCCACTGGTCGTTGACGTAGGTGCAGCTCTTCTCGGCGTTCGTGATCCAGACGATCGCCGGCGCTACGTTGGCGATGCTCGTGAGCAGTTCCTGCTCGTCGAGCTGCTCTTCGAGTCTGCGTCGTTCGAGCGTGCTGCCGAACCAGGCGAGCGTAATGCTGACGATCCCGAAGAAGATGACGTGCGCGAGGTCGGCGTGCATCAGCACGCGGCTGAGGATCGTGCCGAGGATCGCCGCGAGGATGCCGGGGCCGAGCCCTCCGAGCAGGGACGAGACGAAAACCACGACGAAAAAAAGAAAGAAGGGAACGGGTCCGAAAAAGGAGCGGAGCGTCCATTGAATCAGGGCGGCGGCGAGCGACAGGCCCGCCGCGGTGAGATATCGGAACACCGGGGGTTTCATGGGAGCGGGAAGTGTACCTTGGGACGCGGTGGCGCGCGCACGCGCCGCGACTGAGTAAGAGAAAACTCGCGGTGCTCTGGCCGTCAGTTTCCTTCTCCCCTCCGCGAGGGGAGAAG
>CAZKID010000458.1:0-4392 GCA_964552405.1 uncultured Thermoanaerobaculia bacterium
GGGGATCGATCGTCAAGGGGCCAGGGCGCGTCTCACGAAAGTATCGATCTCGTAATGCCGGACTGGTCGTGCGGAACGACCATGCGCCATAGGTGCCGGCACGAGCCTTGGCTAGAGAAACAGGGTTGATGTCCGTTGCGAGAATCGTCGCGTCACTACCTGGTGCGAGCCGGTCGAGCATGATCGCCAGCGAGTACGGCTCCTCGCCAGTTGCGCAACCCGCGCTCCAGATTCGAATGCTGCCGTGCGCCGCGAGGAGCTCGGGAAAGATGCTTTCTCCCAGACAGCAGAGAAATTCTTCTTCTCGAAAGAAGTACGTCTCGCCGATCGTGAGCTGCACGGCCAGACCGTCGATCTCCGAAGAGGTCGGAGGTCGCGACGACAGCAAGCGAGCCAGATCGGTTGCACTGCGAAGTCCGAACGAGCGACAGGCTGAGGTCAAGCCCCGCTCGAGATCGTCCCAACGCGCTTCGGGATAGTGAAGCGCCAACGCCTGCGAGATCGCCTCGCTCGCCGATGCAAGCAGTTCGTCGGGCACTTCTCGACGGACCGGCATCAGGGAGAACCTCCCAGTGCTGCGTCGAGGGTGTCTTCTTCATCGATCGATAGAAACGCATCGATATCGCTGATCGCGAGGACTTCATCGTCGAGCCTCGCCAGACCATGGATGTATTGGACATCACGGAAGATCGTTTCCACCGGCGTGACGGCGGCAGGTGCGAACGAAACCAACTGTTCGACGGAATCGGCGATCAGCACCAGCACCCGATGGCGCGCGCGGACGACGATCATCGAATCCTCCGGCATCAGCTCCCGCACGGCCATGCCGAAGCGACGGCGCAGGTCAATCGCGGGAAAGAGCTCGCCACGAACGTCGATGACACCGCGGACGACGTCAGGAGCCGACGGCAGCGGGCTCACCTCCACCGCGTGCAGTACCCGAATGACACGGTCCGAAGCGAGAGCCAGCCTGCGGTCCCCGACGCGGAACACCAGGAATGGGCTGCCCTCGTGGGCACCAGGTTCAATGTGGCTCGAGCTGGCCGACATCAGTTCGTCGATCTCCGTGGATCTCGTAAAGGAGTGGCAGCAGGGGGGCTTTCCCCTACCACGAAATCGACTATGGGTCGGCGAGAGTTGGATGCGCAATCCGCGGGACCGGAAAGCATGTGTAGATGAACAACCGACAGCGAGGGTGCAGAACGGAAGGTTAGATGAGCCCCTGTACGACCGCATAGCGAACGATCTGTGCGTTGTTCGAGAAGCCCATCTTCTCCTTGAGGCGAGCGCGATACGTACCCACGGTCTTGGTGCTCACGCACAAACGCACGGCGATCTCAGCCGGAGAATGTCCTCGTGCAATCATGCAGAGCACTTCGAACTCACGGTCGCTCAACGAGTGATGGTCGTGAGACTTCCCGCCGCTCACCTCAGCCGCGAGTGCTTCCGCGACGCTCTCCGTGACGTAGCGTCCGCCTCTCGCCGCTCTCTCCACCGCCCGCACGAGCTCTTCCGGCGCACTCTCTTTCGTCAGGTACCCTGATGCGCCCCTGCGCATTGCGCGCACGGCATACTGCTCCTCCGCGTGCATGCTTAGAACGAGGACCGGCAGCCGCGGACGGATCGCCTTCACCTGCCGCAGCAGATCGAGTCCGGACTCCCCCGGAAAACGGATATCGAGAATCACCACGTCCCAGAACGAGGAACGGACGTGATCGAGAAGTTGGTCCCCCGTGGCAGCTTCGCCGATTTCTCGTGCGATGCCACTCTCAGCAAGAATCAGACGGAGTCCCTGACGCAGGATCGGATGATCGTCAGCAATGAGGATTTTCATGAGTGGAAATCGCTACGCGTGTTGAGGAATCACCGCGCAGCGAGGAAACGAAGCGACAGTTTCTTTGCGGAACAAGTAGTAAACAATCAGGCTCAGCGAACTATTTTCGTAAGTAATCTGGAAGGACGTCTTCCTTCCGACCTACACACCCACGGTCGAGTCCGCATTCGGGAAAATCTCGAGCCTTACGACGGTGCCACGAGCAGAGTGCTTGACGGTGAGCTCACCACCAAGCAACATCGCGCGCTCCCGCATACCGATCAGACCAAGCCGCCCCTCACGAGCTTCCTTGCCCAGACATTGCCCATCATCACGAATCATCACCGCCACCGATTCCTTCGCCCGGCGGAGCGCGATCGAAACCCGCGAAGCCGACGAATGCCGCGCGACGTTCGTCAACGCTTCCTGGATGACTCGAAAAATTGCGGTCGACATTTCTCCTGACGGATTGAACTGACGAAATGCTTTGGCGACCGTGCACGAAACTCCCGTCCTTTCGCTGAACGTTCGTGCCTCGGCAACGAGCGCGGAGTAGAGGCCGAGATCGTCGAGCGCAATGGGACGAAGCATCGTCGCCAATGCTCGAACATCATTGATCGTTCCATCCACGACGGCGGAGATCCGTGTCGCTCGTGCTCGCTGCTCGTCGGAAAGTGCCGTGTCGTTCGCCAGCCGCACTGCATCGATCTTGATCGCCGTCAATGCCTGGCCGAGAACATCGTGAATGTCGCGTGAGACTCTGGCTCGCTCGTCCTCCTGAATAGTGATCAGACGCCGCGCAAGCTCACGCGCACGATCCTGAGAAGCGACCAGCTCGCGCATCGCAAGTTTCCTCTCCGTGATGTCGCGGAAGAAGATCGTGAGACCAAAGTCCGAGGGATACGCAGCTGCCTCATACCACCGCTGGTACGGCTCGTAATACCCTTCGACGCGTTGTGGAGCACGTACCTCCATCGCCAGACGATAGGCAACACCAAACTCGGAATGGAAGACCTCGGGAAAGAGCTCCCATAATGTCGCACCATGCATCAGGTCTTCGCGGGCGAGAATGTCCGTCGCGCGCTTGTTCGCGAACGTAATCCTCCAGTTCCGATCGACCATGAAGAAGCCGTCGGTAATACTGTCGAGGATCTGAACGAATGATGGATGATCATGAATGGAGCTATCGAAACAGGACATGGGCACGTATGCAACGCGCAGCGGAGCCCATCGAATCCCGGCGAAAAAGCGAACAACCGTTGCAGAATAGCTCTCGAACGGTGACGTGAGCGACGCGTCGATCATCTGGTTCACGCTCAGAATGGCCGCGCTCGCGACAGCGCTGCTGATTCCGCCCGCGCTCGCCCTCGGCCTCGCGCTCGCACGCGGCCGCTGGCGCGGCAAGTCGATCGCGGAGACGCTCGTCGCGCTGCCGCTCGTGATGCCGCCCGTCGCGACGGGCCTCATTCTTCTGAAGGTCGTGCCGCACGGCGTCGTCTTCACGTGGCGCGCGGTCGTCATCGCGATGATGGTGATGGCGTCGCCGTTCGTCGTTCGCGCTTCGCGCGTGGCCTTCGAAGGAGTCCCTCTTCGCTACGAACAGATCGCGCGCACCCTCGGCGCGAGCGAGCCGCGCGTCTTCTTCACGATCACTCTCCCCCTCGCCCTTCGCGGCATCTCCAGCGGCGTCGTCCTCGGCTTCGCCCGCGCGCTGGGCGAGTTCGGCGCGACCATCCTCGTCGCGGGCAACATCCCGGGGCGAACGACGACGCTCGCGGTCGCGATCTACGATCGCGTTCAACTCGGGAAGGATGCCGCGGCGTGGGATCTCGTTGCTGCGGGGATCATTGTCGCGTTCCTCGCGATCTGGCTCAGCGAGAAGCTGACGAGGCGGCGCGCGTGACACTCATCATCGAGGATGTCTTCGTCCCGCTCGCGCACTTCGAGCTCGAGGTGACCGCGACGATGAGCGCACGCGTGACGGCGATCTTCGGGCCGTCGGGCGCGGGAAAGACGTCTCTGCTCGATGCGATCGCCGGATTGCGTCCGCTGCAGCGCGGCCGCATCACGATGGATGGCGTGACGCTGAGCAGCCTCCCCGCGCGCGAGCGCCGCATCGGCTACATGCCGCAGGAGACCGCGCTCTTCCCCCATCTCTCCGTTGCATCCAACATTCGCTACGGCGGACAGCACGACGAACAGCATGTGATCGAGGTGCTGGAGATCGGACATCTGCTCGATCGCGGAGTGACGGCACTCTCCGGCGGTGAACAGAAGCGGGTCGCGCTCGCACGCGCGCTCTTGTCCGCACCGCGCCTGCTGCTGCTCGACGAGCCGCTCGCGGGACTCGACCGTTCGTTGCGCGATCGCGTGATGACGCTGCTACAGCGCGTGCGCGACGACTTCAACGTTCCTATGCTCTATGTGACGCACGACGAGCAGGAGCTGGCGATGATCGCGGACGAGATCGTAGGGCTGGAGCGCGGACGCCTCGTCCGCGGCCCGCGCGCGTAATGCCCGTTGAGTTGTCGGCGCAGCCGTAACGGTGTCCAACGATTCATGGTGCGAAGAATCGCTGT
>CAZKID010000459.1:0-1132 GCA_964552405.1 uncultured Thermoanaerobaculia bacterium
TCAAGATCTCGACCATTCGCTGCCCGCGTCCGATCTGATCGGCCGTCGCTTTGTCGAGGTCGGAAGCAAACTGCATGAACGCTTCGAGTTCGCGGAACTGCGCGAGCTCGAGCTTGATACCGCCGGCGACTGATTTCATCGCCTTGGTTTGGGCACTCGAACCTACACGTGAGACGGAGTTACCCACGTCGATCCCAGGGCGGATGCCTTTGTTGAAGAGGTCGGTGAGGAGTGCCTGCTTGTCTGCGGGTGCGTGCGCTCGGAACTGTGCGATGCGGTCGCGCGTCGTCGGATACGGTGGTCCCTGAAAGGCCCACTGTTTGAGGAAGTCGTGCAGTGCGGCGTCGACGTTCTCTTCGCCGATCGTGTCGCGCAGCGCGTACATCGACAGGGAGCCCTTCGAGTAATGGATGTACGACTGATTCTCGACGAGACCCAGCGGCATCTCGGCCACGAGCTCGCCGCCGCGTCCGGCGAGATAGCGATTCAGCTCGAAGCGGAGGAAGCGGCGCATCTTTTCCTTGCCGTATTCCTTTTCCATGACCATGAGCGCCGAGTATTGCGCGAGCGTCTCGGTGACCATCGTGGCGCCCTGCACATCGGCGCCGCAGACCTGATGGGCCCACCACTGGTGCCCAACTTCGTGTGCACCGACGTAGAAGACGTAATCGATGTCGTCCGTGTCGCGGAGGTCGGCGATGAAGCCGATCGACTCCGACCAGGGAATCGTGTTCGGGAACGATTGCGCAAAGCGGCTGTAGTTCGGGAACTCGATGATCCGGACCTGCTTGTGCTGATACGGCGAGAAGTTCGTCGAGAAGTAGTCGAGCGATTTCTGGACCGAATAGATCATCCGGTCGACGTTGTAGGGATGCTTCGAGTCGTAATAGATCTCGATGGGGACGTCCCGCCACATCGCACGCTTTACCGTGTAGCGGGCGGAGAGATACGACCAGAAGGCCCAGATCTTCGACGTCGTCTTGTAGTGGAAGTAGCGGCGGCCGTTCTGCGTCCATTCCTTCTGCAGATAGCCGGGGGCGATCGCGATCTGATCGGCGGAAGTGCTGACGGTCGTATCGAGATCGATCCAGTCCGAATCGTGGCCGAGCTGCGCGTTCATCGCCGCGAGCGC
>CAZKID010000459.1:1142-4375 GCA_964552405.1 uncultured Thermoanaerobaculia bacterium
GGTTTCGGGGTTGATCTAGGCTGGATTGTGGGCCGGGCGTGGCGTTCTTGGCCGGGGTCCGTTTGGCGATCTTGGCCATGCGGACGATCGGTGCGAGGCCGTACTTCTTCCGCTTGCCCGGATCCTGAAGCTCGTTCATCGGGAAGTAGGAGAGGTGCGGACAAACCTGGAAGTTGTTCACGAACGTTCCGTTCCCGACGACGGTGTTGTCGCGGAACTCGTTCTGGAATCCCTGATTGTGAACCTCGACCGCATAGGACATTTCGAGTGACGCGCCGGGCTGCATCGGCTGCGCGAGGTGATAGATCGAGTAGCCGTGATCCTCGTCGTTCGAAGTACGCGTTCCGCCCGGGATCGTGCAGGTGAACTTCGACACGTCGGGGCTCATGCTGATGTGGATGTCGGAGATCGGTGCGCTCGTCTTGTTGACGAGCGTGTACTTGCCGCGCACATCGACCCAGCGCTTCTCGGGATAGATGTCGACGTCGGCCTGCGCGTCCGTAATGCGCGGCTGCGGGAGATGCTCGTACTTCTTGTAGAGCTTCTCGGTCTCGGCCTGCGTCCTCTCGATCTTTTCACTCGTCGTGTAGTGATTGAGGACGTTCGTGTTGTAGTAGATGTAGCAGCCGGTCGATGCGAATGCGACGAAGAGAACGACCGCGGTCATCATCGCCGGCCTTCCGAATCGTGTTCTCGCAATCATTCTGCGAATCGTGAAGGAAGTCTCCGAGCCGCGAATCCAGAAAAGGTGGCCAGCCACGAGCAGCAGCCCGCCGAAAAGAATCCAGTAGAACGTGAACCAGGACTTCTGAGCGACGAAATGCCCGAAACCGTTCATGTCCGAATAGGGTGCCTGAGGCGGGTTGAAGATCTGATAGAGATGATGCTCGAAGTGCAGAGCATTGAGTGCCGACAGGCTGATGATGTAGAGCACCGCGACCAGATAGCCAGCGTACTTGTTGTTGGCGACGATCTGCGCAAAGAAAAGGAGTATGGCGAACATCACCATGCGCAGACCGAACACCACGAAGACGCTTTTTGCGTATACGTCGAGCTCGAGCTCGTAGTAGCTCTTTCCAAGCTGCACGCTGATCGTCGTCAGGACGCCAACGGCGAGCGTGACGTACAGCATGATGATGAGTGCTGTCAGCTTACCGGCCCAGATCGACCATGTCGGGACCGGCATTGCGTCATACATGTCATTGAGTTTCACGCTCCGCTCGCGCCAGACGACTTCGCCCGCGTAGAAGGTTGCAATGATGATGGCGAAGAGGCTGAATGCGCCGCTGATTGCCTCGACCATCGTGTGCGTGACCGGATAAACCGGCGTGTCGAACAGAGTGGAAGAGCTGACTGCTGCACCCACGGTGTTGATGACGCCGAGGAGAAGAATGACCAGGAAGGGGAGACTGCGAAGCATTGCGCGAATTTCGACGCGCACGGTGCTCGTGAATTGCTGCCAGCTCGCCGCTGGCCCGAACTGCTGGTGCACCTGCGGCAATGCCAGTGGAATCCGCTCGAGGCTCTGTTCGTCGGTCCGTTTGCGTCCGCCGCTCACTCCTGCGACCTGCATCCGAAACTTCCAGAATGTGAGCGCCAGTGCCACCAGTGCCACACTGATCCACAGGACGCGGTTATAGAGGAACGCACCTTCGAGAGGGATCAGTCGCGAGTTCTTGTCGAATACCGTCCAGTAACGCGTGCCGAGAAAAAACGGCGTAGCCGCGAACGGATCAGCCATGCTCTTGAGCGTCACGTGCTCAAAAGGATTTCTCGAGATGAGCACCTGAGAAATGATGTAGCCAACGTAGAAACCCGCGACGCAGACATACGTCCAGAGCATGCTCCGTGTCAGCGCTGCGATCGCGAAGAAGATCGCCGAGACGAGCAGAAGGTTCGGAAGGATGATCACGAAGTACGAGAAGAGATACGGCTTGAGGAAGAACGGACCGATGCGTTCCTTGTCGAGCCACCAGCCTCGCGATGCGAGCATGATCGCCACGACGACGCCGACGTACACCATGGAGGCAGTGAAGAACGCCGCCATGAATCGCGCGATCAGATACTGCGACTTCTTCACCGGTGACGAAAAGAAAAGCGAGTCGGTACTGAGCTCGAAGTCGCGAATCATCGCGCTTGCGACGTACGCCGTCGACGTCAACACGCCGAAGATCGACATGACCAGCAGGATCTGCATGATCACGTACGGTGCGTTCCGGTTCACATTTCCGAGCGCGCCACCGATCTGAACGGCATCAGTGCCGACGGCCAGGAACGCGAGCAGGAAATAGATCGTGGTGAGAATGTAGAACAGGGGACTGCGGAAGTGATATCGCAGCTCGAATTTGAAGATGTTCCAGGTCACGCCGCCTTCTCCTCGGACTTGGTCGCCTGAATCGTCGAGAAATAGACGTCTTCCAGCGAGGCCTTCACCGTGTCGAACGAAGGATCCGGTTGCGAGTCATGGAAGACGTGAATCACCGTGCGCCCGGAAGTCAGCCTCGTCGAGATGACGGAGTATTGCTTCTCATACTCCGGCAGCTCGTGCTTGTCGATCACGCGGCGCCAGATCTTTCCTTCGATGTCCTCAATGGTTTTCAGCGGATCGCCCGTCATCTGGACCCGCCCGCCGGCAATGATTGCCATGCGCGAGCAGAGATCGCTGACGTCTTCCACGATATGCGTCGAGAGAATCACGACGACGTTCTCGCCGATCTCCGCGAGGAGGTTGTGGAAGCGGACCCGCTCACTCGGATCGAGTCCCGCGGTCGGCTCATCGACGATGATCAGCTGCGGATTGCCGAGCAACGCCTGCGCGATGCCGAAGCGCTGACGCATGCCACCCGAGTACGTGCCGAGATTCTGCTTGCGCTTCTCGTAGAGGTTCGTGCGCCGCAGCAGTGCAGCGACCACTTCCTTCCGCTCCTTCGCGTTGATGATCCCTTTGAGAACCGCGAAGTGATCGAGCATCGCTTCCGCGGAGATGCGCGGATAGACGCCGAACTCCTGCGGCAGATAGCCGAGGATGCGGCGGACTGCATCCTTCTGGCGGAGCACGTCGACCTCACCCAGCGTGATCGAGCCGGAGTCGGCCTCCTGCAGCGTCGCGATCGTACGCATCAGCGTCGATTTCCCCGCCCCGTTCGGACCGAGCAGGCCTAAACTGCCGGAGGGGATCGTCAGTGAGACATCCCCGAGAGCGCGGACCCCGTTCGTGTAGGTCTTCGACCGAC
>CAZKID010000460.1:0-4370 GCA_964552405.1 uncultured Thermoanaerobaculia bacterium
CACGAGCTTGTCGTAGTCGGTCATCTGTCCGACGCGGGCGCCTTCCACGTGATAGTTCACGCGGCGCACCGGCGAATGGATCGAATCGATCGGGATGTAGCCGAGCGGAAGATCGCTGTCGGCGTTGCGGTCGGCAACCTGATACCCGCGGCCGCGCTTCAGACGCGCCTCGAGCTTCAGTGTGCCTTCCTTGGAAAGCGTTGCAATGTGTGCAGTCGGATCGAGAATCTCGATGTCGGAGTCCGCTTCGAAATCAGCGGCCGTAACGACGCCCGGTCCCTTCTTCTCCAGGTAGAGAGTCTTGGGACCCTCGCCGTGCATCTTGAAGGGGATCTGCTTGAGGTTGAGTACGACGTCAGTCATGTCCTCGACCACACCGGTCAGGGACGAGAACTCGTGCAGCACACCCTCGACGCGAACCGCGGAGATCGCGGCTCCTTCGATCGAGGAGAGCAGCACGCGACGGAGTGCATTGCCGATCGTCGTGCCGAAGCCACGCTCGAACGGCTGGGCAATGAAACGGCCGTAATTCGGAGTCAGGGATTCGGAGTCGTAATCGAGCTTCTTGGGTTTCTGGAAATCGGACCAGAGCATGTAGCGGCCTCCTCGCGTGGAGCGAATGGACGGGCGAGGGCGCCCGTCCCTCCACAATCTTTACTTCGAGTAGAGTTCGACGATGAGCTGCTCCTGGATCGGGAGACGGATGTCTTCGCGCTTCGGAAGATCCATCACCGTGCCAAGGAACTGCTCGGGGTTCAACTGGAGCCACGAAGGAACGCCGCGACCCGCTGCCGTTTCGACGGCCTGGCGGATCTGATCGTTCTTCCGGCTCTTCTCGCGAACCTGAATCACGTTCCCCTTACGAGTCTGGAAGGAGGGAACGTTGATCTTCTTACCGTTCACCTCGATGTGACCGTGGCGAACGAGCTGGCGCGCCTGAGCGCGCGAGGCGGCAAAGCCCAACGAGTAGACGACGTTGTCGAGACGAAGCTCGAGCTGACGGAGCAGGTTCTCGCCGGTGATTCCGCTCTTCTGCTCTGCACGCGCGAAGTAGGTCCGGAACTGACGCTCCAGCAGACCGTAAATGCGCTTGACCTTCTGTTTTTCACGAAGCTGCACGCCGTAGCCGAGAACCTTCGAACGGCGGCGGCCATGCTGGCCAGGTGCGTAGTTGCGGCGCTCGATGGCGCACTTGTCCTTGAAGCAACGGTCACCCTTGAGAAACAGCTTCATGCCCTCGCGCCGGCAGAGCCGGCAGACGGGATCGGTGTAACGAGCCACTATGCCTCCTTTGGTTCGCACCCGCCCCACCATTGGGGCGTTGCGTGTACGACGGCAGCTGCTCGCCGTACGAAAGACAGCAATTCCGTACCGGCAACACACGTGCCGGTACGGAAAAATCTGACGAGAGTTGTTATACGCGGCGCCGCTTCGGTGGGCGGCAACCGTTGTGCGGAATCGGCGTCACGTCCTTGATGGACTTGATGTCGAGTCCTGATGCAGCAAGAGCGCGAATCGCGGACTCACGGCCGGCACCCGGTCCCTTGACCTTCACGTCAACGGAGCGAATACCATGTTCCTGCGCGAGCTGCGCAGCATTCTGCGCCGCGACCTGAGCGGCGAAGGGCGTGCCCTTGCGCGAGCCCTTAAAGCCGATGCGGCCTGCGCTCGACCAGGACAGCACATTGCCCATCGGATCGGAGATCGCGACGATCGTGTTGTTGAAGGTCGCCGCGATCGAGGCGACGCCGTGCGGGATGTTCTTCCGCTCTTTGCGCTTGGTTCCGGCGCGACGTGCGCCTGCTTTCGGTGCTCTGGCAGTGGCCATTGTGTTCTCTTTTCCTCTTTGATCCTTCGGCTGCGCTCAGGATGACGACTGCGTCGTCACTTCTTCGTCGCCTTCTTCTTGCCGGCGACTGCTCCCTTGCGCGGACCCTTCCGCGTGCGGGCATTCGTGTGTGTGCGCTGACCGCGGACCGGAAGTCCACGACGATGGCGCATACCGCGGTAGCAGTTGATTTCCATCAACCGCTTGATGTCCAGGCCGACGTCCTTGCGGAGATCGCCCTCGACCTTGCCTTCGTCCGTGATCACTTGACGGATCTTGCGGACATCATCCTCGGACAGATCTTTGACGCGAATGTCGCGGCTGACCTGAGCCTTCTCGAGGATGTCAGTCGACCGCGCGCGGCCGATGCCAAAAATGTAAGTGAGGCCGACTTCGACCCGCTTGTTCAGTGGAAGATCCACGCCCGCGATACGTGCCATGTTCTCTTATCCCTGTCTCTGCTTGTGTTTCGGATTCTCGCAGATGATGCGGATCACACCCTGACGCCGCACGATCTTGCATTTGGTACAAATCTTCTTGACCGATGAACGCACTTTCATGACTTGCTCACTTGTATCGATAGATGATGCGCCCGCGCGTCAGATCGTACGGCGAGAGCTCGACCAGCACTTTGTCACCAGGAAGGATTCGAATGAAATGCTTGCGCATTTTTCCGGAGATGTGAGCCAGCACCTTGTGCTTCCCACTCTCCAGTTCGACCTGGAACATTGCGTTCGGCAATGTCTCCAGGACGGTTGCAGTCACTTCTATTGCTTCTTCCTTCTCTGACATATCTCCCCAGTTGAAACTACTTCCCCAACACCCACGGCCCTTCAGCCGTGATTGCCACCGAATGTTCGAAGTGGGCGGCGAGCGTTCCGTCGACCGTGCGAGCCGTCCAGCCATCGCTGTCCGTCTTCACGTCCTGAATCATCCCGTTGCTGCCGGCGCGCTCGATACGCGACTTCAGCTTCGCCCCGATGACGCAGAGCATCGGTTCGATGGCAAAGACCATCCCTTCCTTCAGCTCGATGCCGCGCCCTCTCCTGCCGTAGTTGTAGACCTGCGGATCCTCGTGCATCCGGCGGCCGATTCCATGGCCGACAAAGTTCCGAATGACGTGGAACCCGCGTGACTCGGCATGCTCCTGAACCGCGGCGCCGATGTCGCCAAGATGGCGGCCCGGTCGCGTTTCCTCGATCGCGAGATCGAGGCACTCCTTCGTGGTCCGCATCAGGAGTTCGGATTTCTCCTCGACGTTCCCGACGCCGATGGTGATCGCACCGTCGCCGACGAACCCGTCGAGGATTGCACCGAAGTCGAGTCCGATGATGTCACCTTCCTGAAGCTTGGCGCGGTTGGGGATGCCGTGAACGATCACATCGTTCAGCGACGCGCAGACGACTGCCGGATACGGCGGCAATCCCATCGGCGCATATCCCTTGAAGGGCGACTTCGCCCCCCGCTTCGCCAGTTCTTCCTCTGCAACAGCATTGAGCTGCGCAGTGGTGGCACCCGGCTTCACCATGCTCCGCATGATCTCGAGAATCTCGAGCACCACGCGATTGGCTCGATCCATGACCGCGAGCTCGTCGCGAGTCTTCAGGATCGGACCTTTCATTCTGTCGAGCATCTCGTCCTACAGCAGGGACTTCTCGATTCGTTCAAAGACCTCATCGACGGGACCGATCCCGTCGACTTCGCGCAACAGATTCTTCGCCTTGTAAAACGTAGCGACCGGGAGCGTTTGCGCGTGAAACGCTTCCAGCCGCTTTCGCACCGCACCTTCATTGTCGTCGGGGCGAGCGATCAGTTCCGTGCCGCAGCGATCACAAACGCTGTCCGACGCCGGAGGATTGTTCTCGAGATGGTAAACGGCCCCGCAGTTCGAACACGATCGCCGAAGCGCAATGCGCTTGACGATCGATTCATCCGGGACCAGCAGTTGCAGAACCCTAAGACTCTCTTTCGCATTCCCGACGAGGTTGTCGAGCTTTTCAGCCTGAACCACCGTACGAGGGAAACCGTCCAGAATGAAGCCCTTTTGAGCGTCCGGCTTGGCCAGGCGGTCCTTGATGATGCCGATCATCAGATCATCGGAAACGAGCCCGCCGGACGCCATGATCGGCGCGGCCTGCTTGCCGAGCTCAGTGCCTTCAGCGACTGCCTCGCGGAGCATGTCGCCCGTCGAGATGTGCGGAATCGAATGCGAATCCGCCAGCCGCTTGGCCTGAGTTCCCTTGCCGCTTCCCGGCGGCCCGATGAAGATGATCTGCACTTCGATTATCCTCGACGTCCCCGGATGCGACCGCGCTTCATGAAACCGTCATAGTGACGCATCACGAGCTGCGACTCGATCTGCTGAATCGTGTCCATCGCAACACCAACCACGATCAGCAGCGACGTGCCGCCGAAGTAGAAGTTGTAGCCCATGCCTGTCGTGAACCAGACCGGCAGCCAGCGATCGAGAAAATCGCCGACACCGAACGGCAGCTGGTTGACGGGCACACCTGCGATGACAAACTCCGGCAGGCTGCAGACC
>CAZKID010000461.1:0-4351 GCA_964552405.1 uncultured Thermoanaerobaculia bacterium
CCCCGGGGCGGGGGGAGGGAACTGATGGCCTGGGCCACGCGAGTTTTTCTTACTCAGTGCCGTCGCGCAGCGACTTTGCTCCGCAATGAGGGCGCGGAGCCTAACCATTCATTGCACACCCACAACTCACCGTTCAATGCCCAACCGCGCGCCGTCTCGAAGACGGTGGCGCCGTGTTGATCACCGGCGTCACCACACTCACGCTCGGCGTGGCTGAACCGACGCTCGGCGTCAGCGCGATCACCTGCGTCGCGCCGGTGACGTTGTCGATGCCGACAGCCGATGCCGAGACGCGCGCGTTGCCGCTTTGTGCAGTCACGACGCACTGAACGTTCGTGCGGTCTTTGCGGCGATCGGGCGCGTCGAGTCCCAGCGCGCTGAAGACGGTGTCGAGTTGCAATTGCTGCCTTGCACTGATCGCAAAGCTCTTCTCGGCAATCGGAACGCTTCGATTGGCTGCTTCGTACAAACGAACATTCACGACTCCGCCGTAGCCGGCAACTTCATTGAGCAGCAGCATCCAGCGCGAGCCGCGTGACGAATCGATCGACTGTTCGAGTCCATCGGCGAAGAGCGGACGTTGCGCCAGGGAAGCGCTCGTGAGCGCCTCGGAAGGCGTCGTCGGTAACGGGAGCCAGGCAGGCGGTAGTGAGCTCGTCGTTCCCGAAGTCAGCGGCTGTGCAGCTGCGTAGACTCGCGCAACGGAAGGAGCTTGCACGAAGACCGTTCCGCTCGCGTTTGACGGCTGGCCGAACAACTCGCTGAGAACGTCCTTGACGACGAGTGTCGTTCCCGCAGGAACCGAAAACGTCTGAACAATGCTCGTCAGGCCGCCGTGATAGAACGTGGCGATGAAATCGGCGGCGGATCCGCTCGAAGCACCGAACCCGACCAGCGTCTTGTACGACGGCGCCGAGCCGCTGCTGGTCGGAGCGCCGATGATCGGAACGAGCGTCGTTACATTGACGCCTGGCGACGCGTTACTCGCGCGATCCCGAAGAACGCGCGCCAGCGCCGTCGACGAGCTCCCATCGACCAAAGCCCGGCTGACGATTGCGGTCCCTGCGTCGGTCCCCACTCGCGTGACGATCGCGGTTCCGCTGACCACACCTCCGCCGCTATCGATGCTGATCTCGAGCGTGGCCTGATCGCTGTCGGGCGCATTCGCTGCAGCAAAGACGTCGTCGATGCGTACGTGGCCGTAGCGGAGCACGTCGCGCGTGAATTCACTGACCAACACAGCGCCGGCCGCGCTCCGGAGACGCCCGCGCACGATCGCATGATCATTCCCGCTGGTCTCCGCAAACACTACAGCCGTCGTGAGCGACGAAGACTTCGTGAGACCGGACAAGTACGGCGGCGCTCTCGATCGTGCTCCATCACCGCGGTTCATCACCGGAATCGGGATGCCTGTTCCCTCACTGGCCGAGACGCTGATCAGACCGATCCTCTCCACCGGCAGGCGCACTTCGATCTGTCCCGAGGCAGGCCGAGTGAGTTTGAAGACTTGCGTCAGCGGGTCGGTGAACGTCACGACATCGTTAGGCGGAAGCGGAACGGTCACTCGCCTGACCGCTTGATCGAACCCATCCGTGTTCGACGGAGTGAAGATCAAGAGCGCCTGCACGGCGTCGCTGCCGACATTGCTGAGACGAACGCGCGTGGCCACGACACCGTTGTTGCCCACCTTACTCACGACCTCGGGAATGATGAACGAGCGCACGGAGGCATCGAGTCGCGCCGGCCTTCCCGCCACCGCTCCGAGATCCGCATTGTCCTGAACGAGCAGCCGTGAGGCAGCACCATCGCGCGTACGGACTGTCATGTAGGTGTACCGCGGAAGCGCCGACCCGTTCGGCGCGCGGCTGCGCCGCGTGAAGAGATTCACCGTGCGCGTCGTGTTCGGCTCGATCCTCGCCGCGTTCCAGCTGGCATCGGTCGTGAGCCAGACTTCGGGTCCGACTTCGAAACCGACTTCCATCGGCGTAGATCCACTGTTTCGTACGCCGATCGTCAGCGCCTGCCGGTTCGCGTCGTCGCCATTGAAACCGGGGAAGGCCGCGTAGTCGGAAAGCACACCATCGACGATGAATTGCGGCGATGTCGAAATCGCGCCGCCCACTTTCAGATTGACGAACGCATACGGCGTGACAGGAAGAGCAGCGCCGGTTGCGGCGACGACGACGACACCCTGATACGACGCCTCGACATTGTTCGGCGGGCCGGAGTATCGAATCGTGAACGCGTGCGGTTTGTGCGGCTCGAGCGTGAGGAAGGCAGCGTCCTGCCCGCTCGGATCGATGATGCTGAAGAACGGAGGCGAGCTGTTGATCTCCTGCCGCGCGACGATCACCTGCACCGGTGAAGATCCGATGTTCTCCAGCATGAAGGAGCTGCTGACCTCTTCGAGCCGCGCGCCAAGATTGATGATCCTCGCCTCGGGCTGCACGGTGAAGACGACATTCGGCGGCGCCACCACCACGTTCACGCTCACGACCGGCGATGGCGGTCCGATCTTCGATGGATCGCATCCTGATACGGCACGCACTCGATGGAAGACGATACCCGGCGCGCCAGCGAGAAACGACGCAGCCGTCGAACTGATCACCTGACTGTCGATCAGCGTCGAAAAATCGGACGTCGATGATCGCTCGAACAAGTATGCACCTGCCGTATCGAGTCCCGACGCGGGCGCCCAGACGATCGAGTAGGTCGCGCCGGATGTGACCGACTCGGGCTTGAACAGGATCGGCGTCGCGCCAGGCGCCGTGCATGCGCGCGTCGTGAAGGTTGCGATCGATGATGTTAACGACGACGAGCTGCACGGCGAATGCGCTGCAACGCGCCAGTAGTACTTCGTTCCCGCATCGAGAGACGACACTGCCTGTTGCGTCGACAGGATGTTCGCGGCGTACAGAGGCGGGTCGGACAGCGTGCCGAGGTAGAGGTCGTAGCTGTCGGCGGAGCCGTTGACGGACCAGGAGAGGTTGGGTGATTGCGAAACGTCGGTCGCTCCATTCGAGGGCAAAGATGTCGAGACCGTGAATTGCGGCGGACAGTTGTTGATCGCGCTGACTGTGAAGGTACGCAACGGTGTTGACGAAGTCTGACTCGCGTTGCACGTCGCGTGAGCGACGATGAACCAGTTGTATGTGCCCGCCGAAACCTCCGCGCGATACGAAGTGTCGGCGATTCCCGCGGCGAGCCGTGCTGGCGGATTGAATGCAGAGAGAAAGACGTCATATGTCGAAGCGCCGGGCGACGGATTCCACGTCAGCAGAACGGAGGTCGTCGTCACCTGAGCGCCATTCGCCGGAGCAACGGCATCGAAAGCGGAGGCGGAACAGACGCCGCTCGTCGTGAACGATGCGATCGACGAGGTTGCACTCGACTGTGTGGCACAGAACGGATCGCCTTTCGCCACAACACGCCAGAAGTACTTCGTGTCAGGCGCAAGATTCGATGGAGTGAAGGTCGTGTGATCGAGATCGGAGGCGATGAGGGTTTGCGGGGTGGCGCTCGTGTCGAGATAGAGGTCGTAGCGGAATGCGCCCGGCGTGGCGCTCCACGTCAGTGTTGGTGATGTGGCAATCGATGACGCTCCATCCGCAGGCGATGTCAGACGCGACGCCGTCGCCGTCACACATACATAGACCACGCGCACGCGGTGATTTGTCGTGTCGTCAATGTAGAGAGTACCTGCGGGTCCAACGACAAACTCCGGCCCGGGAACCCCCAAAGGAAAATTCAGTTTCGCAGCAGTAGCCTTTCCGTTATCGCCCGAGAAGTCGGGCTCGGCGTCGGCCGTCGGACCCGCCACCGTGCTGATGATCTGCGTTTTCGACTCGATCTTTCGAACACGGCTTCCTGAGAAGTTGTCGTCGGCGAGATAGAGATCGCCATTCTTCCGATCGATGACCAGACCCCGCGGAGCGATTGCTACCTGCGTCGCGACAAGGCCGTCCTCGAGTTGCTCGCCGCGGCCAGCGTAGGTTGTGATGATGTTCGTCGTTCCATCGATCCGGCGGATCGCCCCGTTGCCTGTGTCGGAGACGAAGATGTTTCCATCGGCGTCGACGGCAATCTGTCGCGGCGAGTCGAGAAGCGCGGCAGCCGCGTCGCCAGTATCGCCGGCGAATCCTGCATTCTCTGCTCCGGCAATCGTGCTGATGCGCTTCGTCCGGGCGTCGACCTTGCGCAGGCGATTCCTGTCGCTGAGGTAGAGATTGCCTGCCGGATCGAGAGCGATTCCCTGCGATTCGAATTCCGCGTCGGTCGCCAAACCGCCATCGCCAACGTGATCGCTCGGAGATCCGCCGCCGGCGTACGTGGTCAACTTCCCCTGCGTATC
>CAZKID010000462.1:0-4341 GCA_964552405.1 uncultured Thermoanaerobaculia bacterium
AATTGCTCGCTCAGTTACAACACTTGCGGACGGAAGCGAAAGAGATCAGCCGGCTTTACGTGGCCAACCTTCAGCGCGACATCGTTCAGCTCATTGAGTTTCTCAATGAGGGGCAGAACTCACGCGGAGCCAATATTCAGCTTTCGAAAATGAAAGAGACGCTCGAAGCAATAAACGTCAAGCCCGAAAAAGGCCGGCCGACGGGAAGGGGGTCGTTGTTGCCGGGGTTGGGGCCGAGGGGGAAGTGGCGGATGGTTTTGCTCGACTTTGCGTCGAATGCGATTCGTCCGGTGACGCCGGTGGGAGTTGTCGGCGGCGTGACGGATGGCCGCGACGTGATCGCGCGGCAGATGTTCTATCCGATCGATGGAGGTGCGCCGCGCCCGGTGCCCTTCGTCGGAGCGAGCGATCATCCGATTCGCATCGACGGGAGCACGCTCTATCTTGCAGGGGATGACTTCGTCGAGCGGCTCGACCTCGGCAGCGGCAAGCGCGAGCCCGTGTTCAAGTACGGAATGGCGCGGCCGCAGGACACGGTGTTTACGGGGCGTCCGATGATCGCGGCGGGCGGGCGCGCATGGGCGTACACATACATGAGCTCGACGATGGAGGTGTATGTGGTGGACCAGCGGTAGCGCCTCTGGCGCTACCGCTGGCTATTGTTAAAAGGTGGCACGCCTTCCGGCGTGCGATGGTCTGCGAATATCCACTGCGTTGGTTTGCGTTCAACTCCCGGCAATGCTTTATCGCTTCGACAACATCGAGAAATCCTACGGCCCACATGACATCCTTCGCGGTGCCACGTGGCAACACAATCCTGGCGAGCACGTTGGGCTCGTCGGCCGCAACGGTGCGGGGAAGACGACGCTCTTCCGCCTCCTCCTCAAGCAGGAAGATCCCGACCACGGCCAGATTCTTCGCTCCTCGGGCCTGACCCTCGGTCACGTCGGCCAGCATCTCGATGCCGAGCCGGGGATGACGCTCTTCGACTACGTCGAAACCGCGTTCACGGAAGTGCTGGCGATCGAGCGGAAGATGCGCGCGATCGAGCACGAGCTCTCCGATCCGTCGAGCGATCACGACAAGCTGCTGGAGAAGTACGCGCAGCTGCAGCACGACTACGAGCATGCCGACGGCTACACGCTGCACGCGGAAGTCGAGCGGGTGCTGATGGGCCTCGGCTTCGACAAGTCGCAGTTCGACCGCGTGATCACGGAGTTCAGCGGCGGGCAGCAGAACCGGGCGATGCTCGCGCGCGTGCTGCTCACGCGCGTCGACCTGCTGCTGCTCGACGAGCCGACGAACCATCTCGATCTCAAAGGCATCGAGTTCCTCGAAGAGTTCCTCGAGTCGTTCAAGGGAAGCTACCTCGTCATCTCGCACGATCGAACGTTTCTCAATCGCACGGTGGGAAAGATCGTCGAGCTCGCGCATGGAAAACTGATCGAGTACAACGGAAACTACGAGCGTTTCCTCGACCAGCGCGCGGAGCGGATGGAGAAGATGGCCGCCGACTACGAGCGGCAGCAGGAGTTCATCGAGAAGACCCAGGACTTCATTCGCCGCAACATCGCCGGACAGAAGACGAAGCAGGCGAAGTCGCGCCGCAAGATGCTCGACAAGCTGGAAGAGACGGAGCGTCCGGAGGCCGACGAGACGCTCGCGAACTTCAAGCTCGATGCGGGCCCGCGCTCGGGCGCGGTGGCACTCACCGCGGAGCGCGTTACGGCGGGCTACGAGACGAAGCCGGTCGTCCGCAATTTCTCGATGACCGTGCGGCGCGGCGAGCGCTACGCGATCATGGGGCCCAACGGCTCGGGCAAATCGACGCTGCTCAAGACGTTTGCCGGCCGGCTGCAGCCGCTGGTTGGGACGATCACCTACGGCCACAACGTCCAGGTCGGCTACTACGACCAGACTCTCGGCGATCTCAATCCGAAGGGCGTCGTCATCGATGAGATCTGGAACCTCGATCGCCTCAAGACCGAGCTCGAGATGCGCAGCTACCTCGCGCAGTTCTCCTTCTTCGAGGACGACGTCTTCAAGAAAACGCGCGATCTGTCAGGCGGGGAGAAGGGACGGCTCGCGCTGGCGAAGATCATGTACGTCGGCGGCAATCTGATGCTGCTCGACGAGCCGACGAACCATCTCGATGTCTACACGCGCGAAGCGCTCGAAGAAGCGCTGGAGAAATACACGGGGGCGCTGATCGTCGTGTCGCACGATCGCTACTTCATCGATCGCGTCGCGGAGAACATCATCCTCGTCGAGGATGGTGCTGCCGAGGTGTATGCGGGGAACTACTCGGAACTGGTGGAGAGCTTCAGGCAGCAGGTGGCCGCGCCGGTGAAGGTGGCAGACAGCAGGCAGCAGGCAGACAGCAGGCAGCAGGCAGCGGACGGCAGGCCGCAGGCAGCGGACAGCAGGCCGCAGATTGCCTCCGCACCTCCGCGAGTCGAGGACAAAGTACTGAAGAAGCGGCTCAAGAAGATCGAGGACGAGCTTGCGGCGCTCGAGGCGCGAATCGCGTCGGCGGAGAAAGAGATCGATCGCAACGATCAACTGCTCTGCACGGAAGAGGTCTATCGCGACGGAGAGAAGACGAAGAAGCTTCAGCAGCAGAATCACGATCTGAAATCGATGATCGAGTTGCTGTACTCGAAGTGGGAGGCGCTGGCGAAGGAAAAGGAAACGGGCGTCGCGCAATAGCTCTGCTAGACTCGCGAAAAATCCCTCATTCGAGGTTCCTCATGCGAGTCCGCTTTCTCGTTCTCTGTCTCCTCCTTGCGCCGTTCGTTTTTGCGCAACAGAAGCCGCTGCATCACTTCCTTGCGGTCGACGACAAATCGAACGTCTCGCTCGCGTATGTCTGGTGTGACATCGCCGAGGAAACGATGGCGAAAGAACATGAGGCGCACAGCCCGCGGCCGACGATCGGCTCGCGCATGTTCGCGATCTGGGCGACGTCGATGTATGACGCGTGGGCTGCTTACGACGAGAAGGCAGCCGGCTCTCGCCTCGGAGACAAGCTGCGCCGGCCGGCGAGCGAGCGCACGCTGGAGAACAAGAAGAAGGCGATCAGCTACGCGTCGTATCGCTCGCTGCTCTTCGACTATCCGGATGCGAAGCCGTTCCTCGACGAGCAGATGAAGAAGCTCGGCTACGATCCCGCGAATCAGTCGATTGATCCCGCGACCGCGGAAGGCATCGGCAATCTCGCCGCGCAGGCCGTGATCGACTATCGCCGCCACGATGGTGCGAATCAGTTCGGCGATGAAGTGGGCAGCAGCGGTGTGCCCTACAGCGACTACACGTATTACATGCCGGTGAACCCTCCGGACAAGATCATCGATCCCGATCGCTGGCAGCCGATCACCTTCAAGAAGGATGGGAAGAACTTCACGCCGGGCTTTCTCACGCCGCACTGGTATCGCGTGAAACCGTTCGCGCTCGAGAAGAGCTCGCAGTTCCGCCCCGGTCCGCCGCCGCGCACGACCGTCGATGCCGCCGCGCTGAAGAAAGAAGCGGATCAGGTGCTCGCGTACAACGCGAACCTCACGAAGCAGGAGAAAGCGATCGTCGAGTTCATGCGCGACGGGCCGCGCTCGACGGGGCAGAGCGGACACTGGCTCCGTTTCGCGCAGGACGTCTCGCGCCGCGACAAGCAGGATCTCGACAAGGATGTGAAGCTCTACTTCGTCGTCGCGAACGTCGCGTTCGATGCGTTCATCTCCTGCTGGGAGACGAAGCGCTACTACGACTCCTCGCGTCCCTGGACTCTCATCCACTACTTCCACAAGGGCGAGACGATCACCGGCTGGGCCGGCACGCATGGCGGGACGAAGAAGATGCTCGGTGAAGAGTGGCATCCGTATTCGCCCGAGTCGTTCATCACGCCGCCGTTTCCTGGCTACACGAGCGGACATGCGACGGTCAGCGGCGCGTGCTCGAAGACGATCGAGCTCTTCACGGGCAGCGATCGTTACGGCTTCTGCGAGAAGCGCAAGCATTGCGAGCTGACGGAAGACGATGCGGGCGAGATGATGACGCTCGATCTGCCGACGTGGACCGCGACCGCGGAGATGGCAGCGCTCTCGCGCGCTCTCGGCGGCTATCACATTCCGTACGACAACAACGTCGGATTGAAAGTGGGACGCGAGATCGCGGAGTGGAGCTGGCCGAAGTATCAACAATATTTCGACGGAACCGCGAAGGTGCGCGAATAACGTGTTCCCAGACAATCGCGCCCCGGAAGGGGCGCCACAAGGACAATAGCCAACGGTAGCGCCAGAGGCGCGACCGCTGGATCGCGATGGGTACCCCGGAAGGGGCACCAGAATC
>CAZKID010000463.1:0-4334 GCA_964552405.1 uncultured Thermoanaerobaculia bacterium
CCGCGATCGTCGGGTTCTGCCGCGGGTTGACATCGAACACGCCGAGCCCAACCGTGCCGTCGTCGAGCAAGACTCGCGCCAGCCGAATCGTCGCATCTTTGCCTTTTACGCGCTTGTCGTATGCGTTCATGGCGACAGGGCGCACGAAATCGCCCGGGACTTCGAGGAGCGTGATTCGCGAAATCACAGGCGCGGCAGGCATTGAGACTGCATGTTGCGCCGTGGCCGCGGCGATACAGATGAGATGAGGATCGGGTAGTAACGACTCGAGGGGCTCTCTCGTATACCCTTCGCGCACCGGAATCCGCAGACGCTCGAGATAGGTCGAAATCGGCTGATACACATGCTCATCGGAACCGGTGACCTCGGAACCGCGCTGCTGAAGCATCCCTGCAAGGGAGGCCATCGCGGTACCACCGATTCCGATCAGGTAGATTCGTCTGGCGTGTTCGACAGTAGTGACGTGTGGCATCGAAGTGTCGGGCGATCGAATTGTAGAATCAAATGCTTTTGCGCCGGGGAATGGGGGTCCAGGACGCTCTGTTCGAAACGGTCGCACAATCCGAACCAACCATGTTGCAAACAGGAGGATTCACGCGCATGTCCAAGCGATTTTTTGTGACGACGCTGGCCTTCCTGGTGTCAGGTTCGCTGGCTTTCGCTCAGACGACGGCCCAGCCTGAAGCCAAGAAGGAAGGCGAAGCAAAGGCCGAGGCGAAGGCAGCAGATAAAGCTCCCCGTCTCACGATTGTCGAACCCGTCAAGGACTACGGCACGATTCCGCGGGGTGACAAGCTCGACTGGTCGTTCGTGGTGAAGAACACCGGCAACGCTGATCTTCAGATCATCTCCGCGAAGCCGGGTTGCGGTTGCACCGTCGCCGACTTCGACAAGGTCATCAAGGCTGGCGAAACCGGCAAAGTCTCAGCTCACGTCGACACGACGAACTTCTCGGGCCCGATTGCCAAGTCGGTCACGCTCGAGACCAACGATCCCAACACCCCGACGGCACAGCTCACGATTCACGCGGTCGTGAAGCCTTACGTCGAGGCCTACCCCGCCGGCTTCGTCCGTTACAACCTGCTGCAGGGTGATACCGACGCGCAGGCCGTGACGCTCTACTCGGAAGAGGACGAGCCGTTCACGATCACGAAGGTGGAAGTGCCCGTCGATTGGATCAAAGCCGACTACAAGAAGGTCGACGATCCTTCTCAGATCGCGCCGGGAGTCGGACGTCAGGGTCAGGCGCAGTACCGCTTCAACATCACCGTGGGCGGCCCGTCCGCCAAGATCGGCCCCATCGCCGAGAAGATCAAGATCACGACGAGCTCGAAGCATTCGCCTGAATACTTCGTGAGCGTCAGCGGCGTCATTCGTCCGACATTCCGCATCGAGCCGACCGGCGTCAACTTCGGCGAAGTCGCTCCGGCGGACAGCGCGGCAACCCGCGTGATTACCCTTCACTCCAACAACATGAAGACGCCGGAAGTCTTCACCGTCACGAAGGCCGAATCGTCAACGCCGCTCGTCACCACCTCCGTCAAGGCAGGCGCGAACAAGGGTGACTATGAAGTCACTCTGCAGATCGCGAAGGATGCGAAGCCGGGCGATCTCGACGGCACTGTGAAGATCTCCACCAGCGACAAGATGACTCCGGTCGTCACGGTCCCGGTGAGAGGCACGATCAAAGGCGCAGGCGCACCAGCGGCGGCGAAGGCCTCGAAGTAAGTTTCGCTCCCTCGATTGAAAAGGGCGGCCGATGGCCGCCCTTTTTTTGTTGCGTGGTGGCGCCGGACAGGGGAGGGCGCCTGTCCTACATCACCAGCGACACGCCGGTTCCGTCGCCCAGCGGCAGGATCGAAGTAATCAAGCGCGCGTCCGTCGTAATCCGTTTGTTGAACGCGCGCAGCGCATCCGTCGCCGCATCGTGCACGCCTTCGGCGACGCGCCCCTTCCACAGCAGGTTGTCGCAAACGATCACCGCGCCGCTCGGCATCTTCGGCAGAAGCGCGTCGAGGTAGTCGCCATATTCGGTCTTCACGCAATCGATGAACACGAAGTCGAACGGCCCTGTGAGCTTCGGAAGGACTTCGAGTGCAGCGCCTTCGTGGAAAATCACGCGGCACTGCAAGTCCGCATCCGCGACGAAGCTCTTCGCGCGCGCGAGCGTGCCTCGCTCGATCTCAATCGTCTCGAGCACGGCATCACGCTCGAGCGCTCGACCCATCACGACGACGGAGTAGCCGATGTTCGTCCCGACTTCCAGCACGCGCTTCGGCTTTCGCGTCCCGATCAGCACGCGAACGAACTGCGCGACTTCCGGATCGGCGATCGGATGATCGTTTTCTTCAGCGAACTCCTCCATGCGAACGAGGAGTCCGTCGCGATCCGGGGTGAGTGTTTCCAGATACTCCGCCTGGGATCGCTTCAGGATGGCGTCGATACGGTCCTTCATGGACCGCGGAGTTTAACGGGATTCGACGGCTTCGCGCAGCTTCTCGGCCTGGAAGTGCGAAATCAGCGGGTCGATGACGACATCAATACCGCCATTCATGATCTCCGGGAGGTTGTGCACCGTCAGACCGATGCGGTGATCCGTAACGCGATCCTGGGGGAAGTTGTACGTCCGGATCTTTTCCGAGCGATCGCCACTGCCGATCAGCCCCTTGCGCGTCGCCGACAGCTCCGCCTCGCGCTTCAAACGCTCGATGTCATACAGCCGCGCCTTCAACACTCGGAGTGCCTTCGCGCGGTTCTTGATCTGTGACTTCTCATCCTGACACGACACCACGACGCCGGTCGGAAGGTGCGTCATGCGCACTGCCGAGTACGTCGTGTTGACCGACTGTCCGCCAGGCCCCGAGGAGCAGAACGTGTCGATGCGCAGATCTTTTTCGTTGACCTGAATGTCGATGTCTTCCGCTTCCGGAAGCACCGCGACGGTGATGGCCGACGTATGGATGCGACCCTGCGTCTCGGTCTGCGGGACGCGCTGTACGCGATGCACACCGGACTCGAACTTGAGGCGCGAGTACACCTTGTCGCCTTCGATCTGCAGCGTCGCATCCTTGATGCCATTCACCGACGAGTAGTTCGCATCGGTGATGTCGACCTTCCAGCGCCTCGTCTCCGCATAGCGGATGTACATGCGCATGATCTCCGCCGCGAAAAGCGACGCTTCATCGCCGCCCGTACCGGCACGGATCTCGACGAAGACGTTCTTGTCGTCATTCGGATCCTTCGGCTGCAGCAGGATCTGAATGTCACGCTCGAGCTCCGGTGCTTTCGGCTCGAGCTCGGAGAGCTCCATCTCGGCGAGCTCGCGCATCTCGTCGTCGGAGGCGAGCATTTCCTTCGCGTCGGCGACGCGCTTGCGGACATCCTTCAGCTCGCGATACTTCTTCACGACTTCTTCGATCTCGGAGATCGCCTTCATCGTGTCGCGATACGCCTTCACGTCCGTGACGACATCGGGCTCAGCGATCTTGCGCTGAAGCTCGTCGTAGCGTTTTTCGATTTCGTCGAGTTTCTCGTACATCCCAATGTCATCCTGAGCCGCAAAGACGGCGAAGGACCCCCCGCATAGGTTCCGCGTCGCTAAGCGACGGCTGCTTGTTCCGGCTCGATCGCGTCGTACACGAGAGCCTCACGAAGAGCGACGATCGCGATCTCCAGCTGCTTGTCGTCCGGCTCCTGCGTCGTGATCTTCTGCAGCCACATGCCGGGACGCGTCAGCAGACGGCACACCGGATTCGCAAGATGACGCGCAGAGAAACGGATGATCTCGTACGCGAGTCCGGCAATCAGCGGCAGCAGCACGACTCGCGCACCGACTTTCACCAGGAAGGGCGCGCTCGACGGCACGAGCGAGAAGACGAGAATCGAGATCGCCATCACGAACATCAGAAAGCTCGTGCCGCAGCGCGGGTGGAGCGTCGACTTCGTTCGCGCATTCTCCACCGTCAGGTCCTCTCCCGCTTCGAACGTGTACACCGTCTTGTGCTCCGCACCGTGGTACTGAAACACGCGCCGGATCTCGTTCATGAACGAGATCGAGAGGATGTAGATGAAGAAGAAGAGAGCGCGAATCACGCCGTCGACGACGTTGTACGTGAGGTTCCCCATCCCCGGCAGCAGGTAGTGCCGGATGAGGTTCGTCAGACCGAGAGGCGCGAGGATGAAGACGCCGACGGCGAGCACGAGGGCCATCGCCATCGTGCCGGCGATCGCCGCGCTCGACATCTCCTCACCCTCTTCGCCTTCGCCCGCAACACTCGCCGAGTAGTTCAGCGCGCACATCCCGATGATTGGGGACTGGACGAGAACGAGGGGAA
>CAZKID010000464.1:0-4320 GCA_964552405.1 uncultured Thermoanaerobaculia bacterium
AAACCCAATGCGCGTTCCAATGTCGGTTCACTGAGCTACGTGTGTGTCCACCCGCGTAGCCTGAATACCGTGAAAGGGGTCAACCACATCATGGGGTATCGGAAGCTCTGGATCGCGCTAGGTACCGTCCTCGCGATCTCGTTCCTCGTTCTTGGCGGCGTCGGCTATCGCGGCATTCATAACGCCCCTCCCATCCCGCAGCGCGTCGTCACCACGGAGGGAACGCTTCTCTTCGATGGCAACACGATCAAAGACGGCCAGAACGTCTGGCAGTCGCTCGGCGGACAGGAGATCGGCTCGATCTTCGGACATGGCGCATATGTCGCCCCCGACTGGACCGCTGATTACCTGCACCGCGAGTGCACCATCCTGCAGTCGCGCGGCATCGATCCGAAAACGCTGCGCATCAACACGTACGACCCGACGACGCAGACGCTGACGATCTCACCCGAACGTGCAGCGGCGTTCACGGAGCTCTCCGCCTACTACGCGAATGTCTTTTCGCAGGGGCGCAAGGAATACGCGATCCCGCGCGGCGCCCTGGTCGACGCGGCGAAGCAGCGCCAGATGGCCACCTTCTTCTTCTGGACTTCGTGGGTCGCCTCGACCACGCGCCCCGGCTCGAACGTGACCTACACACAGAACTGGCCGCACGAGGAGCTCATCGACAACCGTCCGACCTCGGCCTCGATCATGTGGTCGATGGCGAGCGTCATCCTCCTGATCGCCGGCGTCGGCGGCATGATCTGGTACTTCGGCGCGAAGAAGCACGACGAGAAGTCGACACCTCCTTCCGCCGATCCTCTCCTCGGTCTCAGAGCAACACCTTCGCAGAAGGCGACGATCAAATACTTCCTCGTCGTCGCCGCACTCTTCGTGGTGCAGCTGATGGTTGGGGGCATCGCGGCACACTACGGCGTCGAAGGCAACGGCTTCTTCGGCTTCCCCCTCGACCGCTATCTCCCCTACTCGATCGTCCGCACCTGGCATCTGCAGATCGGCATCTTCTGGATCGCGACGTCGTGGCTCGCGACAGGACTCTTCCTCGCGCCCGTGATCGGCGGCGAAGAACCGAAAGGTCAGCGCCTCGGCGTCAACCTGCTCTTCGGCGCGCTCGTGCTCGTCGTCGGAGGCTCGCTCACCGGCGAGTGGCTCGGCATCCAGCAGAAACTCGGACGCCTCTGGTTCTGGCTCGGCGCGCAGGGCTATGAGTACGTCGATCTCGGACGTCTCTGGCAGATCCTGCTCTTCACGGGACTCACCTTCTGGTTATGGCTGATGTATCGCGCGATCAAGCCGGCACTGTTCGCCAAAGACCGGCCCGATCGCTCCCTGCTCCTGCTCTTCCTCACGTCGGCGATCGCCATCCCGATGTTCTACGGCGCGGGCCTGATGTACGGCCAGCGCTCGCACATCGTGACCGCGGAGTACTGGCGCTGGTGGGTGGTGCATCTCTGGGTCGAGGGCTTCTTCGAAGTATTCGCGACGGTGGCGATCGCCTATCTCTTCACGCGGCTCGGCGTGCTGACGATCCGCACCGCGACGAAGGCGACGCTCTTCTCGAGCATCATCTTCCTCTTCGGCGGCGTCATCGGCACGTTCCATCATCTCTACTTCACGGGTATGCCGACGCCGGTGCTCGCACTCGGCGCCGTCTTCAGTGCGCTGGAGATCGTGCCGCTCTGCCTCGTCGGCTTCGAAGCGTGGGAGAACATTCGTGTGGCCCGCGGACTGCCGGAAGCAACGTGGCTCACGACGTACAAGTGGCCGATCTACTTCTTCGTCGCGGTCGCGTTCTGGAATCTCGTCGGCGCGGGCCTCTTCGGCTTCCTCATCAATCCGCCGGTCGCGCTCTATTACATGCAGGGCCTCAACCTGACGCCGGTGCACGGACACACCGCTCTGTTCGGCGTGTACGGGATGCTCGGCATCGGCCTGATGCTCTTCACACTGCGCGCGCTCACGCTCGGCCGTAAGTGGAACGAGAAGCCGATCCGGTTCGCGTTCTGGGCGATCAACATCGGACTGCTCCTGATGGTCACGCTGTCGATGCTGCCGATCGGGATCGCGCAGACCGTGGCCGCGATCGATCACGGCACGTGGTACGCGCGGTCGTCGGAGTTCCTGCAGACGCCATGGCTGCAGAACACACGCTGGCTGCGCGCGATCGGCGACACATGCTTCGCATCGGGCGCACTCGCGCTCGCGTGGTTCATCATCAGCGTCGTGCGTCCTGAGAAGAAGGATGAAGATGCGGTGATGGTCGGAGATTTCGAAACGGTGTAGCAAGAATCTGACGATGCCTAGTTCCTTCTCCCCTCCGCGAGGGGAGAAGGTGCGCGGAGCGCGGATGAGGGGTCTATCCCCCACACGAAAATCGCCCCTCATCCGCCCTTCGGGCACCTTTTCCCCTCGCGGAGGGGAGAAGGGACTATCTCAGGCTCGGACGAGGGTCGTGTCACGAGCTCGCCCCTATACAATCCCCACCATGCTTTGCGCACTGTTGCTCGCCGCCCAACTCGAAGCGCCTCTCCCGCCAGCAATTCCATGGAACGGCAAATCCCATGAGCTCGTCGTCAAGGCCGACGATCCGTGGATCACGCCCTCCGAGAAAGGCGGATTCAGGACCTCACCCAACTATGAAGAAACGGTGGCCTACCTTCGCCGGCTGACGGCCGCAGCGCCGCAGTTGCGCATGGTGTCGATCGGCAAGAGCGGCGAAGGGCGCGACATCTGGATGGTCGTCGCCTCGAAGGAACAACTCTTCATGCCCGACGCGCTGCATCGCAGCGGAAAACCGACGCTGCTGGCGCAGGCCGGCATTCACGCCGGCGAGATCGACGGCAAAGATGCGGGCCTGATGCTGCTGCGCGATCTGCGTCCGGGCGGGCGCCTCAACGGTGTGCTCGATCGCGTGAACATCCTCTACATCCCGATCCTCAACGTTGATGGCCATGAGCGCGCGTCGAAGTTCGGCCGCATCAATCAGCGCGGACCGGAGGTCATCGGCTGGCGCACCAATGCGCGCAATCTGAATCTCAATCGCGACTACATGAAGCTCGACACCGAAGAGGTGCGCGCTGTCGTCAACGTGCTCGACAAGTGGCAACCGGATCTCTACTACGACCTGCACGTCACCGACGGCGCCGACTATCAATACGACGTCACCTTCGGCTGGGGCCACTCCGGCTACTCGCCGAACATCACCCGCTGGATGGACTCCACGCTGCGGCCGGCGCTCACCGGAGCGCTGAGCGAGATGGGACACATCCCGGGACCGCTGATCTTTCCTCTCAACGACAACGATCTGTCGAAGGGAATCGTCGATGGCAACGGCTCGCCGCGATTCTCGACCGGCTATGGCGATCTTCGTCATGTCCCATCGATGCTCGTCGAGAATCATTCGCTCAAGCCCTACGATCAACGCGTCCTCGGCATGCTCGTGCTGCTGGAGCGGACGCTCGATGTCCTGTCGATGACCGGCCGGGAACTGATTCGGGCCGAAGGCGACGACACGCATCTGCGTCTCGATCCGATTCCGATCGATTGGAAGGTGCCGCAAGGCATCGCGCCGGACATGATCGATTTCAAAGGAATCGAATCACGGACGGAGCCATCATCGGTGAGCGGAACGCAGAAGACGGAGTGGCTCGGCCATCCGATCACCATGCGCATGCCGTACTACCGGCAGACGCAAGTCGCGAGCTCCGTGCCGCGGGCCGTCGCGTACTGGATTCCGGCGCAGTGGCGCGAAGTGATCGAGCGATTGCGCCTGCACGGCGTTCAAATGGAGCGGCTGCTCGAAGGGCGCGATGTCGAGGTCGAGCTGTATCGGCTCCACGACGCGAAGCTCGCGAGCCAGCCGTTCGAAGGTCACGTGCCTGTCACCGCGACCACGACCGTCGAACATCACAAGGAGCACTACCCGCCCGGCTCCGTCCGCATTCCCGTCGACCAACCCCTCGGCGAAATCGCAGCGATGCTTCTCGAACCTGCATCAGGCGATTCGTTCTTTCAGTGGGGCTTCTTCGATGAAGTGCTGCAACGCACCGAGTACTTCGAGAACTACGCGATGGAGCCCCTCGCCGAGAAGATGCTCGCCTCCGATCCAAACCTGAAAGCGGAGTTCGAGAAGAAACTCGAGAGCGATCCAGAGTTCAAGAACAACCCTGACAAGAGACTGCACTTCTTCTACGAGCGGACACCGTACTTCGATGAGCGGTGGATGCTGTATCCGGTGGGACGGGAGAGGTGATGGTTTTGCGGGCTCGCGGGTGCGCGGGCTCGCGGTGCCGTCATCCCGAGCGAAGTCGAGGGACC
>CAZKID010000465.1:0-4316 GCA_964552405.1 uncultured Thermoanaerobaculia bacterium
GTGCCCCTCACACGGGCCGTCGGGCCCTATGGAACAGGCGTTGCACCGCGGCAACGCGAGAGATAGCAGTTTCGCAGTCGTAAGAAAAAATTCCGGCCGCTCATTACGGAAGGTTGCCCATGAGGCCTTTGAGAATTCTGCTCGCCGTGGTCGCCGTCTCAATCACCACCGCCGCCTTTTCCAACGAAGCGCAAACGACAAACGATTCATTGACGCAGGCCAATGCGTTGTTCGACGCCGGGAGTTATGGCGCGGCCGCCGATGCATACGCACAAGTGCCGCAGGCAGCTCGTACGCGGGATGTTCGATTACGCCAGGCTCGCGCCCTCGCATGGTCGGGTCAACTCAATGACGCCGAGCGCGTCTATTCCCAGCTCTTGAAAGAGCAGCCGTCGCCCGACATCCAGCTCGCATACGGAAACGTGCTCGCGTGGATGGGTGCCTCGCGTGCCGCCGTCACGACGCTTTCCGAACTGCATCGCACGTCGCCCTCAGAAGACTCGGCAGTTGCGCTCGCGAATGCGAAGGCGTGGAGCGGGAATCGCGAGGGAGCGATTGCAGTCCTCGACGACTTCGTGGCCTCGCATTCGGACGCGAGCAAAGCAAAGGCTCTGGCCGAGCAACTGCGAGCATCGCCGGAACTTCGAATCGAGCAGGCCGGCAAATTGATCACGGCGCAGCCTTACAACCTCGCCTTGCGGGTCCATCGAGGCCGTCTCTATTACGAGAGCGGTCACTATGGAGAAGCGCTGCGCGACATCGAGTTTGTACGGGCACACACGCGCGGTCCGGTCGAAGAGCTGGATGCACTCGAGCAGAACATCCGTACCGCTCGCAGTGCGGAATTGAAGCGGCTCGATGAGCGGCGCGACCTGCTCGATCACGAAGCCAATGCGGCGATGGCCTCCTCATCCTCCAGCAGTACGGATGAACTTCTCGCACTGGCCAAAGCCTATACAGGAGCGGCCGCCTACGATCAGGCGGCCCGGCTCTATGACCGCTATCTGACACGCCGTCCGGGCGACGACGAAGTGCGTCTGCAGTACGCGCGCGTTCTCAGTTGGGACAAACGATGGAACGATTCCGAGCGGCAATACGTGCGAATCCTCGAGCGCGAGCCGGATCGCGCGGACGTGCGCCTCGAGTATGCGCAGGTTCTCTCGTACGATTCGGAGTTTGCGCCGGCCATGCACGTGTTCCGCTCACTGACCGATCTGCAGAACAATCCCCGCGGCTATCTCTACGGCGATGTCCCCCTCAGGGCCAGGTACAACATCGGGCAGATCTACCGCTGGTATGGCTGGAACGAGCATGCGATTGCAGAACAAAACGCCGCTCTCCGGCTCGATCCTAACGACGACGCGGCGCGCACGGAGCTCGATCTCGTGCGTCACGCGCGTCCGGCCACGACACTCGATGCACGCTATACCTACGTGACGGATTCGAGCGACTTCACGATGAAGCGGATCGACCTCGAGGGAGGGAAGTGGACCTCGAACCGCACGCGTATCGATGTCGCAATCGGCCGGCACGAGTTCGAACATGCCGGTGAGGACGTCTACGCGAACGTGTTCAGCGGCGGTGCCGCCTACCGTTACAGTGATCGCTGGACCGGCCGTGCGCGTGTCGGCTTCGACCTCTACGATCACGGTCTCGGCACACGGCCGTTCTTCGGGGCCGGCGCCGAGTTTCTTCCGAATCTTCAGAGCCGGGCGGCGTTCGACTTCAATCATTACGATCTCGTCTACGATGTCTTTACACTGAATTCGTTGGGCGGATCCGTGGCCAGCCCGGTTTCCACGCTGCACGACCCACTCTCCATCAATGACTTCCGGGCGCACTATGACTACAACAGCGGCGGGTTCCTCTCGTGGTTGGGCGACGCGTCGTACGGATTCATTTCGGACGACAACAATCGCGCGGCAGCCCATGGCCTCGTGACGTTCCGCGTGCTGCGCGAGCCGTTCCTGGCGTTCAAAGTCGACGGGCGTTATCTGCGGTATGACTTTCGCTCGAATCGCTACTGGTCGCCCACCGATTACAAGTCATTGGCCGGCGTGATCCAGATAGGTCAGAACGTCCGTGACCGCTTTCACTGGAACGTCGAAGTGAAGGCCGGCCGTGCCTACGAGGGTTCATTCAGTTCCGATCTCCGCGCCTATGAGGGGAGCGTCACGGTTCCGCTCAACGACACGTTCGATGTCGTCGGCAATTATGGCTACGGAAAGAGCGGACGGATCCAGTCATTGTTCCCCGGGAGCAATTCAGATGGCGACGCGGTCAACTACTGGCAGCGTCACTGGTATGTCGGGGTGCGTGTCAAACAACTATTCGCACATGGTGATGCGCATTCCGGCCGTCATCAGTATTACTACGATTCCAGTGTGCTATCCGGTTCACCGGTAATTCCGCCCCTTGGAGAGAGTCACTAATGGCCACCAAACCGCTGAAGCCAATCACACAGTTGTTGATCTCATTCGTCATCGTCGCGCTGGCCGTGACGGCGACGCTCTTCCTCTTCCGGTATCCGCAGACGCTCGGCCCGCTGGTGGTCTCCGCCCTCGTCGTTACGCTCGGGTCGTTCCTGGGGTTGCTGCTGCTGCGCCACTTCGTGCTGGTCTGGTTCAGCTATCTGGAACAGAAGGAGCTTTCGACCAGCGATCAGGCCGAGGCGTTTCCGTTCGTATCGATCATCGTGCCGGCCTTCAATGAAGGGGAGGTCATTCAGGGCTCACTGGCCTCGCTCCTCCAGTTGCGTTATCCCTATTACGAGATCATCGCTGTGGATGACGGCTCAACTGATGACACGTACGCGAAGATGCGCGAGTTCGAGGGGAATCACTACGGTGTAAAGGTCTCCGTCTATCGAAAAGAGAACAGCGGGAAGGCCGACACGCTGAATTACGGCATACGCCGCTCGAAAGCCCCGGTCGTCGTTTGCATGGACAGCGACTCGCGTCTGACGCCGCAGGCACTGCGTTACGCGATCAAGCACTTTGCCGATCGCAATGTCGGTGCGGTAGCCGGCAACGTGAAAGTCATCAATCGCCACAATCTCTGGACGAAACTGCAGGCGCTCGAATACATCGAAGGGCTGAATATCGTGCGGAAGGCGCAGGCATTCTTCCGCTCGGTCAACGTCATCCCCGGGCCGATCGGCATCTTTCGCCGGACGGCAATCGAGGAGACGGGCGGGTACGACAGCGACACCTTCGCCGAAGATTTCGATATGACGGTCAAGATCCTGGCCGGCGGGTGGCGGATTCAGTATGAGCCGAAAGCCGTCGCCTACACCGAAGCGCCGGAAGAGTTGCTGGACATCATCAAGCAGCGTTATCGGTGGAGCCGCGGCATCCTGCAGGCATTGAGAAAACAAAAGCGTCTGCTCGTCCGGTCTGAAGGTGTCGTCACGACGCCATTGTCCTTGTGGTACATGATTTTCGAAGGGCTCGTCTGGCCGGCGATGAACATCTTCGCCAATCTGTTCTTCGTCTGGATCGCACTGATTTATGGGATGACCACCCTGCTGGTGATGTGGTGGCTGCTATTGACGATCCTCGACCTGCTGCTCGCCGTCCATTCCATCACGATGGAAAAAGAGGACATGGGTCTGGCTCTGTACGCTGTGTTCTATCGCTTCTTCTACATTCTCATCATCGATGTGTGCAAGGTATTCGCGACATTAGAGGAGCTGGTCGGTCTCGACATGTCGTGGGGAAAGCTCGCGCGGAAAGGGCGCATTTAATCCAAAGTCATGAGATTCGATTGGGTCAACATTCTCGCTACCGTCATCTTCGTTTCAATCGTCGTGACACTCATCCTGGCCGTTGCATCGTATTTTGCGTACAAAGTGCGCGAGGCGCGCCGTCCCAAGACGGCCGCGGAGTTGCGACAGGAAGGAAAAACCAAGGTCTTCTTCGATCAATATCAGCCGAATGAACAGCCGAAGTAACGGACGATGGTCCGCCGGCGAGACGCGCATGTCCATTGGAAGCATCTCGCGGCTTATGGCTTGGTCGTTTGCGTCGCGGTCATCGCCGGCGGCTGGGCGATCTGGTCGTTCATCGAGAAACAATCGCTGACTGTCCTGCCCGAGGCGCTGCCGAAGATCACTGTGCTGACCGGCAGCGCGCATTCTCGACTCGCCGCGGCCTGGGTCGGTCTCCTGTCGCGGGCGGGCATGCAGGCGACGCTCGTGCCGCTCGAGAAACTCGATTCCATCGAGGGTGTCGTGCTGCTGTGCGATCTGCCCAGCGTCGGTGAGCCGGCGCGCGCGGCGCTCAATCGCTTTGTCGAGCAAGGCGGCGCCGGGGCCC
>CAZKID010000466.1:0-4312 GCA_964552405.1 uncultured Thermoanaerobaculia bacterium
CGTACGGCCGGTGGTCGCTCTTCCCAGCTTGTGGCATAGCTCCGATTGCCGAATCGGTGGCGGGCCGGGTCCGAATGAGCCGCCAGGCGAGCGACCCCCAGATGAACGGTGCTCGGGAGAAAGTTTCCCGCTTCGCTCCCTGTCGTACCGGCATGCCGTGGAATGTCGAGACCCGGGTTCTCACGGCGACCAATTATGCGATTCTTGGAAACGATGAAGAAGCGTTGAGGATCTACAAGGACGCATTGCGAGTCGATCGCAGATCGGAAATCTATTACAACGTCGGAGTCGAGCTGCTCAAGCTTGGCCGCGTGGATGAAGCGATGGAGCCGCTGACGATCGGCTGCCTCTTCGACACGACTCGTCTGGCTGCGCTGCCGGACGATGTGAGACAACGCGTGATCGACCGGATGCTGCTGCGATGGTCTGCAAAGTGATCGCGAGACCCCTGGCATCGCAGGGGTTCCGGAACGTGTCTCATTGTGAATCGCTACTCTCGTAGCGCACTCGTCGGTTCCACGTTGCTGTTGGCCGTGGAGATGTTTTTGCATCGCACGTAAACGTTTCGTGCTCGCCGAGCGTCAGCTGTTCAAATGTTCACTCGCAACCATTTCGTAGTCTCGGTGTCTTTGATTCTTGGAATCGCTGCCCGGCCCGCAATAGGAGCAGTGACGGCAGCTCATGGCTCCTGGCCGCAATGGCGCGGCAATTCAGCGCAAACTGGAACGCAAGCCCTCGCAGGGCGCATCGCAGTCCCGAGAATTGCGGCATCGTTTCATATGGGCGGCTCGATCAACAGTTCTCAGATTCTCGAGTCGCCTGCAGACGATCTGATCGTTATGGCTCCTGCCGGAAATCTTCAGGCCTGCCGGCAGGACGGCACTCCTCTCTGGTCTCATCGCTATCGGTCGTCTCCTTCGCTGATTGGCCTCTACGATATCGAGGGCAATGGCCGTCAAGAAATTCTTGCGACGACCAGTGATGTCGCGTCCGCGACCCTCGATCTGTTTGATGCTGCGTCCGGCAACCTACTGTGGTCCTCACCGATCGAGCCGGGAGGGGCTGGTGCCGTGAAGATGTTTGATCTCGACGGGGATGGAAAGCTGGAGCTGATCTGGGCGCCGGCCGCAAGTTCCGTGGTTCGCGCCTATACCTTTGCGGATGGGTTGGCGACGCCCAGGCTCCTTTGGAAACGGACGTTATGGAGCTATTCCTCTGACCCCTACAGCTATTCACCGATCGCCATAAGAGACGTCAATGGCGACGGATCGCCGGACATCGTAATGGTGGGGGGCAGAGGAAGCGTAACGCTCTGGATTCTCGACGGCCGGTCAGGAGACGTGCTTTCACGTGAGGACTATCTCAATACGGATCCATCGATCTGGACCGAAAGCGGCGGATGGGGTCAATTAGTCATGGTTCGCGACGTCGACCATGATGGCGAGCCGGAGATCATCGTCATTGGCTCGTATGCGAGCACCAGTGCCTACATGTTTCAAGGTGCAATGGTGATCGATCCATTGTGGCCCTACACACCAGTCGTGCTCAACACTCGTCCGATCGGGCTTCGCTACGTTACCGGTTCCATTCAGGACTTCGATGGCGATGGGAAAGACGACATCCTCGTCTCGTATTTCGATTCCATACAGGGTGTACACGTTCTGGAGCTTCTTGATGCGAAAACCCTGACGGTGAAACGTCAGCTCGCGGGTTACCGACTCGAGGCTGTGGTCACTGGAATCGATCGAAGGCCGCGCATTGTGGCGAGTACAGGCATAACCACCGAGCAAGGATCGTCCACTGGCGTATTCAAAGTGCTGAGGCTATCGGATCAAGGCTTCGATCCTGCGGCGTGGTCGATTTACGCCGACTCGATGCTGACGAATTATGCTCATGATCGGCGGCCGGATTCCTCGAACGAGGGGGCTGAACCGGTCGTGGTGGATGCGAACCACGACGGTACTGGCGACGTCGTGTTTGCCCGTGGAGCGGCGCGGACGTTTTTTGCCGTGGATATCGAGACGGGAAAGACGCTCGCCACGCACTCCTTCCCGGCGGGCGAAGTTCCCGGAGCCGTCATCTCGTCTTCCGCTGACTCCGGGAACCTTCTCGTGGGCCTCTCGAACGGAGACGTCGTGGCGCTCGATTCGACTCTTGTGGGAAGAACGATCGCGCGGGTCGGTGGATTCTTCGAGCTCAATGGCGGCAATGGGCACAATAACGAGCTCGCGGTCGTTGCCGATCTCGATGGCGACGGCATCAACGAGATTTATGCCACCGCTTCGAACCAGGATTTGATGCGTATCGATATCGGCCGCACCGCTCCGCGATCGCAATTGTTTCATCGGGGAATCGGCAATCAGGAGCCCGTCATGGCCGGAACCTCGATGTTGTTGCGGTCATGCGATCCTGTCGATGCGACGGCAATCTGCGATGCCGATGCGCATGGACATTTGTCGTCTCGTTCGACACAGTTCTCACAATCCTCGATCATGCCGGTCGCGGTGAATGTTGGGAAAAACCTCAATACGGGCGCTCCAATCGTTTTTGGATCCGGTTCGCTCTTGTTTCCTATGCCTGTCTATGCTCTCGACCCAGCTAGCGGGCAGCTCCTGTGGGAATCGACAGAAGGTTCTTATTGGGATGCGTCACTTGCCGTCTGGGACTGGAATCACGATGGTGTTCCGGACGTCGTCACGAACTACAACACGAGTAAGGCGACGATTCTCAATGGAGCCAATGGCGACGTTCTCTGTGAGTCCATCACCGCTCCTCAATATGGGAATCTCGGCTATGTCGATTACAACGGAGTGCCGGTCCTGGTGGACGACGACAATGATGGAACAGCCGAGATTCTGATCGGCGAAGATGACGCGCACATGATGTTGCTCGAGCCTTGTACCGCGTCGTCTCCCACGACGATTCGTTGGGCGGTTGATCAGGCCTCCATCGACGATGAAAGAGGCTCCATGCCGGCGCTGGCTCCGGTCGGTGATTCCGTGATCATCGGTGTCGGCACCAAGCGGGGAGTCCTTGTCGCGCGGGATGCGCGTACGGGATCCACGATTTGGGAGCGGGCATTGTTGAACGGTGCCGTGGTCGACAGTGCTACGACATTGAATCCGTTGAGCAGTGTCATTGCCGTCGATGTTGATGGACGAGATGGGTACGACTTCGTCGTGGGCGGCGCCGGCGGCTGGCTGTATGCGATCAATGCCGCAACGGGTAACCTCGTATGGTCGATCGACCTCGGATACGCGGTCGGGGATCCCATTGCGGCGGATGTCGACGGCGATGGTGCGTCGGAGATCCTCGTTCCGACGGCAGAGGGTGTTCTCTATGTGATCGATGGCGCCCTGCCCAGGCGCAGGGCCTATTGAGCAATAGTGGCCTGATACGTTACAGCCTGCGATCGCTTCGGTGAACCGAGTTCGCCACGAGTGGTATTCTCTGCCCCCAATCATTCCTGTTTGATTTCCCACCCTCAGGGCGGTTCACGCCTCGTCCTGAGGATCGTCTTTCTAACGCGTTCACTCGCCGTAGGTGGTGCCGAGCGTCAGCTGGTGACACTCGCCGCGGGTCTGGTGGAAGCTGGACATGAGGCGATCATCTGCTCGTTCTATTCCGAAGTGCCGTTAGCAGAAGGCCTGGACCGGAAAGGCGTTCAGTTGCATGTCGTTGGCAAGGATCGACGCTGGAACCTCGTCTATTTCAGCAAACGGTTGATTCACTTTCTGCGCACGATATCTCCGGATGTGATCCATACGTATCTTCCGGTACCGAATCTGCTCGGAGCGCTTCTTCGTCCAGTATTCCGCTCAGTCCCGCTGGTGTGGGGTGTTCGTTCATCGAACATGGACCTGCGACGGTTCGATCTGATGACCCGCGTTACCTATGGCGTCGAGCCATGGTTCGCTCGGTTTGCGGATCGGGTGATCGTGAACTCCGAGGCGGGGTTACGTCACTGTCTGGCGCACGGATTTCCGAAGAACCGCATGACCGTCATTCCGAATGGAATCTCAGTGGATGACTTCCGGCCTGATGCCGCGGAGAGAAGCAGGGTGCGGGCGGAATTGAGGATTGCCGATGATTCGCCGTTGATTGGAATGGTGGCGCGAATCGATCCCAATAAGGATCACGACACCTTTCTCAAAGCGGCGAAGCTGGTGAGCGCAGAGCTTCCTCGCGTCAGGTTCGTGTGCGTTGGCGACGGAAATCGGGAGGAGCGTCGTCGATTGCAGGACCTTGCCGACGCCGAGGGTTTGAGTCAGCATTTGACATGGCTCGGTATGCGAAATGATGTTCGCGCGGT
>CAZKID010000467.1:0-4299 GCA_964552405.1 uncultured Thermoanaerobaculia bacterium
GGAGTCGCTGTTGACCTTCACTCACCGCCCGAGTGAATGTGACAAAGTAGAATTAGTTGACGTGGTCACCTCGACACCAATCGCGAACCTCTCTGTCGGAAGAGAAGCCATGTGATAGACGTGGGTGTTAGCCGTTGTCAAGTCAATCGACCCGAGATCAAGGTTAAATCGTTCGCTGGGTGAAATCACATTATCCGAGAGCCTGCCATCGCCCCGATAGCTGTGGTTTTGGCACCCGATGAGCGCCAGACAGACGAGGCCAATTGTTCGTTGTATTGACATCTGTTCGTCGGCCCAACGTTGTTGCCGATCACCGGCGCCGTGCTTCACACGGCCGAGACGACACCCGATCATGATACGCCGAAGTTGGCAGCGAACGGCACGGCGTCCGGTGCAGCGGCGAGTTAGCCGCGCCCGTGCGGTACTTCAGTCCTACCAAAGAAACGCTTCCGTCTTCGGAACCGCTGGCGCGAAGGGACTCTCTTCCTGCTGTGCGACTTCGACAAGAAGTTCGGCCTGTTCTTCGGTAAGGGCCTGCGCAAAGTAAGCAACGCACGTATCGTCAGCCTTCATTAGGAGCCGGACGCAGCGGAGCTCCGCAAGGATTGCTGCGAGTGGCGACGGGTCTTCGGGCTGAAGATTGATGCCCCACCGATCGGACTTGGAAAGTTCCTCCAAAATCTGCGGCGCATTGAGGATGGCACCGTCGGGTGAACCGATGCCCGTGTTCTCCAGGTATCGTCGCATCTTGTTTCTCGCGCAGCGCGGCTAACGTTTTGCGGGTCAGCGGCTCCGACCCGCACGCGCAGAAGTATAAATCTTGGAACTCACAGACGAGCGGGTCGGAGTCCGCTGCACCCGTGAGTTAGGTGCGTGCCACTTGCCGGTTGTTTTCTCGCGATATCTTTGCCGCAACTCGTCCCTGCCACGGTAAAGCTAGGTGCCGGTATTCGTAAGAAGAGCCAGTATTTCAAGATTCTTGGACATTCTTGCCATGTGAGCAAGATCGTGGCCCGTATGTGTTCGGCGCGTAAGGTCAGCACCGTGGGCCAGAAGAATTTTCGCGGTAGCTACGTGCGCGTGAAGTGCTGCAACCAAGATCGGTGTCCAGCCCTCGATGTGATGCCCGTTCGGGTCGGCACCGTGCGCGAGCAGCAACTCCACGATGGGCTCAAAACCGAGTCGTGCTGCTTTGAGGAGTGGCGACTCGCCGAGCATATCTGATGCGCTTGGATCAGCGCCGAGTTCGAGTAGAGAGCGACATGCGTCAACGTCATTCGTGTGAGTCGCAACCATCAGGAGTGTCTGGCCGATCGCGTCTCTGCGGTCAGGATTGTGGTCCTTGACCGCTGCTGCAAGTAGGGACCGGACCTCCGAAACGTCGAACACTCCTGATGGTGCTCGTGGATGATTCCTCGGATGATTCCTCCGAGATAGGACAGGTATTTGTAGAACTCGTTGCACCGGCGCGGTCTCGCGCTTGCACCAGGCCTGTATTCGAGAGAAGAACCCCTTCACGACAAAGCACCTAACGGCATTGGCACTCAGCGGTGCCGTGCCTCACATGGCAGAATACCTGACAGAGCCTCTCGAACCAAAGATGGCGACGAACGGCACGGCATCCGCTGCAGTGCCGAGTTAGACGTCTCGTGTTTCAGCGTTGATTTTTGGCGCAGCGTCACGGCGTAGGCGTCAATCTTAGACTGATCACTTTCTGCCCGTCGATCGTGAGAGGGTCCACGGGATCAATCTTCAGATCTACGCGGTCACAAGCGATCCAATCCACGTGAATGTCGTCAACCCGCGCGCCGACATTCACGGTATTGGCGACGCCGTCGACGAATACAACAGCTGTTGACCGCGCACCTTTGTGCCACTCAATTCGATCCAAGCGCAAATCGTGAGGTTTGTGTCTGGCTCGTGATCCAGAGGCAGCGACGTCGGTAGTTGGCCGACCAGCGACACGCTCAGACCGCACGATCCTCTCCGTGGGATGCTGTCGACAGCACGCGAGAATGATGGCGAGAATCCGAAGTGCCCTCATGTGATGTTGCGGAACGTCTAACGTCCCTGCAGCTCACCGGCGCCGTGCTTCAAACGGCAAGAGGGCTGCGCGATCATGATACGCCAAACATAGCAGCGAACGGCACGGCGTCCGGTGCAGCTGCGAGTTAGACCGCTCGTGCCTCTTGCCACCGGATTCTCGCCGCTGGCGCCCCTGAACTCGTGGCTCTCGCGAGCGAGGACGTGGGATTCGTGTTGGTATTCGTGCGATGGACGAGCGGCAACGCTGAGCGTCGCGCGGCGGTGCCTGTGCGCGCGAGCGACGACCACACATTTTCGACCTCGGCTTGACCGTTGTTGAGCGAGCTCACGCTCGGATCGAGCCCGCGCGAGGATGATGACGACTGTCTCATTCGCGTTAGCGGGGAAGCGGACGTGCGAGGTGCGCTGCGAGAACCCGCCGATCCCGGCTCGTGCCGGGCGAATGCGCCTGGTCGAGCAGCCGCTGAGCGAATTTGCGGCGCTGGGATGAAACGAGGTCTCCGTGCCAGCGGTCTAACGGCATTGGCACTCAGCGGTGCCGTGCCTCACACGGAAGAATAGCTGACGACGGTGCTCGGACGGAAGCTGGCGACGAACGGCACGGCATCCGCTGCAGTGCCGAGTTGGGCCGCGCTCGCGCAGACAGCGGGCTACCACTCCCATCCGGCCGTAGGCTCTTTGGCTTGTGTCTTGAGGAAGTCAAAGTACTTCGGATCTTCGTTTACGAAGATCGACGCGCCTTCGAGTGCGTACGCGCGAATGAGCTCGTTTCCGGCCTCGCGTGTCTCGCCGAGTTCAAGAGCGGTTTGCCCGAGGCGAAGGTGAATGAACGGATTTCCAAATCCTCCCGGATGCATGACTGCGAAGGAAAAGGCTTCGTGCGATTCCGAAAAGTCTCCAGCGAGAAACTGAGTGTCTCCGATGGCCACCAGAATCCATGTTCCCGCGGACCACTGCTCTTTCGGTTCCGGCAGGAGATGCCATGCTTGGCTGAAGGCTGCAAGCGCAGAATCAAACTCTTTTGACTCAACGTGCTCGTCACCTTCCGCACAGAGGCGTTCGATCTCGGAGTAAAGAGGCTCGGGTAACTCCGTCATTTGCGTCGGCCCAACGGCTTTGGCACTCAGCGGTGCCGTGCCTCACACGGAAGAATAGCTGACGTAGGCACTTGCACGAAAGACAGCGACGAACGGCACGGCATCCGCTGCAGTGCCGAGTTAGGCGTCTCGTGCCACTAGCTGGGTTTTATGTGTGGCGGGAGAGGAACGGCTGCCCAGCCAGACACTCCGGAGGGATCGTCGTCCACCGGATCGCCGTGAAAGCGTATGCCGCCGCGGAGAAGGTCTTCGAGTCGGCGACGGAGATCTTCTGCGTCCTGGCGAAAGGCCCTTCGATCCTTGAATCCGGGTTTCGCGAGGCGACCGCATGCGAGGATGAGCCGGCGGGTCACACCCGTTGTGACCACAAAATTCGGCATGACGGCTGGTTCGTTCGCGACGCGAACACGACCGCGACGCGTGCCGGCGAGATGAACACGCCAGACCGATGGATCTACAGGCAGTGATGCCGGTCCCCGCAAGGCAACGACTGAGCCCTCTCGGAAGAAAAGATATGCCGACACACACTTCGGATCCGAGAGGAGGGCATCGAGAGTATTCGCAACGATCTGTGTCGCCGCGAAGTACTGTGGATGTCTCATCGTGATGACTCCGCGTGGACGCCTAACGTCCTGTGGCTCAGCGGCGCCGTGCCACACACGGAAGAATAGCCGACGTTGACTCTCGAACGGAAGGCGGCGACGAACGGCACGGCGTCCGCTGCAGCCACGAGTTAGGCGTCCGTTCGCATGGCCGCTTCGAGTACGGCAAAATTGTCTGCCACCTGCGCGAGCGATCCGGCGTTAAGGTCGCCTGCGGGCACCATGAACACTGGAGGATTCTCTGCGCCTCTCTGAATGACGAACAGCTCGCCGGCCCCGTTCGAGCCAAACGCGAAGTAGCCCGGCAGGAAATCGGCCAACCCGTATTCGGACGATCCGGTAAGCGCGTAGTCAGCTTCCCATACGTGAATCCATCCGGGATCAATTGCCAGTTCGGACTCCGCGCCTCCATTGCGAGCGAGAAACGCAAAGTACTCGCTTGCGAGATCGGGCGAGGCGGTGCGGAGACGGTCGATGACTTCGTTCGTCAACTCGGGTACGCCTAACGGCACTGGCACTCAGCGGTGCCGTGCCTCACGCGGAAGAATAGCTGA
>CAZKID010000468.1:0-4283 GCA_964552405.1 uncultured Thermoanaerobaculia bacterium
TTCCTGTGGGGCACAGGCGCCCCCGCCTGTGCTCCGAGCCGACAGGCGAGGGCGCCTGTCCTACACGTACGCGTTGCAGAAGTGCGCTGCCAGCTCCCCTGCCAGCGCCAGCTCCTTCGGCACGGTGATCAGCGGATGAATCGCGTTGAACGTGTGTGTCGCGTTCGCGATGATCATCTTCGACACATCCGTCGCGCGCGACGCAATCACCTCGGCCTCGGCCATCGGCACGCTCTCATCGCGGCCGCCGTGCACGACGAACAGCGGCACGCGAAGCCGCGCAGCCGCGGCTCCGATATCGAGGCGCGCGAGATTCTCCTCGACGTCATCGAGCATCCGCGCCGACATCCGCATCACCTGCTTCGTGCGCGCGTTGAGCACATCCATATGCCCATCGCGCCGCCACTGCGCGATCGTCGGCTGATCCCAGCGATCGACGCGCGAGATCGCATTCCATGTGATCACGCCCGCCAGCTCTTCGATCTCTTCAGCAGCCAGCAGCGCCACGCCGCCGCCGCGTGAGTGCCCGAGGAGGAAGGTCGGAAGCGTGGTGAATTGCGAGCGGCAGTAATTCGCGACCGTGCGCAAATCCGCGATCTGAGTCGAATACGTGTCGCCTTCGAAGAGATCGAGACGATCGAACTCGTCTCCGCGACCATTCATGCCGCATCGCGACATGTTGAAACGACAGACCGCGAGCTCATGCTTCGCGAGGTGATCCGCGAGCCAGGGGAAGAAACCCCAGTCCATGAATCCCTTGAAACCATGGACGACGATCACGAGCGAGCGAGGATGCAGCGGCAGCGTCAGCTCGCCGTGAATCTGCAAACCCTCATCGGATGGAAGAACGAATTTCACGGCGAGCCCCCGAGCCCGCGTGACCGCGTGCCCCTACACATTGAACCGGAACAGGATGACGTCGCCATCCTGGACTTCGTAGTCCTTGCCTTCGCTGCGCATCTTGCCCGCGGCCTTCGCACCCTGCTCGCCGCCGTGCGCGACGTAATCATCGAACGCGATCGTCTCGGCACGGATGAAGCCCCGTTCGAAGTCGCTGTGAATGACACCCGCGGCCTGCGGCGCTTTGTCGCCGCAATGAATCGTCCAGGCGCGCGCCTCTTTCGGACCGGCGGTGAAGTACGTTTCGAGATTCAGCAGCTTGTAGCCGGCGCGCACGAGGACATCGAGTCCCGGCTCCGGCAGCCCCATCTCGAGAAGAAAGTCTTTCCGTTCCTCGGGCGGCAGTTGCGAGATCTGCGCTTCGAGCTCGCCGCAGATCACGACGACTTCGCCCCCCTTCGCCTTCGCGATGGCGCGCACCTTCTCCACCAGCGGCGTGTCGGCGCCGAGATCTCCCTCACCGACATTCGCCACATAGAGCACGGGCTTGAGCGTGATGAGGTTCAGCTCGCGCAACGCTTCGCGTTCTTCCGCGGTGAAGGAGATCGCGCGAAGCGGTGTGCCTTCATTCGCGGCGGCGATTGCTTTCGTCAGCGCATCAGCCGCGACCTGTGCGTCCTTTTGTCCGACGCGCGCGAGCCGCAGGACTTTGTCCGCGCGCTTCTGCAGCGCATCGAGATCGGCGAGCAGGAGCTCGGTCTCGATGATCTCGATGTCGCGCTCCGGATCGACGGAGTGCTCGACGTGGACGACGTTCGAATCCTCGAAGCAGCGGACGACGTGCAGAATCGCGTCCGTCTCGCGGATGTTGGCGAGGAACTGGTTGCCGAGTCCCTCCCCTTTGCTCGCGCCGCGAACGAGTCCTGCGATATCGACCACGCGCAGATCGGTATAGATGGTCTGCTTGCTCTGCGCGAGCTCGGCGAGCTTGTCGAGGCGTTTGTCGACCACAGGCACGATGCCGACGTTCGGCTCGATCGTACAGAACGGATAGTTCGCGCTCTGCGCGCCCGCCGCGGTCAGTGCGTTGAAGATGGTTGATTTGCCGACGTTCGGCAGTCCGACGATTCCGACACTAAGTCCCATGCGAGGCGAACCAACCTGGCGAGAGGGCGCGGCATTCCTGGCGGAAATTGAAAATTGAAAATTGAAAATTGAAAATGCGCGAAGCCTCACTTCACGGTGAACCAATCGCATTCCTGGCGGAAATTGAAAATTGAAAATTGAAAATGCGCGAAGCCTCACTTCACGGTGAACCGATCGCGTTCCTGGCGGAAATTGAAAATTGAAAATTGAAAATGCGCGAAGCCTCACTTCACGGTGAATCAATCGCGTTCCTGGCGGAAATGGAAAATTGAAAATTGAAAATTTGAAAATGCGCGAAGCGCCACCTCCATTTTCAATTTTCAATTTTCAATTTTCAATTCCCCTCCGCGCCCTCTCCGTGGCCCCAATCAACCCGACTCTTGGATTCGCAATCAGATTCACCGGGATCTCGCGCAGGATCTCGCGAAACCGTCCCTTGCGAAGAAACGCGTCGAGGAACCGGCCGTCGGTGAACCACTCGACGTTGCGCGCCGCGATGCCGCCCGCAAGAAACACGCCTCCGCGCGTCAGCGTGCGCAGCGCCATGTTCCCCGCCTCGGCACCATAGATATCGATGAAGATCGCAACGGTGCGGCGCGCTGCGGCGTCGCCGCGAGCGTAGTCAGCGGCGATCTCCGCGGGGATCACATCGTCGTACTCGCGATCGACGCCGGTCACGAAGTTATGGATGTTGACGAGGCCCATGCCGGAGACGAGCCGCTCCCAACTGACGTGTCCGAGCTTCGAATGGAGATCGAGAAAGAGTCGCGCCTGCTCTTCATCCTGCGGCGCGAAGTCCGCGTGACCACCTTCCGACGCGAGCACGTTCCACTGCTCGCCGTCGTACATGACCACCGCTTCGCCGAGGCCAGTGCCGGCACCGACGATGCCGATGGGCGCGGTGGCGATGCGCCTCCCCTTCTGAATCGGAGTGAGATCGTTCTCCGCGAGCAACGGCACGCCGAGCGCGACGGCTTCGAAATCGTTGATGAGTGACACGCGGCCGATCGAGAAGCCGCTGGCGATCGCGTCAGCATCCATCGACCAGCGGAGATTCGTGACCGACGCGATGCGGCCGAGGACGGGACCGGCGACGGCGAAGCAGGCGGAGTCGATCGGCGTCGTCGTGCGCGACAAGAAGTCGCGGAGGAGGTCATCGAACGTCGCGAACGCGCCGCTGTCGTAACGCTGCTCGATCGCGACACCGTCGTCGCCGACGAGTTGAAGGAGAGTCTTGGTGCCACCGATGTCTCCGGCAATGACGCGCATATGCGCATTCTGGCGATCCGCCATTTTTTCGTCTACTCCGGATCTCCACCGGATCACTTTGCACAATTTGCAAACTAAGGGTACGCTTTTTGCGTGTCCGAAAAACGGGTACTCGTCGTTGACGATGACGCTGCCATCCGGCAGATGTTCATCACACTCCTGCAGCGCGAAGGCTATCAGGTCGACGTGGCAGACGACGGAACCGATGGACTGAAACGGATGCGGTCGGACAACTACAGCGTGGTACTGCTCGATTTGATGATGCCGGCGGCGAGCGGGTTCGAAGTTCTCGAGATCCTCGCGCGCGACGATCCGAAGAAACTCGAGCGCGTGATCGTGACAACCGGAGCCAGCCGCAGCGATTTGCGCAAGCTCGACACCAATCAGGTATGTCGAAGATGTCAAAAGGTTTCCGGATGAGCGCGAAAATGTTGAAAAAGGTGGATGAATGCTCAGCGAAACACGAAATCGTGCGCTACACTGAGCCGGAGACGCACTAGATGATCGGGACACGGATTCGCGAACTCCGCTCAGCCCGAGGGTTGTCGCTCAGCGACGTCGCTCATGAGGCGTCGATCAGCGCGGCAACGTTGTCCCGCATCGAGACCGGCAAGCAGAACATCGACGTCGGACTGATGACGTTGATCGCACAGGTTCTGCACGTCTCGCCACACGACTTCCTCGAAAAAGAGGAAGACGCGAACCTCGTCGACAAGATCGCCGTGCTTCGCCCGAATGACCGCGCGCAGATCTGGCGCGAGCTCTCCGGCGCGCGGAAGAACGGCTCGCGCAAGGCAGACGACGTCGGCGCGCAGATCGAGGAAGTGCTCGCGCAGATCGATTTTCTTCGCACCGAAGTCGAGCGCATTCGCACGGGCCTGCGCGCGCGGCGCCGGAAGTAGCGTGGGGATGGGTAACTCTGAGTAATTCTCGATAACCGATCCCCCGTCATTGAGCGGCGAAGCTGGCGCTGGCCTAGTTCCTTCTCCCCTCCGCGAGGGGAGAAGGTGCGCGGAGCGCGGATGAGG
>CAZKID010000469.1:0-4269 GCA_964552405.1 uncultured Thermoanaerobaculia bacterium
GTTTCTCTTACTCAGTCGCGGCGCTGCGCGCCGTTGGCCGCTCGGGATGACGAAGCCTCGGCGGCAGGATCGTTTTCGGTTCCCGCGGTGCTTTCTCTCCCAAAGTCGCATCGGGCATATGCTTATCCCCCTATGTCCGTGCTGCCTGAACAGCCGCGCCCGGCACCCGCGGTAGCGATCGCGGAGACCGTACGCTCTACGACCGAGGCGATCGTCACACCGTCGACGCAGCCGTTGCCGCTTTTCGATCGCGAACTGACCTGGCTCGAGTTCAATCATCGTGTGCTCGCCGAAGCGCTCGATCCGGCTGTGCCTGTGCTGGAGCGGATGAAGTTCCTGAGCATCTGCGCGAACAATCTCGATGAGTTCGTAATGATCCGCATTGGTGAAATGCGGGATGTCATCGCCGCGAAAGCTGCCTCGGACATCGACAAGGTCGTCGACCGCCTCGGCAAAGTCCGCAAGAGCTCGCAGAAGTTTGCGCAGGCGATGTACCGCTGTCTCAACGACGAGCTCCTGCCGGCACTCAAGAAGGACAACATCCGCATCGAGCGCGTCGCGGACCTCGGCAAGAAAGATCGAGCGGCCGTAGAAGACTATTTCTGCGCACATCTCGAGCCGATTCTCACGCCGCTCGCGATCGACCCTGGTCACCCGTTTCCATTCATCGCGAATCTCAATCTCAACCTTGCGCTGCAGCTGGAATCGCCGCGCGGGGATCTGCACACGGTTGTGCTGAAGATCCCGGAAACACTGCCGCGTCTCTTCTCGCTCGAGAAGAAGCGGTTCGTGCTGCTCGAAGAGATCATCGCGTCGCACGCCGGCCGCTTCTTCCCGGGACTCAAGCTGCGCACCTCGACGGCGTTCCGTCTGATCCGCAACTCCGATGTCTCCATCAAGGAAGAAGATGTCCAGGATCTTCTGAAGACGATGGAAAGCGAGTTGCGACGCCGCGATCGGCGGGAAGTCGTCTGGCTCGAGATCGCGGAGGGTGCATCGGAAGACGTCGTTCGCCTCCTGATCGACTCGACCGGTTCCAACGAGCACGATGTATTCGTCGCCGGCGGTCCGCTCCGGCTGCGCGATCTGATGCAGATCTACGGCAGCATCGACGAGCCGAAGCTGAAGGATCCGCCGTTCAACCCGCGCATCCCGGCGCAGCTCGCAACGACCGAAGACATCTTCTCGATCATCCGGCGCGGCGACGTGCTGCTGCACCGGCCCTACGACTCGTTCACGGCGGTCGTCGAGTTCGTGCAGGCGGCGGCCGAAGACCCCGATGTGGTTGCGATCAAGCAGACGCTCTATCGCACCGATCCCGGTTCGCCGATCGTCGAGGCGCTCGTGAATGCAGCAGGACGCGGAAAGCAGGTCACGGCGGTCGTCGAACTGCAGGCGCGCTTCGATGAGCGAAAGAACATCGACTGGGCGCGGCACCTCGAGAATGCAGGAGTGCAGGTCGTCTACGGTCTTGTCGGCATCAAGACGCACTGCAAGCTTTGTCTCGTCGTGCGCCGCGAAGAAGGTTCGTTGCGGCGATATCTTCATTTATCGACGGGCAACTACAACGCGAGCACGAGCCGAACGTATACGGACATCGATCTCTTCACGTGCGATCCGGAGTTCGGTTCCGACGCAGCGCAGCTTCTCAACCTGCTCACGGGATTCAGCGTCGCCGGGGTGCAGGAGCTGATCGAGCGCGGTGACGCTCCGCTCACCTGGAGACAGTTCGTCGTCGCGCCGATGGACTACCTGCGCTGGATCATCCGGATGATTGACCGCGAGACGCAGCACGCCGTTGCAGGCAGATCTGCATCGATCACGGCGAAGATGAATGCGCTCGTCGAACCGACGGTGATCGATGCGCTCTATCGTGCGAGCCGCGCGGGGGTGCGGATCGAGCTCGTGATCCGCGGCATCTGTTGTCTCGTTCCTGGTCTGCCCGGATTCAGCGAGAACATCCGGGTGACGAGCATCGTCGACCGCTTTCTCGAGCATGCGCGCATGTTCCGCTTCGAGAATGGCGGTGCGTCCGAGGTGTACATCTCGAGCGGAGACTGGATGCCGCGCAATCTGCTGCGGCGGATCGAGACGACGTTTCCGGTGCGTGACGCGTCGCTCGTGCGGCGCATCGAGAAACAGATTCTGCCGATCTCACTCGGCGACAACGTCAAAGCGTGGGTGCTCGACAGCGAAGGGAACTATCGGCGTAGAACACCCGCGGAGAATGAATTGCCGCTGCGGAGTCAGGAGCAGTTCATCGCGATCGCGCGCGCCGAAGCCGTCCACCTCGGGCCCTACGACGAGATCATCCGGAAACCGGGATCCTTTCGGAGGAAGGCGAAGAAGAAGAAGAAGCATTAGTGCTATGCGCGTAGATGGCGCAGGGCTTTCGGCGGCAGCATCCACTCCAGGAGCATGCCGTGCGATGAAATGCGCACGCCGTAGCAGCCGCCCTTCTTCAACTCCGTTTCCATTGCGACTGCCTCGCTGAGGTACGGCTCGTGTCCGACGAAGATGATGCGGCGCGAGCGTGTCGCATCGATCAGCTTTCGGAACGCCGCGCGATCAGCGTCGGGGCGCAGAGCGTCGCTCATTTCCATCTCGAGCCGGCCGCCGTACGCCTTCTCCACCCATTCCGCCGTCTGCACGCAGCGAATGAGCGGGCTGCTGATGAGGCGTGTCGCCTTCGGAAAAAGATTCGCGAGTCCGCGCGCGACGTCCTTCATTCGTCGATGACCGATGTCCGTGAGATCGCGTTCTTCCTCCGGCTTCGTGCCGCGCGGGTGCGCGATCCCGTGACGGAGCAACACCACGAACTTCTCGCCTTGCTCCACTAGATCACCTCGAATTTCACGTTCGTGTCGAAGACTTTCGCGAAATACTTCGCGCGTTTTTCTGCGCTCTCGATCTCGATCGATGCGTCGGATCGCGTGCGCGCGACGAGCCGCACCCCTTTCGACCCATTGTTCACCGCCACATCGCGTACGCGCTGCCGGTGTCCGCGATCGAGCCCTTCCGCCATGCGGAGAATCGCGACGAGACGTGACACGACATCCTGCTGATCCTCGTTCAGTTCGGCGAAATTCGGATCGTCGAGATCGGGCACCGACTTACGGTAATAGCGCGCGACGTTCGCCACGATCATCAGTTGCTCGTCCGTGAAGCCGCGCAGATCTCCATGGCGGATCAAGTAGTAGGTGTGTTTGTGAATCCCGCGATCGCTGATGTGCGCGCCGCTCTCGTGCAGGAGCGCGGCATATTCGAGGAGCTCGCGATTCTCGCCGTTCAGACGATGCAGCTTCGGCGTTTGATCGAAGATGCGTGTCGCGAGCTTCGCGACGTGTAACGCGTGCCGCATGTCGCAATCCGTGCGCTCGGCGAGATGCAGCACCGACTTGCGGCGCACCGAGCCGCCGACCATCGTCTCGGTTCGCGACTTCGCAATGCGGCTCTCGACGATGCCCTCGCGAATCGCCACGGGACAGGCCAGCAAAGACTGCACGCCGAGCGAGGTCATGATCGCTTCGAGCGCGACGGCGCCGCCGAGGATCGTCGTAGCGCGTTTTTCGTCGACGTTGAATTTCGTTTTTCGATCTTCTGCGGTCATGGCGGCGAGCTCGGGGATGACGTCCGCGAGTCGCGCTCGCTCGAGTGTCAGCAGACCGCTGGTGGTCTCGCGATCGCAGCAGATCGTCGCCAGCGCGAGAATCGTTCCCGAGGTTCCGATCGCTTGATCGAATCCGATGCGGCGAACGCGCTTGCGAATCTTCGAGGTTCGTTCGATGACGAATTCACGACAGTGAGCGGCGGAGCTTGCGTGCGGCCGGTCATTCAGCTCGAAACGCTGCGAGAGCCGCAAGGATCCAAGCGGCTCGCTCGCGGTGAAGTAGATCTCGTCCGCGGTGCCGACGATCATCTCCGCGCTCCCGCCCCCGATATCGATGCAGAGCGCAGTGCTGGAGCCGATGTCGACTGCGGAGCGCACCGCGCGAAAAATGTAGTCGGCTTCTTCCTCGCCCGAGATGACGCGCACTTTGATGCCCGAGTAGTCGCGGACGCGCTTGAGAAAGTCGCGGCGATTCGGTGCCTCACGCACGGCGCTCGTCGCGACGGCGATGATCTCGTCCGCTTCCCATCGCCGCGCGATCTCCACCATCCTCGTGAAGGTGTTTACGCCACGGTCGATCGCATCTTCTGTGAACGGGTGCCCGCCGAAGCTGGAAAGGCCCCGTTCCACAATCTCCTTCACCAAGTCCACCACGGCAA
>CAZKID010000470.1:0-4246 GCA_964552405.1 uncultured Thermoanaerobaculia bacterium
GAAAACCGCCGTACCGGCAACGGTACCGTGGGTTCGAATCCCACCTCCTCCGCCATGAAGTTCATCAGCGTTCGCCTCACTTCATCGTCACGTACCACGCGTGCTCCGGTCTCGCCAGTAACTCGTCGATGACCGCACCGACTCTCTCGGCCTGCTCTTTCTTTCCTTCATCCGCGGCCTTCTTTGCGATTTCGCGCGCTTCCGGGATGAAGCTCATGTAGAAGCGATCGGCGACTTCGTACATGCCATGCCATTGCGTGTAGTCCGGCGCCATCATCGCCGCGCCGTGACGCGCACGCCGTCCCTCGTGATGCCAGAGGTAATACCAATCCCATTCGATTCTCTCGTCGAACTGCTTTTTCGTGAGCAGATTCTGCGCGTACAACTCCGACATCAGTTTGCTGCCCGCCCGCGCGAACTTCTCGTTGTAGAGCACGATGAGATCGTCGTACTGGTGATAGAACGAATCGACATACTGGCTGCTGTGGCAAACGGTGCAAACCTGCTTCATCCGCTCGCGCTTCTGGTGCGCGGAATCTGCAACGAGCGCAGCGCGCTTTGCCGGATCCGTTTCCGTGATCACTTTGTGTTCGGCATCGGTGTCCATCGGCATCGAGATCGTCGGCCGGTTCGTCCACGAGATGCGCTCACCGGGATCGTGCGTAACGGCCAGGCCCGTGATGGTTGCCGACATGTGGCACGTCGCGCAGGTGGGCGCCTGCGAATAGTCCTTGCCGAGGACCCACTGCTTACCATCGAGGTTCATCTTTGCCTGGAGATCGCGATACGCGATGCCGTGCTTCGATTCCTCGTAAATTTCTTTCTGCGGATGATCGGGACCGAGATGGCACTTGCCGCAATTCTCGGGCTGGCGCGCGCGGCGAGGCGAGAAGTCGTGACGGCTGTGGCATGCGGTGCACGATCCGCGTGAGCCGTCGAGGTTGAGCCGGCCGATGCCGGTATTCGGCCACGTTCCCGTCACGAACAGCGGACGGCCTTCGTCATCCCGCGCGATGCGCGTGAGTCCGTCGCCGCCGTTCTTCAATTCTTCATACGTGATCGCAGAACCATCGGTACCCTTCAACGCGACGCGTGCGCCGTGACACTGCTGACATCCAGCCTGGGCGGTGGCGAGGCCGTTCACCGCGATCTGATTGCTCGATGCGTGCGGATTGAATGGAACACGCGAGCCCTCGACCGTCTCCGCGAGATAGTTGTCGAGCGAGGCCAGAATGTTTCCCGCCTTCGCGTGGTGGCTGCGCTCGAATTCCGCATCTTCCCGTGCATGGCACTTCGCGCAGTCCTTCGGCGTGACGATCACCGCGATGGTCGCGCCGTTGTGCTCGAACGCATCCGCCTCCCCCTTTTCGGCGCGATGACACTCATAGCAGCCCACACCGGCAGCATGATGCGCGCTCGACTTCCATTGCGTGACGATTCCTCTGTTCGACGCTTCGTGGCATTCGACGCAAGCCTTCGACTGCGCTGATAGAGCAGGTTTCTTCGCCGCAGAGCGCGCTTCGGTGGTCAGCGTCAGAGCGAAAAGAACGATGAGTAAAAGTAGCTGGCGGCGCATACAAACTCCTTCGCAAATCGCAAAGGAGTCTTCGTCCGTTCCGGCGGTCGGTCTATGACAATCGTCATATGCCTTCGGACATGCAACGAAATGTTAGATGCCAGCGACCATCACAACTTCCGCGACAGCGCTACCCAGACCGAACGCCTCTGCCCGAAACCCACCTGCAACGTCTGGTTAGGCAATGCCAGTAAATATGTGATGTCGTCGTCGAGCAGATTGTGCAGACCCGCGCGGAACGCCCATTCAGGACTCGCGACGAAGGAGGCTGTGAAGTCGAGCGTGTCATAGCCGGGCGCGGAGCGGGTGATGGTGTGCCGCCGCCCGACATGCAACCAGCGCAGGGACAGCACCGTGCGGTCCATTGGACGATAAAGTGCCGCGAGATTCGCGAGCCAATCGGCTGCCACTGCGCTTTGACCATCCGGCGCACTCGTGCTGCGGCCATCCCAGGTGTGAACCCACGACGCGTTTGCGAGCCAGCGGAAATGTTCGCTCTCCTGCCGCTCGATCTCTCCCTCGACGCCATGCATCCTCGCGCTCGTGTCGTTGCGGAAGATCGTCGGCCCCGGTCCCGGAGGCGGAAGCACGAGGTACAACATGTCGGCGATGTTCGAGCGAAATGCCGTCAGCCGGACTGCGGCATCAGGCTGGTGATAAACATACCCTGCCTCCAGCGTGCGCATGGTCTCGAATGTGAGGTCGGGATTCGCATAGCCCGGTGCGTACAGCTCCCAAAAGGTCGGCGGCCGGAACCCTTCCGCATACTGGACCTTGAAAATGTGCCTGTCCGTCGCGCGAAACACGGCACCAGCGCGCGGCGTGATACGGTCACCAACATCCTCATAGTGATCGCCGCGCAGACCGAGTGTTACCGTCAGGCGCGGATTCACTTCCATCTGGTCCTGCAGAGTCAGCGCTTCGGCATTCCGTGTGACTCTGCTCAGATCGGCCTGCAAGAGCGCAGGCAACGTCGGATTGACCGGCAGCCGCAGATGCGCATAGTCGATATGCGACCGCGTGAACGAGAGGTCGGCGAGCAGGTCATGCCGCGCCGAAGCCTTCCATTGCAGCGTCGTCGCCCCCTCCAGGACATCCCCTTTGAACTGCTTTCCGACATCGGTCGACGCGAACTCGTCCTTGACGACGTTGAGCCGCGTTTCGCTGCTGAGTGACGGCGTCAAGACGAATCGCTGCCTCGCCTCGAAGCCCGTCGAACGCTCGAAACTCTTCTGCCCGATGAAATCCTGATTGCGCCTCAGATGCTGCGCCTTCAGCGAAAAGCCTTCATGAGAGAGCTGCAGGACCGACGTCGAGCCATGCGCGTGCGCGTCCGTCCCAACCGGTCCCTCGTTGCGATCACCTTCATACGGTGCCGCGTTGAGCACCATCTGCCAATGGCCGACCGGCGTTGCGACGTAACCGCCGGCAACATGTTCTCCTTCGCGAGCTCCCGCGAACACTCTTCGGCCATGACTCCGCGTCACGATGTTGATCACACCTGCAAACGCAAACGCTCCATGGAGACTCGAGCTCGGCCCGCGCACGATCTCGATGCGATCCACCTGCTCGATCGGCGTCAGCAGGGCAGCAGAATTCAGTCCCGCATCCTCGCGGCTCAAGGCAACGGAGTCGATCAGCACGCGCGTGTTGCCCGCATTGAAAGGAAACGCAATTCCGCGAACGCTGATGTTGGGTGCGCCGGAAATCTCGCGGAACGTCTGCATGCCAGGTACGAGTGACAGCGCGTCGAGCACCGTGCGGCAGCCGAGCGCTTCGAGCGTGTCGCCATCGAGAACCGTGAGCATGCCTGGCACGTAGTCGCGATTCATCCGCGTCCTCGTGGCGAGGTCCGTCTCCTCGTTGATGACCTTCAGCAGATCGTTGAGCTCGTCGTCGCTCTTCGGAGTTGCCTCTCCCGCAACGAGCGACAACGACACGAACGTCAGGACGATCGAGACGGCAAAGGACCGCATCACTGCCTCCGTTGCCGCCTAGCGTACTACTTGACGATCGTGGTTTCGCCGGGCGTCACTGGTCCGCCCGCCAGCGTCTTCACGAAGAACGCCTGCCGTCCCCGCCGGTCAGCCGCGGAAACGCGCAGATACGTGTGCCCCGCGTTGATGAACGTCGATCCATGCCGGCCGTCGTTCCAGCCCCACGAGATCAGCGCCGGTCCAGGGGAATCGAGCCATGTCATGAGCTGACGTGATGATTGATCATCCGGATCGAAACAGATGGAAAGCACACCCGTGCTGCTCCACGAAGAAGGGGTAAAACTTAACTGCTGCAATGCATTGTTAGCCGCCGTTCCCCCTTCGAGAGCGGCGATGCGCTGCCGCAACGCGAGAACATCACACTCTTTCTGCGCAGCCGGCGCGAGCGCGTCGAGCGCCGTTCGTGCCGCGTCCGAAGCTCCTGATGCGAGCCGGTATTCGGCGAGATCCAGGAGAAATGGTGTCCATTCGAACGATCCCGCGCTGTCCGATCGCTCGAAAATCGATTGCGCGCCTTCGACGTCGCCTCCCAGGAGGTGTGTACGCGCGCGAACCGGCTCGGGAACGCCGGTCATCGACGCGACGACGGTTGCGACGATCGAGCCTCCCGGCGCGGTCTCGATTCCATGTCCGCCACCGCCGCTGCGCGGCGACATCCTCCGATTCATGAGAA
>CAZKID010000471.1:0-4238 GCA_964552405.1 uncultured Thermoanaerobaculia bacterium
ATCCAGCATTCCGATGCCGAACGCCGGCGGCTGCTGTTGTTCGCGGACAACCGACAGGACGCTGCGTTTCAGGCGGGGTGGATGCGCGACCATGCACGACGCTTCCGCATCCGTGCGCTGATGGCCGAGAAGATCCATGGCGGCCCAATCGGTGTCGGTGATCTGACGCATCATCTCGATGACACCCTGGAGGACGATACCGAACTGTCGCGTGTGCTCGTTCCCGAGGTGTGGGAAGAGTTTCCAAAGGAAGCGACGGGCACGCGGCATGGCGACCAACGGAAGCGATTCCTTCGCTTCCAGGTCATGCGAGAAATCACGACAGCCGCGAGCCAGCGTGTCGGCCTCGAACCGTGGGGACGTCTCCAGGTCGATTACCTCGGCTTGAATGCAAAGCTGCCCTTCATCGAGACGTTTGCGAAGCGCCTCGGTATCACGCCGCAGAAGATGGCCGAAGGCGTCGCATCTCTGCTCGATACGCTCCGGCGCCGCCGTTATGTTCATGACAACCCGAGCAAGATCTACTCGAGGATCTGGGATGACGGCGACCGCGAGGTGATGCGTGGATATGTTCCGCGGCAGAACGATGTGCCGAAAGGGTTGAAGCTCGAACCAGCACCCAATGACAACGAGAGCCGTCTTGCATACCTCCTCGGCAAGAAGGAAAACAGTTTCACGGCGACAGTCCGAGGCTGGGGATTCAAGAAGGATGAGGTCGAGACATTCGTCCGCGAACTTTGGAAGCTATTGATTGAGCTCAAGCTCCTTGTGCCGGTCAATCTGACCACTCCACGAGGGGATGTCATCAAAGGCACTTCCGGTGCGTTCCAGCTGGAGGCCGAGCGCATGTTGCTGACAGAGCACCACGGACTCTGGCGTTGCACGAAGTGTCGCCGCGCGCAGGTGCGCACAACGCCGAATGCTCACTGCCCCGCGTGGCGATGCGATGGGAAACTTCAGCAACAGGCGGAAGATCGAGACGATTACAACCTCCGCGTCATCGACGAGCATTACGAGATGATCCGCCCTCGCGAACACACGGCGATGGTGCCGCCCGAGGAGCGCGAGAAGTTGGAGCGGGAGTTCAAGGGTGATCGGCACTTCGTCAATACGCTCGTCTGCACGCCGACACTTGAGTTGGGCGTCGATATCGGAGCGCTCGATTCGGTGTTGCTCAGGAACGTGCCGCCGTTGCCAGCGAACTATTGGCAGCGCGTCGGACGTGCAGGACGGCGGCATCGGATGGCCGTCAACATCACCTATGCGCGGTCACGCGTTCATGATCAGTCGTATTTCGAGCATCCCGACCGTCTGCTGGAAGGACGTGTCGACGCGCCGAAATTCAATCTGCGGAATGACGAACTTGTTCGCAAGCATGTTCATTCGGCGCTACTCGCCTATCTGAGACAACTATCGTTGCCGAAGAGCGGTCTTCCCGATCACGAGCGCGAAGAGATCAAGTCAGCGCTGGCCGGTACGTTCCCGACGATGGTCCGTGAGTACCTCTGGCAAACAGACGGCAACCTTCGACATGAGCCTTTCGATGCGACGCCGCTTACGACTGTCATTTCCAAGCATCGCGCGACGCTGCTCACGCACCTGGGTCGTGTGTTTCATCAGGGATGGCCGGACGATGCACGTGATCTGGTCACGCCTGCGGCACTTGCTGAACACATCGACGGTGCGGCGGCACAGCTGCAGGAAGTCGTGTCGCGTCTGAAGGCGCGGCTCGACTGGAACCTCGCGCAGCAGCAGCGGTTGTCAGAGATCAAGGCACAGAAAGGTGTGCTCGATTCCGACGAAGAAGCGCTCGAACGTCGATGCGAGCGGTTCATTAAGCGTCTCAAGAGCCCTTCGGGCAGCAAGAACCTCGAGGGATACGACATCTCGTTCACCTTCAATGTGCTGGCATCGGAGTCTTATCTTCCCGGATATGGCCTCGAGACTGGCTCTGTGCTCGGATTGGCCGCGGTATCAAGCCCTTCTGGTGACAAGAACTTTCCATTGCCACGACCTGCGGCGGTCGCCTTGCGCGAGTACGTGCCGGGCAATCGCATCTACGCGAACAGCTATCAGTTCACGCCTCGTACGTATCACTTTGAACAAGTCGATAACTCGCTGCTGTTCAGCGTTAGCCCTGACGCGCAAGCCGTAACCGAAATCGGCGCAGGCTCTGTCGCCTCAATGAACTCCGAACAATTGCAAGCCGTTCCGATGTGTGACGTGGATCTCGTGCAGACCTCGCAGATTTCTGACGAAGAGGAAGTGCGATTCCAGTTGCCGGTGATGGTGCTTGGCTACGAACAAGGAAGTCATGGCGGCGGAGTCGCCTATGAATGGGGCGGGAAGCCACTTACGCTGCGGCGGCATGTCGATTTTCGACTCGTGAACGCGGGTGCGCGATCGCTGATCACGAAAGAGAAGAAGCTTGGATACCCCGTCTGTCTGAGTTGCGGTCAAAGCCGTTCGCCCTTTGCGTCGCAGAAAGAGCTTGATGAGTTCACGAAGCGCCATAGTGAGCGTGGTCATACACAAAGGAGCGTCGGGTTCTACGCGGATATCACGGCCGACACACTGACTCTGCCCGATTGCGCGACGACAGACGAGGCGTACACAATGACGGAGATTCTTCGCACGGCTGCCGCCGAAGTGCTGCAGATGGATCAGGAGGATCTCCAGATCCTTGTGATTGGGCAAGTGGGGTCAAAGCGCTTCGACGCTCACCTCTATGACCCGATGCCGGGAGGCTCTGGGCTGCTTGATCAGATTTGTCTTCGCTTTGACGAGATCGTGGCGAAGGCGATTGACATCGCCTCGCACTGCCCCTCGGATTGCGAGCGCGCATGCATCGACTGCCTCATGACCTTCCGGAACGCGTTCTACTCGAATTCGCTCGATCGGAAGTTTGCGGAAGAGGCGCTCGGCCAGCTTGGGCCGCGACTTGTGAAGAGTCATGACATCCCTGCGAAGCATGGGAAGAAGGGTCCGGCGGTAGCTGAAATGCCGGTGAACACGGCCGAGGCTCGACTCAAGCTGCTGCTGGAGCGCGCGGCGTTTCCCGATCCCGAGTGGCACAAGGAGATCAAGCTCAAACTTCCGCTCAAGTTCACGATCCCCGACGCTTTCTACGACTGTGAGCGATCTGAGGGCATTGCGGTTTATCTCGATGGACTGAGTAGACACATTCATGGAAATGCTTCCACGGGTGCTCGAGACAAAGCGATCCGTGCACAACTCGAGGCAGATGGCTACGACGTTGTCGAGATCACGGCGACGGAGCTCTTCGACAAAGAAGCGATGGCAGGACATCTGGCGAAGATTGCGCGTTGGTTGATCGGAAAGGATCGCGCCAACGCTGTGAAGGCCGATCATTCGTGGTGGGCGGAGGGCGCCGAGGAACCTGTGACGCGTGAAGCACACGGCGACGTGTTGCCGTTTGAGCTCGTGGGCGATGACGAAGATCAGACCAACACCGTCATCCTCACGTCACTCCGAGCGGCGGCCGGCTCCTGGAGTGATCCACAGAATGTGGAGGTTCAAGGAAGAGTGCGCCTTAAGAGGCCGGTCAGTAAGAGCGATCGATTCTTCATCGCGCAAGCCGAAGGTCATTCGATGGAGCCACGCATTGCGGACAAGGCCTATTGCCTGTTCCGCTGGTATGAGGGTGGCTCACGCTCGGGGAAGATCGTCCTTGCATCTCATCATTCGATCGAAGATCCAGACACGGGTGCGCAATTCACAGTGAAGAAGTACGAAAGCGAGAAGCGTGTAAGCGAGGATTCATTTGAGCACACACGTATCCGTCTTCTGCCGCTGAATCCGAAATACAAGCCGATTGAGATTTCGCCGGAACAGGCCGACGAAGTGCGGGTGATCGCGGAGTTCATCGAGACGCTTTGATCCAATGGGCAAATCGCCACATCGGGTGGTCAGTCGCGAGCTTAAGGCGAGATTGAAGCGGCTTGCTTCCGCCGCGACCGTACGGCGCGCCGCCGTCGCTTACGTGACGTCTGACGAAGTTCAATTTCGCGAGGGCGACTCGCTTGTGGTCGATGCCTCGAACCGAGCGATCGCCTGCGGTGAAACGGACGCGCGGGTTCTCCGAAAGGCGTTCGATCGGGGCGCGAACCTCTACAGCCTCACCGATCTACACGCAAAGCTGCTGGTCTTCGACGATACGGCGGTCATCGGTTCGGCGAACCTTTCCGGCAGCGAGCTGATTGAGGCGGCGGTAATCA
>CAZKID010000472.1:0-2899 GCA_964552405.1 uncultured Thermoanaerobaculia bacterium
TCGATCCAGAAATTCGGGCTCGGATTCTGGAAGGGGACGACGTGGGATCCGGTCGCCGGTGATTTCGGTGCGCTGCCGTTCATCTGGGGCACGCTCTATTCCGCGCTGCTGGCACTGCTGCTCTCGACGCCGATCGCCATCGGCATCGCGGTCTTCATCTCGGAGCTTTCGCCGCGCGTGCTTCGTCAGCCGCTCACGTATCTGACGGAGCTCCTCGCAGCGATTCCGTCGATCGTCTATGGACTGTGGGGAGTCTTCGTCCTCGTGCCGGTCGTGCGAAAGCTCGAGCTGATGACGCCCGACGCGTGGAAGCAGATCCCGTTGTTCAAGGGACCGCCGCTCGGCGTCGGCATGTTGTCGGCTGCGATGATTCTCGCGGTGATGGTGATCCCTTTGACCTCCTCGGTCGCGCGCGAAGTGCTGAAGAACGTTCCGTCGACGCAGCGCGAGGCGGCGTATGCACTCGGCGCCACGCGCTGGGAGGCGATCAAGGTCGCGATCGGCTTCGGCCGCACCGGCATCATCGGCGCGATCATGCTCGGTTTCGGCCGCGCGCTCGGCGAGACGATGGCGGTGACGATGGTCATCGGCAACAACCCGCAGCTGTCGGCATCGCTCTTTGCGCCGCAATACACGATGGCCGCGGTAATCGCGAACGAGTTCACCGAGGCGGCGGATGAGTTGTATCTGCACGCGTTGATCGAGATCGGGCTGCTGCTCTTCATCATCACGATCTTCGTGAATCTGATCTCGCGCATGATGGTGCGCTCGCGGAGGACGGCATGACGTCGACCTCCCTGCGCAGACGAATCGTGTCGCGTGCCGCGGAAGTGTTCTGCGCGGCCTCAGTGCTCATCGCGCTGCTGCCGCTCGCGTTCATCCTCTTCTACGTGGTGAAGGAAGGGATCGGCGCGCTGAACCTGGACTTCTTCACGAAGATGCCGAAGCCGGTCGGGGAAGAGGGCGGCGGAATGGCAAACGCGATCGTGGGAACGCTGATGCTGATCGGCATCGCGGGCGCGTTCGCAGTTCCTGTCGGCGTGATCTGCGGTGTGCATCTCTCCGAATATCCGAAGACGATCTTTTCGACGATCGTCCGTTTCGCCGCGGATGTGCTCAACGGCGTGCCGAGCATCGTCATCGGCATCTTCGCGTACGGAATCCTCGTGCTTCCGGTGAAGCGCTTCAGCGCGATTGCCGGCGGTGTCGCGCTCGGCATCCTGATGCTGCCTGTCGTCGTACGCACGACGGAAGAGTTGCTGCGGCTCGTTCCTGCGGGTCTTCGCGAGGGTGCTCTCGCCCTCGGTGCAACGCGCGCACGCGCGATCTTCACCGTCATTCTTCCCACGGCGCTGCCGGGCATTCTCACCGGCATTCTCGTCGCGCTGGCACGTGTTGCCGGCGAGACGGCGCCACTGCTCTTCACCGCATTCAACAACCGTTACTGGTCGACGAGCCTGACGCAACCAATTGCGTCGCTCACCGTGCAGGTCTTCACGTACGCGATCTCGCCGTACGAAGACTGGCACCGGCAGGCATGGGCAGGTGCGTTTCTGCTCGTGATGATGATTCTCGTCCTGTCGATCGCGGCTCGTCTCGCTGTCCGTCGTCTCGAGAGGATGAACCGCCCGTGAACGAACCCAAGATCCACGTCAAAGAGTTCGACTTTTTCTATGGAACGTCGAAGGTGCTGCATGGCATCTCGATGGACATTCCCGATCGTCAGGTGACCGCGCTGATTGGGCCTTCGGGCTGCGGCAAGTCGACCTTCGTCCGCTCGATCAATCGGATGAATGACATCATCCCCGATGCCTACGGCACCGGCACGATTCTCATCGATGGGAAGAACGTGTATGGACGCGACACGGATGTCGTCGCGCTGCGCCGCCGCGTCGGAATGGTGTTTCAGAAATCGAATCCGTTTCCGAAGTCGATCTTCGACAACGTCGCGTACGGGCTCCGCATCAACGGCGGCAAGAGCAAGCGGGAGATCGCCGGCATCGTCGAGAGCTCTCTGAAGCGCGCGGCATTGTGGGAAGAGGTGAAGGATCGGTTGCACGGCAGCGCCTTCGCGCTTTCCGGCGGACAACAGCAGAGGCTCTGCATCGCGCGCGCACTCGCGGTCGACCCGCAGATCCTGCTGATGGACGAGCCAGCCTCGGCGCTCGATCCGATCGCGACCACGAAGATCGAAGAGCTGATTTACGAACTGAAGAGCAACTATACGATCGTCATCGTCACCCACAACATGCAGCAGGCGGCGCGCGTCTCCGACAAGACCGCGTTCTTCATGCTGGGTAAGTTGATCGAGTTCGGCGACACGAAGACCATGTTCATGACGCCGAAGGAGAAGATGACCGAGGATTATGTGACGGGAAGGTTTGGATAAGGAGAGTAAGAAAGTAGTGAGTGACGAGTAACGAGTCGAAGGAGGACTCGTCACTCATCACTCGCTACTCTTCACTGAACCCTATGCAACGACATTTCGACCGCGACATTGAAGAGATCAAGCAGCTCCTGCTGCGCATGGGTGGGCTCGTCGAGCAGCAGATGATGGACTCCGTCCGCGCGCTGCTCGACCGCAACAGCGATCTGGCACAACTCGTCATCGGCCGCGACAGCGAGATCGATCAGATGGAGCTGCTCATCGATCAGAAGACGATCGAGCTGATGGCCATCATGCAGCCGGCGGCGAGCGACCTTCGCTTCGTCGCTACGATCATGAAGATCACGCCGGAGCTGGAGCGCATCGCCGATCTTGCGCAGGACGTCTGCGAACGCGCCATCGAGCTCAATCGCGAGCCGCAGCTGAAGCCGCTCCCACAGCTCCCGCTCCTCGCCGACAACGCGCAGAAGATGGTGACCGAGTCGCTCCACCCGTTCGACCACGGCGCAATAC
>CAZKID010000472.1:2909-4238 GCA_964552405.1 uncultured Thermoanaerobaculia bacterium
CCGCCAGGACGACGTCGCCGACCAGCTCACCGAGGACTCGTTCCGGACGATGCTCACGTACATGCTGGAGAACCCGCGCAACATCTCGCCGGCCATCCGGCTCACGTTCATCGGCAAGTACTTCGAGCGCATGGCCGACGGGGCGACGAACATCTGCGAGATGGTGGTCTACCTGGTCGAAGGAAAGATGATCAAGCACACACCAATGAAATGAAACGCATCGCGCTGATCGAAGACGACAACGACATCGCCTTCACCGTGAAGCTCAACCTCGAGCGGGAAGGCTACAAGGTCACGCATTACGGGCGGGGTCAGGATGGACTCCTCGCCGTGCAGCGCGGGACCGCGGACTTCGTGATCCTCGATCTCAATCTGCCGGATCTCGATGGTCTGACGATCTGCCGCGAGTTGCGGCGCGATCCGCGTACGCAGGCGATTCCGATCCTGATGCTCACCGCGCGCGGCTCGGAGCGCGATCGCGTCACGGGACTCGAGCTCGGCGCGGATGACTATCTTTCGAAGCCCTTCAGCGTGCGCGAGCTCGTGGCGCGCGTCGCGGCAGTCTGGCGGCGTGCACGCGGCGGAGCGGACGAGGCTGCGGTCTATGACGACGGTGACCTGCGAATCGATGACAAGGCGTTCCGCGTCTATCGTCACGGCCAGGAAGTGAAGCTGGCGAAGAAGGAATTCGAGCTGCTCTCGCTGCTCGTTCGCAATCGCGGTTCCGTCGTGTCGCGCGATCGGATCCTGTCCGAGGTGTGGCACATGTCGGATGAGATCGAGACGAGGACGGTGGATGCGCACATCCGCAACCTGCGCAAAAAAATCGGCGCGGAACGGATCTCCACGATCGTCGGTTTCGGATACCGCTACGATTCTCCGAAAGGATAGTGATGAGTGACGAGTAGCGAGTGACGAGTGACGAGTCGAGGGAGTGACCAACTCGCTACTCGCTACTCGTCACTCGTAACTCGCTACTCGTAACTCGTCACTGACTCATCATGATTTCCATCGCCCTCGGCGTCATCATCGTGATCCTCGTGGTCGCGCTGACGCGTGTCTTTGCATCGACGCGCGCGTCGCTCGAGGAGCGTGACCGCGCATTCAACGTGCTGCGGAGCCGTTTCGAGCTGATCTCACGGCAGCGCGACACGATCATCCGCATCCTCGAGGGCCTCGGCGAAGGAGTGATCGCCATCGACCACGAGCGAAAGATCGTGCTCGCCAATCGCCGCTTCCCCGAGATGTTCCGCCTTAGCAGTGCGCCCGTCCGGCCTCTCCCCCCCGGGGATACCCCCGTGGCGCCGACCTTGCCCGCATTCCGCTCCC
>CAZKID010000473.1:0-4230 GCA_964552405.1 uncultured Thermoanaerobaculia bacterium
CCGTTCGCGTGGGTCGCACCCCGGCGCCCGTTAGGCAGAGTCAGCTCGCTCTGCCACTGACTGCCATTTGCGCCGGTGCCGGGGCCTGCCGCGGGACGGATGAAGCTTGCGGCGCTCGCCGTCAGCGGGAGCAGCGCGATGGAAGCGGCGGTGAGGAAGGACTTCAGATTCATGGGTTCTCCTTGATTCGTCTCGCGGCGGTGATCGCCGCGTCGTTTGGCCAGTGATACGCGGCGACGAAAAGGAGCGTCTAAAATTTTATGCGGTTAGCGCATCAAAATTATAGATGAAAAATAGATACACGAATCCCATTTACGTGCTCCATGAACGACTGTGATACGGACCTTCGTGCTGTAGCGTCTACTTAAAGTAAACTCCGCGCGCCATGGCCATTCCACTGCTCGATCTCAAAGCGCAATACAAGACGATTCGTGACGAAGTCCTTCGTGTGACGGAGGAGGTTTACGAGTCGCAGATCTTCATCCTCGGCAAGAGGGTGGAGGACTTCGAGCGTGATTTCGCGGTGTATTGTCACTCGAAGTACGCGATCGGTGTTTCGTCGGGAACCGATGCGCTGCTCGAGGCACTGATGGTCCTCGGCGTCGGGCATGGCGACGAAGTCATCGTTCCCGCCTATTCGTTTTTCGCGACGGCTGGCGTCGTGCACCGGCTCGGCGCGCGTCCGGTGTTCGCCGATGTTCGTCTCGACGACTACAACATCGACGTCGCGCAGATCGAAGAGAAGATCAGCGGCAGGACTCGCGCGATCATGCCCGTGCACCTCTATGGTCAGTGTGCGGACATGGATGCAATCAATGCGATTGCGCAGCGGCGCGGGATACCGGTCGTGGAAGATGCAGCGCAGGCGGTTGGCGCGGAGTATCGCGGCAAACGAGCCGGTGCGCTCGGTACGCTGGGCTGTTTCTCGTTCTTCCCTTCGAAGAACCTCGGCGGTTTCGGCGACGCCGGCGCGATCACGGCCAGCGACGATGCGCTGCGCGAGAAGCTCATCGATTTTCGCGTGCACGGCATGCGTCCCAAGTACTACCACCACTATGTGGGCGGCAACTTCCGAATCGACGCGCTTCAGGCGGCGATTCTCCACGTCAAGCTTCCCCATCTCGACGCGTGGGCGGAGGGGCGCCGGCGCAACGCGCAGACGTATGCGCAACTGTTTGCTGAAACGGGAACGGGCGACCGCGTCGTGTTGCCGGTCGAGCTCGAAGGACGGCATCACGTGTACAACCAATACATCATCCGGTTCTCCGATGGCCGTCAAACCCGCGACCGTGTGCTCGAACATCTCAAGAGCAAATCGATCGGCTGCGAGGTCTACTATCCGCTGACGCTGCCGCAGCAGAAGTGTTTTGCAGATCTGCCCGGCGTCGGCGATGCGTATCCGAATTCGGACGCCGCGGCCGATGGAACGCTGGCGATTCCCATCTATCCGGAGCTGACGAAAGACCAGCTTGCGGAGATCGTGCGGGAGATCGCAGCGGCTCTGTAGCGATCGGTTCGAACCGCGATCAGCCCGGCATCGTGGCTGGTTTGTTGCACTTTTTGCGCGTCCATGAAGTGGGCGCCCCTTTTCTCTCTCTCGTTGGTCACGATGTTTTGCTGGTCATCCTTCGCGGCGACGTTCGTGGTTCCTCCGGACCGCGAGCTCATACGGACTGCGGATGCAATCGTCGTCGCATCACTCCTCGATTCACACGTCGTTGATGAAGCCGGTGCCTTGAAGACGATCTCGTCTTTTTCCCTCGAAGAAGCGATCAAGGGTCCCTTGACGAGTTCGTTCGAGGTCGAAGAGCCCGGCGGAATTCTCGACGAACGCGCGATGATCATCCCAGGCGTTCCTCGATTTCATCCCGGTGAGCGTTACGTTCTGCTCCTGCTCCGCACGAGCCATGGCTGGAGCGTGCTGAACATCGCACTCGGGAAATTTACTTTCAGGGTCGATGGGGAAGGGAAGCGCGTTCTTTCCCGCGACGCGGACGAGATTCATGGATGGGATCGTGATGGAACAGTGCATCGCGAGACCTTGCGCGATGCCGATCTCTTTCTCAGGTTTCTGAGAACGGAAGGACGCAGTGGATCGGACTCGGCGAACGATCCTCCCGCGCCATTGTCCGAACGGCTCGACGCTCGCTTCGCAACCGATGCAACGTACACGGCCACGTCCTACACATCTTCGACGGGTGGGCCGGCCGCGCTGGGTGCACGCTGGAATGTGTTTCCCAGCGCTGTGCCGTTCTATACGGTCGGTACCGAGCCTGGAGCGCCGGGTGATGGCGTCACTGCAGTGCAGACCGCGTTCGCCTCCTGGAACGGCGACGCGAATTCGAACGTGAACTATGCCTATGCCGGACAGGACACCAGCGGAGCGCACACGAGTGGTCTGCACGGCGCCGACGGTGAGAACACGATCGCGTTCGAACGCGATCTTTCAGCGTATGGCGTCACTCCGTTTCAGTGCACCTCGAGCAGTTATGGCGGTACGCTGGGGTTGGGCGGAGTGACGAGTGCGTCCGGCACCCACAGCGGCCCCAACTCCGAGACCTTTGCCACGACCCTCGAAGGCGATGTCGAAATGAATCGCGGTATCGCCAACTGCACGTTGCTCTTCAACAGCGGGAACTGGACTTCGGCAGTCACGCACGAAGTCGGCCACACACTCGGATTCCGCCACTCCGACAAGAGTCGTGACGACAGCGCCGCCTGTGCGGCCCCGCTCGAATGTTCGAGCGCCGCGATCATGACGGCACTCATCACGAATGGTCTCAATGGAACTCTTGCTGCATGGGATCAGCATGCAGTCGCGGCCGTGTATCCCGGCAGCGGCGGCGGCACAGTTCCGGGCGCGCCCTCCGGAGTCGTTGCGCGAGCCGTGAGCAGTACTTCGGTCCTGGTGTCGTGGAACGCGGTATCAGGGGCGACGTCCTATCAGATTTTTCGAAGAAGCCCTGGAAGTCCAACGTACACGATGGTCGGCACCTCGTCGTCCACTTCATTCACCGATTCGTCGGTCGCCGCGAACACGGCTTATCTCTACCGAGTCCGCGCGGTGAGCTCCGCAGGTTCCTCAGCCGACAGCGCGAGTGATCTGGCAACCACTGTGATGTTCACGGATGATCCGCTCGTGCAGCGCTCGACGAAGATCAAGGCTGTTCATCTGGCGGAGCTGCGAACGGCTGTGAACGCGGTGCGTGCGCTGGCAGGTCTGCCGGTCGCATCGTTCACTGACAGCGCTGCGCGAGGCGTGGTCGTGAAGGCGGTGCACATCAATGAGCTGAGGACGGCGTTGAACGCGGCGTTTTCGAGTCTCGGTCTGGCTGCACCTGCCTACTCGCGATCGATCGCCAGAGGTGTCGTCATCCAGGCGGTGGACTTTCAGGAGATTCGCAACGCCGTGAAGTGAAGCCGGCCTGGCGCGTTCTTCGCTGGCGAGCCGGGTGTGATCCCGATTCGCCATACGTTGCCTCGCGGAACAGCGCCGATCATCACGCGCTGTCTCGTGGCAACGAACGTTTCCGTGTTTCTCACCCAGCTCTTTCTCGGATCGCGGATGGAGCTGCTCATTCAAACCTTCGGGTTCATTCCGGGACGGCTCGTCTCGCCGTCGGAGTGGCATTACGCGGCATGGGAAGTCGCGCTGACGCTCTTCACGTCACTGTTCATTCATGGAGGTTTCGTTCACCTCTTAGGCAACATGATCTATCTCTGGGTCTTCGGAGACGCGGTTGAGGATGCGCTCGGACATCTACGCTTCCTGCTGTTGTATCTGTTCTGCGGTGCGTTCGGCAGTCTCTGTCACACGGTGGTCTTTCCGCTGTCGCACATTCCATCAGTCGGCGCGTCGGGCAGCATCGCCGGAGTCCTCGGCGCATTCTTCGTGCTGCGCCCGCGTGCGCGGATCGTGACGCTGTTTCCTCTCGTCGTCGATTTGGCGATGGCGGCGATTCGCCGGGCAGTTTTTCCCCCGGTCGTGTTCCTGTTTGCGTTTACTTTCTGCGTCGGGGAAACTGGTTTCCCAGTCGAAGAGCGTGACCACGCAGCGAATGCCGCGCTCGCCAAAGGTGTTTACGTTCATCGCCAGCTTGTTCAGTCGTTCGGCCGGTGGAGCGGGTCCCTTCCAGTTCCCGCTTGAGTATGGCACGAGGATGCGCACACAGTTGAGCCCGAGTTTATGGATAAGCCCCGCTTCCCGTTCAATGGCTGCCGGAGGCGCGT
>CAZKID010000474.1:0-4226 GCA_964552405.1 uncultured Thermoanaerobaculia bacterium
AGGTGCTCGCGAATACTTGGAGAAAGGATTCCGTCCCGCTGGTACCGTGAGAAACGCGGCGACATTCCGCGGCCGCGTCGAGTCGTTGGTGAGCGAGACAGAGTTCATGCTGATGTGCGATGCTCAGACGAGCGGCGGTCTGTTGATCGCCGTGGCCCCGGCGAATGAGCAGGCGCTCGAGGAGAGATTCCGCGAAGGCGGCCTGTTCTATGCAAAGATCGGAACGATAACGGACCGAAACGCGGTCGTCACTCTTTCCGGCTGAGGAGAACGCAATGGCTGATGAAGAACTGCCGTATCAAACTATTCGCGGAGACGATGGAACGATCTGGGTGGAAATCACCAGCGTCGGCACGGAAGACGAGGCGAAGCTGCTGCAGGGATTCCTGGAAGCCGAAGGCGTTCCTGCACAGATCGAGAATCTGAAGTTCAACATGGAGCCGATCAATTTCGGGACCATGGGCGACATCCGCATCTACGTTGCACAGGATGACGAACAGACGGCCATGGAGCTCCTGCGCCGTCGCAGCGATGAATACGACAAGCTCGACGACGACGATGAGACCGTCGTGACCGATGAGGGCCCAGCCGACATCGACGAGAACGCCCAGGTCGAGCCCGACACGAATGAACCGTCATGACGACTGAGCCTCCGCTGGAGACTCCGCCTCCGGATTCGCAGGAACCGGAGATGGAGCCTCTTCCGAAGTGGGTGGCGGCCGCGATTGGCGTGGTGCTCGTCGTGATGGCCGGCCTCGCGGTTTTCACCGGTTTTCGTTTTCGCGAGACGACCGCATTCACGGGTATCGTCAAGCCCCGCCGTTCGCCGGCGCCTGCTCCCGCATCGGCACCACCAGGTGAGCCGCAGCCGGGCGCTTCACTCATTTATCCGGGGGACGATGCGTCCAATACTCCGAACGCAAACGCACCGGTGACGGGACGCGCACGTGCAGAGATCAGTGGCGGTGGAACGGGCGGCGTGCAGACGACGCTGCGGCTCACCGCGCGCCGCGGCATGATGATGAAGGTCACGCCAGCAGATGCGATGGTCTCCGTGAACGATCTCCCGATCGGAGCGGCGCAGCAGTTCTCCACGCCGGATCAGGTGTATGACTTCCCGCAGCCCGGCAGCTATACGATTCGAATTACAGCGCCCGGATTCCGCGATCGTCAGTTCATCGTGACGGTCGCGGACGACGCGAAGCCCGAAGTGGTGCACCTCGAAGCGGCGCTCGCGAAGGAGTGAGTGTAGGACAGGCGAGGGCGCCTGTCCTACACAGATCAGTGTGCCGCCGCCTGCTGTTCCTTCGCCTTCTTCGACTCCGTGATGATCTTCTCCTGAAGATTGCGCGGCACTTCTTCGTAGTGCGACATCTCCATATGGAAGCTGCCGCGGCCCTGCGTGATCGAGCGCAGCGTCGATCCATATGTCAGCATCTCCGCGAGCGGCACGCGCGCGTGCACGACCTGCGTGTCTTCTTCCGCATCGACACCTTCCACGCGTCCGCGGCGTGAATTGAGATCGCCCATGATGTCGCCCACGTATTCCGACGGCGCGGTGATGTCGACGTGCATGATCGGCTCGAGGATCGTCGCACGCGCTTGCTCCATCGCCTGCTGATACGCAAGCGAACCTGCGATCTTGAACGCCATTTCCGACGAGTCGACGTCGTGGTACTGACCATCTTTCAGGCGCACGCGGAAGTCGACCATCGGAAAGCCGGCCAGGAAACCCTTCTGCCGTGCGTCCTGAATGCCCTTCTCGACTGCGGGGATGTACTGCCGCGGAATCGAGCCGCCGAAGATCTCATCGACGAATTCGAAGTCCGCGCCGCGCGGCAGCGGCTCGACCGTGATCTTGCAATCAGCGAACTGACCATGTCCGCCGGACTGTTTCTTGTGGCGGCCGTGCGCGTCTGCCGGCTTGGTGATCGTTTCGCGATACGGAACTTTCGGCGGATGAAGAATGACGTCGACGCCGTATTTCTTGTGCAGTTTGGAAACGACGATCTCGACGTGCAGTTGTCCCTGACCGGAAAGAAGAAACTCTTTGGTCTGCGGATCGCGCGCGAAACGGATCGATGGATCTTCTTCGATGATGCGCGCAACCGCTGCGCCGAGCTTGTCCTCATCGCCGCGCGCCTTCGGCTCGACCGCAAACGCGATTGCTGCTTCGGGATACTGAACGCCGGGGATGATGATCTGATGATCCTTCGCCGAGATCGTGTCGCCGGTTTGCGTGTCCTTCAACTTTGCGACGGCGCCGATGTCGCCCGCCTTCAGTTCGGTCACGGCGTTCTGTTGTTTGCCCTGCAAAAGCTGAAGCTTGCCGATCCGTTCTTCGTGGTCCTTCGTAGTGTTCCAGTACGCGGTGTCGGATTTGAATGTGCCGCTGTAGACGCGGAAGAGAGAGACGCGTCCCGAGAAGGGGTCCGAGAACGTCTTGAAGACGAGCGCTGCTGCGAATGCCTCGGGGCGCCGGTCGAAGGTGAGCTTCTCGCCTTTGCGGTCAGTTCCTTCAAGGGTCTTTACTTCTTCCGGCGACGGCAGCAGATTCACGAATGCATCGAGGAGAGCATGACCGCCGATGTTGTGCGAGGCCGAAGCGTAAAGAACGGGGAAGATCTGATGGTGAGCGACTTCGCGCTTGAGACCATCGAGCAGTTCTTCCTGCGACAGGCCTCCCTGTTCGAAGAAGCGCTCCATGAGCGTGTCGTCGCCCTCGGCAACTTTCTCGATCAGCTTCTCGCGCCACTCATCGGCGGCAGCCTTGTGCTCGGCTGGAATGTCGATCGTCTCGAACTTGCCCGAGCCATCTTTCGCGTATCGGATCGCTTTCATCGCGACGAGGTCGATCACACCGCTGAAGTCATGTTCTTCGCCCATCGGCATCTGGATGGGGACGACGTTCTTGCCGAACTTCTTCTGAAGAGCCTCGAGTGTGCGCGACGACGAGGCGCGTTCGCGATCCATCTTGTTGACGATGAGGACGCGCGGCAGCGAGAACTCCTCGGCGAACTTCCACACCTTCTCGGTCGTGACTTCGACGCCGGTGACGCCGCTGACGACGACCACCGCCGAATCCGCGACGCGCAGTGCCGACTTCGCTTCCATCATGAAGATGCCGAAGCCGGGCGTGTCGAGGAGATTGATCTTCGTATTTTTCCATTCGACGTAGGCGAAGGCCGCCGAGATCGAATGTTTTCGATCGATTTCATCGGGATCGAAGTCGGTCGTGGTGGTGCCGTCTTCGATTCGCCCGAGTCGCGTCGTAGCGCCTGTGTTGAACAGCAGCTGCGAAACGAGTGTCGTTTTTCCCGTGTCGTTGTGACCCACCACCGCCACGTTGCGGATTTCCGAGCCAGAGTAGACCTTCATAAGGAATTTGACCTCGTAGAGGATTCTGTAAACGCGGCGGAGATCATAATTTAAAATGTTGGACCGGGCGCGGCGAACCCGCAGGAGATATCATTGACGGCTCATGAAACTCCGTTGGATGCCGAAGCGGAAGAAAAGCGCACGGCAGCCCGCCGCGGTGATGGGGTCTTGAAACTCGGTCGCTATGAGGTGGTTCGCGAGCTCGGCAAGGGAGCGATGGGAATCGTCTACCTTGCGAAAGATCCGCTCATCGGACGTCTCGTTGCGTTGAAGACCATTCGTGTCTCCGCCCATTCGGATGACGACGAAACGCGCGAGTTTCAACAGCGCTTCATCCGCGAGGCTCAGGCCGCTGGAATCCTCAATCACCCATCGATCGTCACGGTGCACGACATCGGGCAGGACGACGGATCGAACGTCTCGTTCATCGCGATGGAGTACGTCGAAGGTCAGAACCTGAAAGAAGTTCTGCAACAGGGGCGTGCGCTGTCGTTCGAACAGATCGGTGACATCGTCGCGCAGGTGGCCGAGGCGCTCGACTTCGCTCATGCGAAGGGGATCGTGCATCGCGATGTGAAACCGGCGAACATCATTCTCGTCGAGGGCATGCGCGCGAAGATCACCGACTTCGGGATTGCGAAGATCGCGACCGGCGCTGCCAACCTCACGTCGACGGGTCAGTTCCTCGGAACGCCGAATTACATGGCGCCAGAGCAGGCGCTGGGAGCGCCGGTCGATGGCCGCACCGATCTCTTCCCGCTCGGCATTTGGCTCTACGAATTGCCGACGCGCCGCAAGCCCTTCGGCCGCCACTCGCTCACCCCGACCTAGGACCAGGTCGTCCTCAC
>CAZKID010000475.1:0-4222 GCA_964552405.1 uncultured Thermoanaerobaculia bacterium
CCCCAGTTTGACGTCGGGTTTCGGGACGAGCGTTTCTGGGAGGAGGGCTTTGCGCGGCACGATCCATTTTTGATAACTGGTCCAGCCGAGCCCGCCTGCGATTGCCAACACGATGATCCAGACGATGATCCTGCCGATCGCGGGACCGGTTCCGGGGGATTTTTCTTCTTCTCGATGAATGCGCAGCGCACTCAGATCGGCGCGCCGGCTCTCGGCGTCGGACATTGAATCTTCCTTTTGGACGCGTAGTCGGGAGTGCATGATACCCAATCGTAGGGACGTCACGAGCCGCTCGCCGCTGCACGAAGTCAGGACTGTGGGATGACAGATGTCACAATTCGCGTTCTAATGAGCGATACAGGTCCAACAAGTCCGGGGTAGACCATGAAGCTCGTTCGCAATTTCGCCGTCTTCGCCTTTGTCGCGTCCATCGTCGCGCTGCCCGCATCGGCTGCGGTTTGTGTGAACAAGTTCCTCAGCCGCAGCGAAGGTGCAGCCAAGCAGATCGTGACCTTGCTGACTGGAAAGCTGACGTTCCAGGAAGCACAGGATCTGGCCAAAGCGATCACCGCCAAGAGCGCGCCGCCCTTCGAGTGGGTCGATGACAAGGGGAAGACGATCGCGCGTCAGTTTGGCGAGCTCAAGGTCGTGCGGCCGATGCCAGTCGGCTGCGACGGCAAGACGTCAGGCGTCGTCGTGATCGCGACCTTCCAGACCCTCTCGCAGCCGTCGGGAAAGATGATGGTCAAGATCGACGCGAATACGACCGTTACGTTCGACGAACAGAAGGAGTAGTTCTTTGGGCAGTGCCCAGTGCCTAACGCCCCTTCCACACCGCCTTCCGCTTCTCGATGAACGCGGCCAATCCCTCGTTCGCGTCCTCGCTCTTCATCAGCTCCTCGAGATACATCCGCTCGACGCGCGCCAGCCGTTCTTCGAAATCGAAGTTTTGTGAGAGCCGGAACGCCTTCTTCGCGAACCGGAGCGACGACGGGCTGTGCCGGTAGAGTCGCGCGAGCCAGTCGTTCGCTTTCGCATCGAACTCGGCGACGGGAAATACCGCATTGATGAGTCCGATGCGCTCCGCCGTTGCCGCATCGATGGGATCGCCGGTCAGCAGCAGTTCGAGTCCGCGCCGCTCCGCGATGTGATGCGAAAGCTGATAGGCGGCGACAGGCGGAAAGACGCCGAGGTTGATTTCGGGCTGGCCGAAGCGGGCGCGGTCGGAGGCGAGGATGAGATCGCAACCCATCGCGAGCTCGCACCCTCCACCAAGCGCTGCACCCCGCACGAGCGCCACCGTCGTGAGCTTGAGCCGCGCGAGCATGCGGAAGCAGTCGTGAAAGCGGCGCAGCATCTCGATGACGCGATCGCCGATGTGGTCCTGCACGCTCGCCCCCGCGGAGAAGGCCTTCTCTCCCTGCGCATCGATGATCAGGCAGTGACGGTCGTTCCTGACGTTCGCCAGTGCGTTCTGCAACTCGCCCAGCATCTCGATATCGAGAATGTGAAGCGGTGGGTCGGCTAACGTGATGCGATAGGCGTTGTCGTCGTTGCTGCTGGTGATTTTCATCGTGCCGTCCGGCGCCTCGCTGGCGAGGGCAGAGGCGTAGCTGACCATATCTCCAGCGAGTCATCGGTGACGATGAACACCATGCCGTTTTGCGTGGCGAAGGACTGCACTGGTGCCGGCACCGGCTGCGCGGCCTGCGCCGCGAAGGCGGGCAGCGAATAGAGCAGCGGACCGAAGGTGCGGCCCCCGAGGACGCCACAATTGCCGGCCACGCGCATCAGCGCCGTCGGGTCGTTCGAATACGGGGGTGGCTGGCTGCCGCCAGTGAGCGAGGACTCGCTATAGAGGTAGAGCTTGTCGCCAGTCACGTAGATCGTTCCGTTCGACTGCGCGATAGAGGTCGCCGGAATCGTCCCTTCGACCGTGCGCGAGCGCAGGATGTTCGGCTGTGCCGGGCTCGCGACATTGATCACGCGAATCTCGGGCGGCATGTCCGTGAGGACGTACGCGGTCGTTCCGCTGAGCGAAGTGTCGGTGACTCCGCCCGTCATCGTGGCTGTGATCGCGAGCGTCTTCGGGTCGAGGACGTACGTCTTCTTGATGCAGCCCGTGGTTAGGCAGCCGGCGGAGAGCGAAACCCAGGGCACACCGCCGACTGTGCGGATCGAGAGCGGAATGGAGTCCGAGCCCTCGCTCACGATCGTCGTCGCCAGTTGTGTTCCGTCGATCGAGTAGGCGGCGACCGTGCCGCCGCTCGTCAGCGAATAGAACGCGGTGTCGGACGCCGCGACATCGAGCAGCCCGCCGGCACGGATCGATCCGCTCCAGCGCGGCGCCGACGCGATCTCGAAGATGTCGGCGGCGCGGCCGTCGAAGAGCAGCATCCGCTTCGCGCCCATCGAAGCTTTCTTGTAATACGAGTTGCCGGACGGCGCGGCGAACAGAGATGGTGTCGGGGTCGGCGAGTTGAGCGTGATCAGTGCCTCACCCGACGCGGTTGCCACGGCTGCAATCGAGCGTTGGGAATCGTCGCCGCCATGAATGGCGATGGGTTGCGAGGGCACGACGAACTTGCGCAGCATCGTGCGGGTCGTCGTGTTCCACGCCACGACCGAGGTGTCCGTCATTTCGAGCAGTGTCGAGCCGCTGAAGGAGAGGTCCTGGGGCAAGGCGACTGCGCTCGTGGAATTCGGGATCGTCGAGACGGTGGCGGGGGACGTACTGAAATCGACGAGCGTGAGACCGGCGAACGTGAAGAGTGCGACCGTGGAGCCGTTCGCCGTGATGCCCGCCGGCGGTACTCCCGCGACTTCCACGGCTGTGCCGAGCGTTCCGTTCGTCAATAGCCGGATCACCGTGGTACCGCTCGCCGTCTCCTCCGCCAGTGCGATCGAGGTCCCTGCGCGAGCCATCCATGAGGGCTTCATCCCTTGCAGGTTCACTTGCGTGACCACGGGTGGTGTCACGCCGAAGTTCGTCGTGAAGAGCGACTTACTGCTCAACACGTGAATCGTGGTGCCGCTCATGACTGCGGCGTCGGCGGAGACGCCGAACGGGATCGTGAAGAGCGCGGTCGGGGTGGTCGAGTCGAGCGTCCAGACGATCGCGGTGGTACCCGTCGTCGTCAGCAGCAGCGCGCTCGATGATGCATCCCACACGGTGTGCGTCCTGTTGTCCCAATGTCTCGCCTCGGTCAATGATCCGGAACTCGCCATCTTGTATTCGTAAATCCCGGTCGCGCGCGACACGTAGAGGGCATCGCTGTGCGCGACGATCGAAGTTGCGGGAGCGTCGTTGTAGCTGTGGATGGGATATGGCGATCCGAATCCTGTGATGTCCCAGGTCAGGAGACCGAGATCTCCACCACCCGCGTAGAGGCGGTTGCCCGCGCGGACAATCGAGGAGATGCGGTTGATCGATCCACCGGCGGTCGTTACGGATTGCTCGAAGACTTCGATGGGTGTGCCGGCCGTCGAGAAGTCGACGGCGTGAACGCGCGTATCGTTCGTGCCGATCCAGACGACGTCGCCGGAGAGCGCGGTGAGTGCCGTAAAAGGAGCGTTGGCCGTAGTCAGCTTCGTCCCGCTTGCCGTGAAGATGGCGGTCGACTGAAGCCTGTCGGAAACGTAGACGCGGCCGTTGTTGAGCCGGAGGATTTCGGAGCTCGGGACGCGGATCAGCGCTCCGGTCGATTGAACGAGCAGTCCAACGATCGCGAAGACGTCCACGCTGCTGTCGGTATCGGCGGCGTAGAGCGTTTGAATGTTGTCGAATGCCAGCGACTGAACGTTCGGGTTCGAGGTCGTGATCGTCTGCTTCGTGAACGTGAGCAGGTCAATTTGCTGCAGACCATTCGACGTCGCTGCGAAGATCGAAAGCGGCGTGACGACGAGGTCATTGACTGTGCCGCCGGCGTCGATCGTCTTGAACACCTGCAGCGTGTTGCCTGTCTTGCGGATGAACGCGATCGACGAGCCGCTGCCCGCGTAGGCGATGCCATTGGCAAGGCGGATGACGCGTGTCGTGCCGGCGACGGGAATCGAAGTCACGAGCCGTGGAGGATCGACGCTGCGGTCGTAAAGCGAGACACCGTAGCCCCTCGCGGCCCAAAGATCGTTGTTCGTGTTGTCGATCGCGAGATCCAGCCCAGAGCTGCGAAATTGTGCTGTTTAGATCGGCGCGGAAGCGCATTGGGGCTATGCCGGGAGG
>CAZKID010000476.1:0-4206 GCA_964552405.1 uncultured Thermoanaerobaculia bacterium
GGTTCTGGGAGGGGGCTGGGGCGGCGTGGGCTTTCTACTTTGGCAGGGTTCGAACGGGATCAAGGTTGCGTGGTTGCTGAGCCCCGACCTGCCGGTCGACAAGGCGGAGCCCTGGGTTTCCGCCGCCGGCGCGGAAGCGGTCAAGCTCAACGTACCGCTCATCGTGCATGCAACCGGACTCGTTGAAGCGAAGGGCGCGTTGCGCGCTGGTGCAACCGTGCTCGTACACAGCGTCGAAGATCTGCCGGTCGACGACGAGTTCATCGCGCTGGCGAAGAAGAACGGCACGATTCTCATCCCGACGCTGACCGTGCTTCGCGGCTATCTCAACATGTTCCGCGGCGTGGCCGAGCAGAAGGCGCCGGCGATCGACGACCCGAATCACTGCATCGATCCGGCGACGATTGCGAAGGTGAACGAGACGGCGACCGTCGTGACGAACATCGATATGGCTCAGCGCGTCGCGCGTGCCACGGCGCGCGCCGAGAAGTCCGAGCGCGTTTCGCGCGAGAACCTGAAGAAGCTCGTCGCGGCCGGGATTCCGATCGCGAGCGGCACCGACGCCGGCAATCCACTCACGCTGCATGGTCCCGCGATGTACGCGGAGATGGAGGCGATGCAATCCTCCGGCATGACGCCGATGCAGGTCATCGTCTCCTCCACGGCGATCGCCGCGAAGGCGATGCACATGAACGACGTCACCGGCACGATCGAACAGGGAAAGGAAGCCGATCTCCTGCTGCTCGGCGCCGACCCGTCGGCCGATGTCGCGAACTTTCGCAAGCTGACGTACGTGATGCGCGGAGGTGCGCTACGATCGATCAGCGAACTGAGCGCACTGGCGCAGAGTTCGCAGCAGACGAAGCCATGACCTCCGACGACTCGCGGGCGAATTTCGCATACTTCAGCGGCGAATACTCGCAGGCTGTGCAGGCGCTCACCGCGCTCGAGAACCAGTCATCGACGCTGATGCTCCTCGGCAACAGCGAGGAGCTGCGCACGTTCATCGATCAATTCATCGCGATGGCGACGCGCGTGAAGGCCGAGGCAATGGATCGCGACGAGCCGAACTTCGCGGAGTGGTTTCAGGAGCTGATCGAGCGGGCGGAAGAGTTGAACGCGTCGGCGAAGGCGTGACGGGCGGCAGGCAGCAGACAGCAGACAGCAGGCAGCAGGTAGCGGGATGCTGCATACTGCGCCGCAAGGAGACTCGATGGCCTGCTGTCTGCTGTCCGCTGTCTGCTGCCTGTCCATGACACTCTCCCAACAGATCGACACCGCCGCCGCGAAGGTCGAACAGCGCGTCATCGAGACACGACGCGACATTCACCAGCATCCGGAGCTCGGCAATCGCGAGACCCGCACGTCGAAACTCGTCGCGGATCGTCTCCGCGAATTGAAGATCGACGTGCGCACACCGATCGCACACACGGGCGTCGTCGGCATTCTCAAAGGCGGCAAGCCGGGCCGCGTCGTCGCGCTGCGCGCGGACATGGATGCGCTTCCCGTCGTCGAACAAGTCGACGTTCCTTTCAAATCGACCGTGCGCACGACGTACAACGGACAGGATGCCGGCGTCATGCACGCCTGCGGACACGACGCGCACGTCGCAATTCTCCTCGGTGTCGCGGAAGTGCTCGCGGGCCTGCGCGAATCGCTGCCGGGCACGATCGTCTTTCTCTTCCAGCCTGCGGAAGAAGGAGCGCCGGAAGGAGAGGAAGGGGGCGCGGAGTTGATGGTGAAGGAAGGCGCGCTCGATCACCCGAAGGTCGAGGCCGTCTTCGGACTGCACGTCACTTCGCGCTATCCCGTCGGACAGATCACATACCGGCCCGGTTCGATGATGGCCGCCGTCGACTCGTTCACCATCAAGGTGCACGGCAAGCAGACACACGGCGCATATCCGTGGCTCGGCGTCGATCCGATCGTGATCGCGTCGCAGATCGTCCTCGGTCTGCAGACGATTCCGAGCCGCCAGGTCGACTCGTCGATCGCGCCGTCGATCGTGACCGTCGGTGCGATTCACGGCGGCGTGCGCAACAACATCATTCCCGATGAAGTCGAGATGATCGGCACGATCCGCTCACTCGACGCGAAGATGCGCGAGGAGATCCACAACCGCATCAGGCGGACCGCGGAAGAAATCGCGAAGAGCGGCGGCGCGACGGCGGACGTCGCGATCACGACCGGGTACCCGATCACGTTCAACGATCCCGCGCTGACAGAGAAGATCGCGCCAACGCTTTCACGCGTCGCGGCGGGCAACACGCAGGTCGTCAACGCGACGCTCGGCGCGGAAGACTTCTCGTTCTATCAACAGAAAGTGCCCGGCCTCTTTTTCTGGCTCGGCACGCGGCCGAAGGATCAGACGGCGGAAGAAGCAGCGTCGAATCACTCGCCGAGGTTTTTTGTGGACGAGTCGGGACTGCTGCTCGGAGTGCGCGCGCTGGCCAATGTAGCCGTCGACTATCTGACGCAGCCTAACTGAACGCTGCATCACTCCCGCATGGCGCGATTCCAGTAATCGGCACCGCCGAGCCACTGCCCGCCATCGATCACGAACGACTCGCCCGTCACATACGACGCGAAGTCCGACAGCAGATACGCGGCGGCATTCGCAACCTCTTCGAGATTCGCGAAACGGCCGATCGGAATCGTGCGGCGAATGCCTTCTTCGATCTTCTCGTCGGGAAACAGCCGCTTCGACGCGCCTTCCGTATGGACAGGTCCGGGCGCCATCGCGTTGACGCGGATGTTGTGACGCGCCCACTCGACGGCGAGCGTGCGCGTCATCGCCAGGACTCCCGCCTTCGCGCTCGCGGAATGAATGACACCCGGCGCGCCAGTCCAGGCGTAGTTCGCAATGATGTTGAGGATCGAGCCGCCGCCCTTCGCGATCATCCGCTTGCCGATCGCACTCGTGCAGTAGAACGTCCCGTTCAGCACGATCCCGATCACCGCGTTCCAGCCGTTCACGGAGAGCTGCTCGGAGGGGACGACGAAATTGCCCGCGGCGTTGTTGACGAGAAAGTCGATACGGCCAAACTCCCCTTCGACCTTCGCCGCCAACCGCTCCGCCGCTTCGGCGTCGCGCACATCAAACACGAAGTACGAAGCGCGCTCACCGAGCTCTTCGACCGCCTGCTTCAAGTTCTCTTCTTTGCGGCTCGCGATGACGACGCGCGCACCGAGACGCACGAGCTCACGAGCGATGCCGAGGCCGATGCCAGTCGCCCCGCCTGTGATGATGCCGGTGCGGCCGTCGAATGATTGTTCAGGAAGCATGGGGGGATGATAGCGGCAGACAGCAGACAGCAGGCAGCAGACAGCAGGGACAACCAAAAGAATCCTGCTGTCTGCTGTCTGCTGTCTGCTGCCCGCTGCCTCCCCCCGACCAATCCGCTTTGCAACATCGCGCGTAGCTAGTGACATACAACGGCACGGAGCGTTTCCGCTGCCGGTAACTTTGGGAAAAGCGGAACAGCACCGGCCGCCCACGGAGCTCGGGTTCTGCTCCAGAACTTCGGAGGAGAAAATATGTCCAGGAAATCTCTGTCTCTACGCGGTGTCCTACTCTTGATCGGAGCGATTGCGTTCTCAGCTCCGGCCTTCGCTTCCAGCCATCGTGAGGCGCTGTCGGTGCTCAACGAGCCTTGCGCCGACAACACCGACACGTTTGCGTGGGTGACGCCCAGCACGCACGACAAGCTGTACCTGATCATGGACTTCAACCCGCTCCACGAGCCGGGCCAGGGCAACCAGGGTTTGCGCGCCTGCAACGGCTACCGCTATCAGTTCCACATCGCCATCGGCAAGAGCCTCCAGGACGAGGTCGTGTACCGCATCGAATTCAAGAACACGCTCAAACCTGAGAAGGCACCGAGTCCCACCGATCCACTGGGCGGCGGCAACGAGCTCTTGTGGCAGCTCACCGGGGGAACCGAGACGATGACGGTCACGCGCATCGCGCGCTCGGATGCTCGCCACTGGGATAACGATGCTCAGAACGACAACGATGACGACAGCAATCGCGACCGGCACAGCGGCGATCGGCATTTCGTGGTCCTCGCCAGAGATCTCCCCGTGCTCCCCAACAATCACGGTCCGCAAACCGACCGGCTCATCTACAAGCTCGGTGCGTTCGCCGGCTATGACTCCGGTGATCCGACCAGCCGTGAAATCGGTCTGTACGATCAGGCGTTCGTC
>CAZKID010000477.1:0-4155 GCA_964552405.1 uncultured Thermoanaerobaculia bacterium
CGACGCAGATCGGGAAGTCGCCCGCGATGCCGCCGCCGATCTGGAAGAAGCCGATCGTCTTTCCGTCGACCGACGTGTTCGTGTAGTACTCGGCGAGCGACATCATGTACTCGATGCCGGTGCGCACGGTATGCACGTTCTTCACATCGCCTGTGATGCAGTGGCCGGAGTACATGTTGCCGAGCGTCGAGTCTTCCCACCCGGGAACGAACATCGGCAGGTTCTTCTCCGCCGCGGCGATCATCCAGGAGTGCTTCGGATCGATCTGGTAGTACTGCGAGATCGAGCCGTCGCGCAGGATCTCGTACATGAACTCGTGCGGGAAGAGACGCTTGCCCGCCTGATCCTTCTCCATCCAGTGCTTCAGCACCGCCGACTCGATGCGGCGCATCGCCTCGCCCTCGGGGATGCACGTATCGGTCACGCGATTCATGTGCCGCTCGAGCAGCCCCTGCTCCTCCGCCGGCGAGAGCTGGCGATAGTGCGGCACGCGCTCATAGTGATCGTGCGCGACGAGGTTGAAGATGTCTTCCTCGAGGTTCGCGCCGGTGCAGCTGATCGCGTGCACTTTGTCCTGGCGGATCATCTCCGCGAGCGAGATCCCGAGCTCCGCGGTCGACATCGCGCCGGCGATCGTCATCAGCATCTTGTTTCCGGATGCGAGGTACTTGTTGTAGTCCTCGGCCGCGGAGACGAGCGCGGCGGCGTTGAAGTGGCGGTAGTGGTGCTTGATGAATTCAGTAATCGGGCCTGGCATGGCGGCGAATCGTATCCCGAAGTTCATCCTGGCGCGAAGCGCCAGATCTCCGGTTACACGGGGCCAGCATAAACTGCGCGTATGAAGCGCTGCCTGCTCCTGCTCCTCTTCGCCACTCCGCTCTTCGCGCAGACGTTCGAACAGGATGTCCGCACGCTCGCCGCGCCGAACATGGAAGGCCGCGGCCTCGGTACGAAGGGAATCGTGCTCGCGGGCGACTACATCGAGTCGCGGCTCAAAGGCCTCGGCCTCCAGCCGGCATTCAATGGCAAGTTCGCGCAATCGTTTCCTGTGAAAATCGGTGTGGAGCTCGGAGCGGCGAATCACATCGAAGGTCTGACGAACGATGACTGGACGCCGCTGGGATTCTCGAGCTCTGCTGAAATTCACGCGCCGATCGTCTTCGCAGGCTACGGAATCTCCGCGCCGCCGTTGAACTACGACGACTTCGCCGGCCTCGATCTCAAAGGCAAGGTCGCGCTCATCCTTCGCTACGAGCCGCAGGAGAAGGACGACAACTCGCCGTTCGATGGCCGCAAGCCGAGCCGCTGGTCGGCGATGCGCTACAAAGTCCTGCAGGCACGCGAGCGCGGTGCCGTTGCCGTGATCTTCGCGACCGGTCCATTGCAGGATGAGAAGCGCGACGGCATTCCCGCGTTGAAGAACGACGGTCCGCAGAGTCCTGCCGGCATTCCCGTGATTCAGGTGAAGACCTCGATCGCGCAGAAATGGCTCGGTGCGGATCTGGAGCAGTGGCAGAAAGATGTCGATCACGATCTGAAGCCGCGCTCGCGCGCGCTCGAGCAGCGCATCGATGGCCACGTCGATGTGAAGGCAACGTATGCTGACACCGCGAATTACGCGGGCGTGATTCCCGGCAAAGGCGCACTCGCCCACGACATCATCGTCCTCGGCGCCCACTACGATCACCTCGGCTACGGCGGCGAGGGCTCGATGAAGCCGAACGAGCATGCGATCCATCCCGGCGCCGACGACAACGCGTCAGGAACGACAGGCGTGCTGCAGGCGGCCGCGCGCTTGAAAGCACAGTTGGCGAAAGCCGCCAATCATCGAACGGTGCTCTTCGCGCTTTTCTCCGGCGAAGAGAGCGGGCTTGCGGGCTCCGCGTATTTCGTCGATCACTACCCGATGGAGCACATCGTGGCGATGGTGAACCTCGACATGATCGGTGCGATGAAGGATGACACCCTCGTCGCGTTCGGATCGGAATCGGCGCCGGAGTGGAAGGCGGCGATCGAGCAGATCGCGACGGTCAATACGTTGACCATCAAGTCGAGCGGCGACGGCTACGGCCCGTCCGATCAGACGAGCTTCTACGCCGCGCACGTGCCGGTCATCCACTTCTTCACCGGCGCGCACGAGCGCTATCACACGCCGGAGGACAAGGCGGAGTTTCTGAATTACGCGGGAGCGGAGAAGGCGGTGGCGGCAACGGCGTCGCTCGTCGCCGCACTGGCGAAGGGCGACCTCACGCCGCATTACGCGCGCACGACTGCCGCGCCAGCCATGCAGGGCGACAGCCGCGGCTACGGCGCCTACCTCGGCACCGTTCCCGACTATCGCGCCATGGAGGCGACCGAGGGCGGCGTGCTGCTGTCGGATGTTAGACCCGGCAGCCCCGCCGAGAAAGCCGGGATCAAGGGTGGCGACAAGATCGTCGAGATGGCCGCCACCCGCATCGAGAACCTTTATGACATGACGTACGCGCTGCAGGATCACAAGCCGGGCGACACGATCGACGTTGTCGTGATTCGCAACAAGGAGCGTGTGAAGCTGCGCCCGACGCTGGGAGCGAGAAGTGGAGGACAGGCGCCCTCGCCTGTCCTTCACGCCGGCAAGCCGTTCGAGAAAACGTTCGATGGCGAGCGGCATCTGAAGGACATCCGCCAGCTCACGTTCGGCGGACAGAACGCCGAAGCGTATTGGAGTCCCGACGGAAAGAAGCTGATCTATCAGGGCTTCGTCGAGGCTGGAGGCTGCGATCAGGAGTTCATCCTCGATCTCACGACCGGCGAGTCGAAGCGGATCTCGAGCGGCAAGGGACGCACGACGTGCGGCTATTTCCGCTATCCGCAGGGCGACAAGATTCTCTACGCGACGACCGAGACGGGAGGCGCGGAGTGTCCTCCGCCGCCCGATCACTCGCAGGGTTATGTCTGGGCCGTCTATCCGACGTACGACATCTGGGAAGCGAACCCCGATGGCTCCGGAATGCGCCGCCTCACGAACACCGAGGGCTACGACGCCGAGGCCACGTGGTGCCATAAGGGTGGGAAGTTCGTCTTCACATCCACGCGCGACGGCGATCTCGATCTCTATGAAATGGACGAGAGCGGAAAGGTCAAGAGGTTGACCAATACGCCGGGCTACGATGGCGGTGCGTTCTACAACGCGGATTGCACGGAGATCGTCTGGCGTGCCGGGCGGCCTACCGGACAGGCGCTCGACGACTATCGCGCACTGCTCGCGAAGAATCTCGTGAAGCCGACGACCATGGAGCTCTTCGTGATGAACGCCGACGGGACGAATCAGCGGCAGATCACGCACAACGGCGCGGCGAACTTCTGCCCGTACTTCACGCCGGATGGGAAGAAGATCATCTACGCCTCGAACGCCGGCGATCCGAAGGGGCGAGAGTTCAACATCTTCCTGATTCCGAGGGAAGGCGGCGAGGCGGAGCAGATCACGACCGCGCCGGGCTTCGATGGGTTCCCGATGTTCAGTCCCGATGGCAAGTGGCTCGTCTGGGCAAGCAATCGCGCGAACCCGGCGAGCCATGAGACGAACCTGTTTCTGGCCCGGTGGGAGTAAGTGTCCTACACCGCCCCGCAAGCGATCGCGTACACGGCGCCGAATCCCATCTCCCGCCACCCGATCTTCTTCGCGGGCGGCACGGGATGCGTCAGTCCATACAGCGCGCGCACGAGCAATGCGGTCAGCATGAACACTGCGACGAAGTGGCCGAGGATCGCGGCGATCATCATGGCGGCGACGTGCATCGCGAGCGGCGCGATGTTCGACGCCGTCCTGCCATGCGCGCGCACGAGCAGCGTGCGGACATAGATGACCGCGGGCAGTCCGCGCAGGATCACGAGCGTCATCAGCACGAACGCAACACGCAGCGAGAGTCCGCCGGCGATCGCGATCGCGGCGGCGCTGCTCGCCATCGCGATGGGGCCGGTGATTTCGGGCAGCAACTCGCGACTCTTGTTGCGCGCGTCGTACACGAGGTTCACGATCGCCAGCGGCGCCACGACGGCATACGGAATCGCGATGCCCCAGCCTCCGAAGACGATCGCGGCGGCGAGCGCGACGAAGGCAGCGGTGACGTATGAGATCGCGAAATCCTTGATCGTCTCGCCGCTTTCAAGCTTGAG
>CAZKID010000478.1:0-4154 GCA_964552405.1 uncultured Thermoanaerobaculia bacterium
CCGTGAGGCTGGGGGAATGGCTGGCGACGGAGTCCCAGTTCGGTTCAAGGAAAGAGCAGGGTTTGCGCGAAGCGCCTGGCATGGTCACGGTGATCACCGGGGAGGGGATTCGAAACTCGGGGGCGCGCGATCTGATCGATCTGCTGCGGCTCGTGCCCGGCTTCGACTTCGGCGTCGACGTGCAAGGTGTCGTCGGTGCCGCGATGCGCGGCAACTGGGGACATGAAGGAAAAATCCTCCTGCTGCTCGACGGCGAGGAGATGAACGAGGCGCTCTACTCGACGCTGCAGTTCGGCAATCGCTTTCCGCTCAGCCAGCTCGATCACATCGAGATCGTGCGCGGGCCCGGTTCCGCGATCTACGGCGGCAACGCCGAGTTAGGCGTCATCAACCTGATCACGAAGAGCGCCGCGAAACTCGGCGGCCTGAATGTCTCCCTCCTCCATGGCTTCAACGGCGGCCTCGGCATGCACTCGCGCGCCGATGTCGGATATGGAGCGGTCTCCGGCGCGATGAGTTACAGCGGCATCGCCTCGATCTCCGACGGACGCCGCAGCACGCGCGACTTCACCGACTTCAATGGCGACACGTACAACATGCGCTACAACTCGGATCTCGACGAGCGTCTCGTCGACGTCCGCTTCGCGCTCAGCAACTTCAAGACGCGCTTCACCGCGGAGCACTACCGCTCGACCGAGCGCGATCAGTTCGGCGAGAACCTTCCGCGTCCGACCTCGCTCGATTTCAACTCCTGGTACGCCGAGGCGGCGCTGGTGCATGCGCTCAGCGATCATCTCGTGCTCACGCCACGTTTCTCGTTCCGCCATCAGACGCCATGGAAGGAGCACGACGAGTTCTTCTTCTATGACAAGAGCGTCGACCGCGCGCAGGGCGATGTGACGCTCGAATACGAGCCGAGTGGCGCGCTCAATGTGCTGTCCGGCGTTTCGTACTTCCAGGATCACGCCAAGGCGGATGCACAGACCGCCGCCGACCTCTTTCCGAACGGCAAGGAATCGATCAACTATCAGAACCTCGCGGTCTTCTCGCAGGCGATCTTCTCGACGTCCGTCGGCAAGTTCACCGCGGGCGCGCGCTATGAACATCACTCCGCCTTTGGCTCGTCGTTCGTGCCGCGTCTCGCGATGACGCGCGTGCTGGGCCGGATGCACTTCAAAGCGCTTGCGAGCCGTGCGTTCCGCGCGCCGGGCATCGAGAACATCCGCCTCAGCGCGAACAACGACATCCGGCCCGAGAAGACGACGGCGTACGAGCTCGAGGCTGGCTATCAGCTCAACGAGCAGATGATCATCACCGGCAATGTGTTCGATACGAAGATCCACAATCCGATCGTCTACTTCGTCAATAGCGACACGGATCAGGAGGGTTACGTCAACTTCCCGCGCACAGGCACGCGCGGACTCGAGCTCGAATATCGCGTGCGCAGCTCGTGGGGCTATCTGACGACGAGTTACTCCTACTACCGCGCGAACGACAATCGAGTGCCCGACTACAACACGTCTGCAGGCAACTACCTGCTGGGCTTCTCACCGCGAAAGCTGGCGATGGCGGCGAGCTTCAAGGTCGGAGACGTGCGCGTGAATCCGTCTGTGGTCTGGCTCGGACAGCGCTATGGCTACACGAGCGCAGGGGAATCGGATGCCGGGACTCCGCATCGCATCGGCTCGACGCCACTCGCGAATCTCTATTTCAGTCACCACATCGCAGGGACGAAGCTGCGCGTCGGCGCCGGCGTGTTCAATCTGCTCGATCGGAAGTACGCCTACATTCAACCCTACAACAGCTTCCACGCACCGCTGCCGTCAGAGGACCGGGAGATCGTGGTGCGGGTGACGTGGTCGCCCTGAGGATGACAGCGACTGTTGATTCCCGGGCTCGTAGAGAAACGCAGCACGTTGAAGCGAGCGATTGTGACTCTTTTCGCATTCGCTGCCTACGCCCCTATGTCAGCACAATCGATTGTGACCATTGCCGGCGGAGGGACCGATGATGGGCGTCCGGCAACGGTAGCTGGACTCTACGGCCCATCAAAAGTGGCAGTCGACAGTGAAGGCAATCTCTATATTGCGGATACTTACAACCATCGCATTCGAAGAGTGACGGTGAGGAACGGGCTCATTACGACTGTGGTGGGCAACGGCGCACGTGGTATTACCGGCGATGGTGGCGCGGCGACGGCTGCTGCAATCGAATATCCTCAGGCTGTGGCCGTAGACGCTGGTGGTGCCCTTTATGTTGCCAGTCGAAATCGGATCCGAAAAGTAGTCAATGGGATCATCACCACAATTGCAGGCAATGGCTCAGGCGAGTTCAGTGGTGACCACGGCCCAGCAACCGGCGCTGGTCTTAACGCTCCAATTCGTCTAGCGCTGGACGTTACCGGAAATCTCTATATCGCAGATTCCGAGAACTCCAGAATTCGCCGGGTGGACTCCAATACCGGCATTATCACGACCGTTGCGGGCAACGGTTCTTTCGAATTCAGCGGTGACGGAGGAGCGGCCACGACGGCTGGACTCTCTCGTCCATACGGTCTGGCTCTCGATATCGCTGGAAATCTATTGATCGCTGATCTTGAAAATGCCCGCGTACGAAGAGTTGACGCCGGAACCGGGAAGATTGCAACGATCGCCAGGAATGGCATTCAAGGGTTCAGCGGTGACGGCGGTGCAGCAACGGCGGCAAGCTTGTTTCGTCCCGACGACGTGGCTCTCGACGCCGCTGGGAACCTTTACATTGCCGACTCTATTAATTGCCGCATCCGCAAAGTGACTGCACAGACCGGGATCATTACCACAATCGCTGGCAACGGCTCTGTTGAGCTTACCGGTGACGGAGGCGCTGCGACAGGGGCCGGCGTGCGCGCCCCGACCGGTGTGGCCGTCGATCCTCGTGGAAATGTTTACGTCGTGGATTTCTATAACAACCGCATCCGCAAGGTCGCAATAGAGAATGCGGTCATTACGACTGTTGCCGGGAACGGTGCTGAGGGATTTACGGGAGATGGAGGCCCGGCAACCGCCGCCCAGCTTGACGGCCCTTCCAGCGTAGCTCTCGACTCCGACGGAAGTCTTTACGTAGCGGACTACACACGTGTGCATAAAGTGGCAGCACGAACCGGAATCATCACGACGGTGGCCGGTAAGGGCGCTATCGGGTACGAAGGGGACGGGGGCTCAGCGACGGCGGCGAAACTCGCCGGCCCTTTAGGCTTGACGATCGACACCGCGGGGAATCTTTACATTGCCGACACTGGCAACCACCGCATTCGCAAAGTAGCCGCCGTAACCGGAATCATTTCGACAGTCGCTGGTAACGGTTCCACACCGGACGGCGTTCGGGGAGGATTCAGCGGTGACGGAGGTCCTGCGACCAGTGCAGCACTTTATGATCCTTATGGCGTGACTCTGGATGCAGAGGGAAATCTCTACATTGCAGACACGCTCAACAACCGGATTCGAAAAGTATCGGCACAAAATGGAGTCATTGCGACTGTAGCAGGCAATGGTTCAGAAGAATTCAGTGGCGATGGCGGTCCAGCAACGACAGCAGGCCTCGGTGGACCCAGTGCCGTAGCCGTCGATTCGGCAGGAAATCTCTACATTGCGGATCAATACAATCACCGCATCCGGAAGGTACAGGCAGAGACCGGAACCATCACGACGGTCGCCGGCAGCTTTCCTCCGGGTGATCGCGGCGACGGTGGCCCGGCGACTGCTGCGGGGCTTGCGCAGCCGCGAGGTGTAGCTTTGGACTCCGCGGGGAATTTCTATATTGCGGAATTGAGTGGCAGCCGGATACGAAAGGTGGTCAGCGGAATCATCACCAGTGTTGCAGGAAATGGCTCTACGGAATTCAGCGGTGACGGCGGAGCGGCGACGGCCGCTGGATTGTCTGTGCCGCCAGGGCTGACTGTGGATTCCCAAGGGAATGTCTACATCGCAGAGCTTTTCAGCAACCGCGTGCGTGCCGTCTTTACCTGCGTGAGTATTCCGGTTTCGACGCTCACCGTTCCATCCGACGGTGAGCAGGGTGTGGGTCTCTCGACGAAGTTGGCGTGGTCGCCGGCCAAGGGAGCATTCAGTGACGACGTCTTTCTCGACACGCCAAATCCACCGCTGAAGATCATCGCC
>CAZKID010000479.1:0-4152 GCA_964552405.1 uncultured Thermoanaerobaculia bacterium
TCTTTGGGGCACTTTGTTTTCTACTGCGCGGGATCCCGCAAGGGTTCCAGCGCGGCGACGTGATTCTGATCCCGGCCTTTTTCAGCGTCTTCCTGGCACTGCACGATCTGACGACAGGCGCGACACACCCCCAACGAGTCATCTTCTCGGCGTTGCTCGTCGCGACGACGAGAGTCCTGCTGCCGCTGGTGAGGCGAGGGCGGCCACTTCGCTTCGGTCACTACTTCGCGGCGGCGCCAATCGCGTTGCTGCTTCAGACGCACTATCTCGGCTATTCGAAGCGGCACGCCGGCTGGCCGTCACTCGTCATCACCCTCGCCACGCCATTCGCTCTACGGCTGATTTCTGCGACAGGCACCCGACGACGGCGCATGCGCATGGCGATCGCATGGATCGTTCATCCGGCAACGATTCTCTGTCTGGCCAATGCGACCAGCCTGCTCACAGCGGAAGGGTTGGTGCGCGCCGATCTCTTCGAAGACTCACACAACCTGACGATTGCATCGGAGATGCTGCGCGGCGAACGGCCGTATCGCGACATCATGCCGGCGCATGGGCTCATTCAGGACGGGCTGCTCGACTTTCTGATCCTCGAGACGCGAGACGTAACCGCCGGACATGCAGTGTCGACGCGAGGCGTCATCGGCAGCATGGTTTGGGTCGCTGATTACGCAATCGCGGCGGGCGTGACGGGATCGGCGGACGCCGGCCTGTTGGCCTACTTTCTCGGCGTGGCGCTGGGAACGCCAGGCGGCGGATTTCGTATGACTCCCGCCTTCTTCGCAATCGCCGCACTCGCCTGTGCCGTTCGCCGGCGCGAGCCCGGATGGTTTCGCTGGGCCGCCATACTCGTCATCTTTGCGGGACTGACGAGTCTCGACTTCGGTTTCTATAGCGCCGTCGCGATGATCGCCGCGATTGTGCGGCTGCCGTCATCGATTCGAAGAACGGCGGTCCGCTCTGCCATTCGAGGGGGCATCATCGCCGGCGGCACGCTTCTCCTCGGTCTAACCATCGCCGGCATCACGGGCCCGTTCATCCGAACGACCTTGTTCGAAGTGGCGACGCTGGGGCCGGTCTACGCGATGATGCCGTATGCCGCGCCGCCGCTTCTTAAGCAGCATGCGTTTCCGCCCGACTTCCTCCTCGGCATCTTCGACAACGCGTCGCTGTCCGTCCTGCTCTGGTGCGCGTGCGTGCTGGGAGTTGCGATCTCGATCAGTACCGGACGCCGAGCCTCGCATCTCGGCCCTCACAAGGGCGCACTTACGGTTGTCGCCGTGATGATCATCGCCTGCGGCCTCTCCTATGCGGAGCGGCAACACGCCTATGCGGCGCAACTCACCGCACCGCTGCTCGTCGCACTCATGACTCTCGTGATTGCGGCGGCGCACGCTGCTACGCCGGGCTATGTTCGCGATCCTCGTGGTCGTCGTCACGATCGCCGCACAGCCAACGATCCACCTCATCATCGTCGACATGGTGCGGAGCATCAGGGGTCCGATGAGTCCCGGCGTCGTCGAGATTCGCGAGCTTCCGCGCGCGCACGGTGCTCTCTACACATCCGCAGATGCCGCGATCATCCGCTCCGCGCTCAAGTATGTCTCCACGCTCACCCCCAACGAGACGTTCTTCGACTTCACGAATCGCGGAGCGCTCTATTTCCTCCTCGATCGCGACTGTCCGATCCGGCAGGTCGAAGTACCGTTCTATGAAACGGAAGAACGTCAGAAGGAAGTCATTGCCAGGCTTGCCGGAAATCCACGCGTACGGGCCGTGCTCGTACCGGCCGAAAACGACGGCAAGACGATGATCGATGGAGTTCCGAACGCGACGCGCGCTCCGCTCGTGTGGGCCTGGGTGCAACGACACTTCCGGCCGGATTTCGAGGAAGGGAACGTGGTGTTCTGGCGGCGCATCGACTGATCAGCGCACCGGCGCTTCGCTTGCTCATGTAGTATTCACGGCATCCCGTTGAGAACGAGCCCCCTCAGGGCGCGGCAACACCTAACAGCTTTCGCACTCGATTGGCATCGGCATGCGTACGACGCATCACCGTTCTCCGTATCGCCCGATCCTGCCGCCATGGCTGCGGTGGCTGCTCGTCCTCGCAATCGCCGGCCCTGTCTTCCTCAGCGACGTTGCGAGCGCGCAATCGGTCAAAACCAAACTCTGCGATCTCCTTCCCGCATCTCCTGCACCGGCAAACGTCGCGTACAACTTTTGCCGCAACTGCGGCGTGACGTATGCCAGCCCCGCGGGAAGGAGCGAGTTGAATGTCATCTCGATCTTCTATGCCGACTCCGTCGAAGCCGCGAGAAGCACTGTCGATGCAGAGAAGAAGAACTACCTCACGAGCAGAGATTTCCAGAACTACTACGCGGGCCGACCATTCTGTACCGAGTTGGAGAGTCCGGGCCTCGGCGAGGCTTCTTATTTCATCAAGGACGAGAACCCCAACTTCGTTCACACGCATGCACGAAACGACGGCATGGCCGAAGTTCCCGTCTATCACATTACGTTCGCACGCGGCCGCTACACGGTCACGACGATGTGTATGGCCGAATTCCTCGATCAATTGCGCGCAATCCTCGCGGCGCTCGACCAGACCCTCATGCACGCGCCGGAGCCGGTCTGCAATACGGCAGTCACTCCACCACTACCGCCGCCGTCGACCCTCGGAGTCCTCATCAGTTGTCAGACGAATAACGAAGCTGCGGATGTCGTGCTCTGCTCCGCGCAGCCGACAGGCCAGAGTCCCGATGCTTCGCTCAACTACGCCTGGACCTTCGATGGCGCACGGCAGGCGGCCACGGGAACAGACCTTCGGCTCTCGGGAGTGCGGGAGGGCCAGCACACAGTCACGGTCGTAGTGAGTGATTCCGTTCATCAGCTCACCTCTGCGCCAGCGACTGCGACATTCAACAAGGATGCGGCGCAAGCGTCCGGCGGCTCGCCGGGCAAACGTGGCGGCGACGACATCCCGCTCATTCCGATCCTCATCATTGGAACAGGCATCACTGCAGGCGCACTCGGTGGAGCGGGATGGTGGCTGGCGCGCAAACGAAAAGGCCGCCCCTCGATCCCTCTCGTGCCACTCGGAAATCCGCCGTTGGTGGCACCAGTTCCACGACGTCCGCCGCCACCGGAGAGATTCGTCCCGCCTCCACCGCCTCCACCTCCACCTCCAGCAGCACCGCCGCCGAGGCCTCCGGAAAAGGTCGCCACGCCTCCAGTTCCTCCGGAGACACCTGCACAGCCTCGCGACAACGCGAGCCCGAATCCGCGCGACGACTCACGCAAGAGCGAACTGTGGATCGATGTCGATCTGATCAGGGTTCGGATTCGTGGAGATGGGAAGAGCGAGATGGTCGTGACCGCGCAGGCACGCCGGCGCGAGGGAATCGCCGTTGTCGATGCAGCAGCTGAAGTCACGCCATCGTGGAGCGTTTCCGACTCGAGCAAAGTCCAACTCACGCAACGCGCGGGATTCTGCACGCTCGCCGTGCGCGGCACGCATGCGGGCAACGCTCCGGCGAGCGTGACGATCACGATCACCGGAACTTCCGGCCGCGGTCCCGTCAATCCCGCGACGGTTTCGGTCGTCCTCGAGCCTGTCGCGATCGATGTGCGGATCAAGGTCTGGAAGAAGGGATTCCTCGAGCAGGAGGTCGTCGCAACGCTTCCGACCGTGACGCGCGACGTGCGCTGCATCGTCGAGAGCAGGACGGTTCGCGATCAACTGCCAGTGCCTGTCCGCCTCGCCCACTGCACGGCCTCCATCCGTGTCGACGGTGGTCAGTGGTCTGCGCCTGTCGAAGTGCGCTCGCAAAGCGACGGGACGTTCTGGTTTGGATTGCCGCCGCGGCTCATTCAGAGCTATGGAGGCACTGGCTCTCATAAGCTGAAGGATCCGATCGCACTCGCCTTCAATGAGGAAACTCTGCAGGCGATGACCGGTTACGGCGAGGCGTTCCTCTCGTTTTCGCGTGACGTGCGGCAGTCGCCATCCTCCGAGTATGGGGCTCTCAGCGAAGAGCTCGGAAACTACCGCGAAGAATTCGCAAGACAGCTTCGCGAGCCCGACGAAGACGATCATCCGCGAGCCCTCAGCGCCATCCAGCTGTTTAAAGCGGCGATCGTCTTCACACC
>CAZKID010000480.1:0-4137 GCA_964552405.1 uncultured Thermoanaerobaculia bacterium
TGGGCGGGCGGTACGAAGATCATGTCGCGCGCCTCCCACACACCCGGGTCCCTCGCTCTCGCTTCCAAGAAACTTCCACTGTTCATGCGGGTTTGAGCCGACTAGTCCCTTCTCCCCTCGCGGAGGGGAGAAGGAACTGATGGCCCGAGCACCGCGAGTTTCTCTTACTCAGTCGCGTCGCGCAGCGACGTCGCCCGCTCGGGATGACGGAGTTCAGTGAGTTGCCGGAGGCCATCACGAAAGGGCCACATTTCGTTGCTCCTCATCGCTTCGGCTGAGCAAACGCCTGTCCACCCTTCATCACGAACGTGACGTGACCTACCGCGGCGATGTCGTGCGTCGGGTCGCCAGTCACCGCGACGAGATCCGCGAGGAGGCCCGTTGCCACGCGGCCGAGACGATCCTGGTGCCGAAGGATCTTTGCATCGACGGACGTTGCCGCCATCAGCGCCTGCGCGGGAGTCATCCCGGCCTTCACCATCCAGACGAGCTCGCGCGCATTGTCACCGTGCGTGAATACACCGACGTCGCTGCCGTTGCCGATCGTTACTCCGTTCGCGAGCGCGAGCTTGAATGCGCGAAGCGCGTTGTTCATCCCCGGCGTGTAAGGCGTCGTGCCGCGCTTGTAGCCGCTGAAGTATTCGGAGTACGCCTCTTCGGCAGTCAGTGTCGGCAGAAACGCGACGCCATGCTGCGCCATCAGTTTGAAGACTTCATCCGTGCCGCCGTAGCCATGCTCGATCGTGTCGACGCCCGCCATGACGGCGCGACGCATTCCTTCCGGTGTCGTTGCGTGCGCAGCGACAGGCCGTCCTGCGCTGTGTGCTTCTTCGACGAGCGCTTTCAATTCATCGAGCGAGAACGTCGGTGTCGCGGCACTCCCTCCTCGGCCATAGTCCGCATAGACCTTCACCCAATCTGCGCCATGTCCGATTTGTTCGCGCACGGCGCGCAGGACTTCGGGAATCCCGCTCGCTTCCTGCGCACCTTTCGGCGGCTCGAAGTTCGGCGCGAAACCCGAGGGACCTGGGCCATAGCTCGCGGTTGCGACGATCGCTCGCGTGACGACGAAGAGGCGAGGGCCGGGAATGCGTCCTTCGTCGATCGCGCGCTTCACCGACACATCTGCGAACCCCGCGCCTTCGGTGCCGAGATCGCGCAGCGTCGTGAAGCCGGCGAGCAGCGTGTTCCTGCAGTGAATGGTCGCCGCGATCGTTCGGTACTCGAGCGGCTCCTGCAACACCTGGTCGTTCCACAACGTCTCGTTGTATGGATGCAGAAAGACGTGCGAGTGCGCGTCGATGAGTCCGGGCAGCAACGTCATGCCCGGCAGATCGATCGTCGTCGCGCCCGGCGGCACCGTCACGCTCGATGCAGGACCGGCGGCCGCAATCTTGTCGGCGCTCACGACGACGATCCAGCCGGTGTGCGGCGCGGGGTCGACGCCGTCGAACACGCGCTCGGCACGCAGCACGACGCTCTGCGCTGCGTGTGCTGAGGTCGCGATGAGGAGAGCGGCCAGGAGAGCTCGTTTCATGCCGCGGAGTGTATCGAATCTCCGATCACGATTCTCACTGCGACGTCGCGCTGACGATGACCCAGACATTGTCGCTGCGGAGCGAGGCGACATAGACGCGGTAACGTCCGTCGGGCAAACGAATGCACACCGGATCGTTGAGCGAAGTGAGCGTGGCATTCTTGAAATTCACATACTCGAGACGCGCGCTTGTTTCGAGCGTGAACGTGCCTCCGTCATCGTTCGAGATGAAGCTGTAGATCGTCGCGCGGCGCATCGTGAAGAGCCGGATGCGGCCGTCGGCGAGGCGAATCGATTTCTCGTCGACGTAACTGTTGCCGCCTCCGCCCGCGTTGTCGTCGCCGAGGACGTTGCCGCGATCGAAGGTGAAGGTGAGGCCGCCGTCGCGCGAATAGGCGCGGCGAACGTTGTTCAGGCCGAACATGTCGCCGATATACAGCAGCACGACGCCGCCCGATTTGTCGCTGAAGGAATCGTAGACGCCGATCGTACCGTGGTCCTGCACTTGTGCGCTGTAGCGCGTGCCTGCCTCGGGGATGAAGTTCGCGCCGTCGGCCGACTTCACGCTGCCGAACACCTTCGTCGCCGGATCGAGTTGATAACGCCGCCATGTCGTTCCGTCCGGCATCAGCGTGTTGCGCGAGTCGTAAGGAGCGTACGATGCGATGACCTCGGCAGCGCTCCCGAATGTGATTCCGTCCGCGGCCACGACACGCTTCTGTTTTCCGTTCGGCTGCTCGGTGTAATAGAGGTAGACATCGCCGTTCGGCGCGACTCCCGCCGCGGGGTTCGTGGCGTTAATCACGCGAAATCCGGGGTCGAAGGTGAAGTTGAGGGAGACGTCGGTAACCGGCGGTGGAACGACCGCGCGCCGGCGTGCAGCAATCGACGGGAGCGTGAGAATCAGAAGGAGGAGGACCGCGATTCGTCGCATGACTGCGCCGAGATCATTGTTGCACAGCGGGTCCGACTAATTTTCGGTATCTCCCGTCATCCCGAGCGCGCCACGTCGCTGCGCGACGCGACTGAGTAAGAGAAACTGGCGGGCTCGGGCCATCAGGTCCTTCTCCTCCGTGCGGGGGAGAAGGAACTAGTCGGCTCAAACCCGCATAAACACTGGAAGTTTCTTGGAAGCGAAGTCGAGGGACCTCGCGTGTGTGGGAGGCGCGCGACATGATCTTCGTACCGCACGCCCACCCGGTCCCTCGACTTCGCTCGGGATGACGGCGGCTTGGATCGCGTGCCTTGGTTTCTTTCTCTCCCGGGAGTTACTGCGCTCCCTTCACCACGTCGTCGAGCCCGTCCTTCGAGCCGTCGTGGCGTTGTGCGTAGACCGCTTCGAGTGCGTTGCGGGCCGATGCGTTCAGTTGTGCCTGCGATGGCTTGCCGGCGCTCAGCGCGACCGCGCGCGCATAGCTCGTGATCACCCTGTCGAGACTCTCGTTGACGCGTCCGCGAAGCGCCTTGCCTTCCGCGCTTTCCGGTTTACCGGCGTAGCTCGATTGATACTCGTTCAGGAGCGGAGTCACCTCGGTCTTGTACGTTGCGCCGGCCAGCAGTTGGTAGGTGACCGCGTCTGTGCTGAAACTGCTTTTCGAATGCGTGATCGCGGTCAGATTGGCGACCGCTTTTTCTGGTGCGGTCTCGATGCAGAAGATGGCGCTGTAGTAGCGAAGACCGTCCGGCGCATCCTGTGCGTTGGTGAAGGGCGTCCAGTCATCCGTGGTCTTTCCGCTCGCGATCAGCTGGAGTGCGGTTTGCGCGGCCTGGAACGCTTCGGCGGCATGCGATTTGTCGCCGGCCTTGAGGGCTTTCGCACCGGCGAGCACCAGCGCGAGCTGAAGCGTGAGGTCGTCCGGATGCGCGGCGATGAGCGGTTGCGCGGCGGCGAACGCCTGTGACGGGTTGTTGTTCACGGCGTCGACGAATGCGGCTGCTGCAGCGTTGTCGTTGGCCGCCTGCCATGAGCGAATCGAAGCGATCGCGTTTCGGGTGTTCACGTCGGGGCAGTTGCCGTAGATCTTCACGAACGCGCGTGCAGTCTTGGCCGCATCGCGGCGCTGTTTCACGCCGCCCTTCGTTTGCGCGATGAAGGTGTTGAGCATCGTGTTGCGTTCTTCCAGGTCGCCGCACGCCGAAGGCGCGAGCTGGCCGAAGAGCGACAGGGTGGTGAGGGTGAGGAGCGCGCAGAAGAGATGATTCGCCTTGATCATTGCCGTTATCCCAGATGACCTTACGGCTGTTCAACTTTCATGCTCATGCGATCAGCCTCAACCGTGGCGTCAACCGTTGGAAGTGCTGTTGCAGTGTCCGGTGTCATGAGTTTCTTCGCCTGCTTCGCTGCCGCGCTGCTGCTGTCCTCGGAATGTCTCGTGATCCCGGTTGCGGGTGTTTCGCGTGAGGCGTTGCGCGACACGTATGACGAAGCGCGCAGCGGCGGGCGGCCACACGATGCGATCGACATCCTCGCGCCGCGCGGCACCCCTGTCCTCGCGGCGGTCGACGGCACGATCCGCAAGTTGTTCACCTCGAAGCCGGGCGGGCTCACGATTTACGAATTCGACGATTTTCGAGTGGACACGGGACAGTTCCTTCTGATG
>CAZKID010000481.1:0-4132 GCA_964552405.1 uncultured Thermoanaerobaculia bacterium
GCCGTTCTCGCTCGATCTCCGCACCGCATCGAGCACGCGTTGCTGTGCCAATCCGTCGCGAAACGTCGCTGCCGGAGCGAGCGCACTTCGGTCTCCCTCCTCCAGTGCGCGCTTCAGCGCGCGTGCGAGCTCCAGTGTCCCGCTGCCGAATGCACCGCCTGCCGAGTTGCCCGGCAGATCAGGCATCTCTTCGCCCGCGGCGCGCGTGAACGGCTCTCCGCGCTTCGCCAGCAGAACTTCCGCACCGATGAATCGCATCGACGCGCTCTCTCCGTGAATCGTGAACACCGACCGTTCATCGGGACCATTCGCGACAGCGCTGAGTTGCATGATGCAGCGGATGCCTCCCGCGATCTTCATGTTCACCGACGCGAGATCATCGGATGTCACTCGCTTTCCGTCGCGCTCCTGGATGATCGTATGCAGCGTCGCGCACACTTCCTCGATCTCGCCAACGAGGTAGCGCATCGCGTCGGCGAAGTGCGAGCCGACGGCGCCGAGGATGCCGCCGCCGCGGGAGGAGTCACTCCACCAATCCCATTTGCGATTGCGATCGCCGCGCGCCGGACTCGAATAGCGGATCTCGACATAGCGCACGCCACCGAGCTCGCTCATTCGCTCGCGCGCGGCGCGCCAGGCAGGAAGGAATCGCAGCTCGTGATCAATCAGCGCGATGAGCTCGGGGTGCCGATTCGCAATCGCGACGAGCTCCTCCGCTTCGCGTGCGTTGAGCGCTGTCGGCTTCTCGCTGATGACGTGCTTGCCTCGTTCGAGGAATGCCCGCGCGAGCTCGAGATGCTCGGATGGAGGCGTCGTGATGATGACGAGCTCGGCGTCAGTATCCAGCAGTGATTGCCAGTCATGTCCCTTGATGTTGAGCACGTCAAAGCCAACCTGTTTGAAAAGAGGAGTTTGTACGCGTGTGGCCCAGCCGCTGCCGATCGTGCCGATCTTCTTCATGATGGAATCGATCTTGCCATTGAATGCTGTATGCAGAATCGCTTTCCAGAACGGCGTCAGCGAGTTCGAGTCCTGACGCTCAAGAACCTTGCCCGATTCGTGATCGTGGCTGTCGTTGTCTTCATTGCGGTGAATCTGTGGTCAGAAGTGCGCGGCCGTCACGCAAAGGAGTATGGCCGGCTCTACAGCCATGAGTTGAAGAGCACGCCGCAAGTGAAACCTCAGCTCGACGTGGTGCAGGAAGCGCCAGCGGTCGCGGATCGGGTCGGGTCGGATCCGATGCTGCTTGCACCGGCTGCGCGCGAAGAGAAGTACTTGACGGCCACGCCGCCGGCTCCCGTAGGCGCGCCAGTGGCTGTGCGTCCGATCCAGGCCGCGGCAGCGAGCGGCGATCGCATCACGATCTCGAACGAAGGCGTCGGGGTGGTGGTCACCGGGGAGCATCGGTTGTTGCGCGGCGGATTTGGACGATAATCGCCGGCACCAATGCCGGATCCAATCTCCTTTGGCACCGACGGCTGGCGAGCCGTCATCGCGGAGACCTACACCTTTGAGAACGTGCGGCGGGTCGCCGCCGGAATCGTCGTCGCCGCGCGCTCTCTGCAACCACCTTCGGACATCGATCGCAACACGCTGATCGTCGGCTATGACCGCCGTTTTCTTTCGCGTGAATTTGCGCTCGTCGTTGCGGAGGTTCTGCGCGAAGGCGGCTATCAGGTGATCCTCTCGGATCGTCCGGTTCCCTCGCAAGCGGTCTCCTTCACAGCCTTTCATCGCAAGGTCCTCGGCGGCGTCGTCGTGACGGCGAGTCACAATCCAGCGAAGTACAACGGGATCAAGTTCAAGGCCTGGTATGGAGGCTCCGCGCTGCCGGAGACCTACGTGCGGATCGCGGCGTCGATTGACCAGACCGACAAACGCGATGGCGGGCGAGTGCTCGAGGAGAACATCCTCGACGATTACATCGACGCCGTCCGCGCGCAGCTCGATGTGCAGAAGATCCGCAACGCCCGCATCGCGATCCTGCACGATCCGATTCACGGCGTCGCCGCGCAGATCCCGTCGCGGATTCTCGGCGTCGACTACGTCGGCTCGCGCCGCATTCTCCAGCGGAGCATCACGCCGCTGACGGAGACGATCGTCGACGGCATTCGCGGCGAGCTCAATCCGTCGTTCGGCGGCGTGAACCCCGAGCCGATCCCCGAGAATCTCGTCGCATCGCGCAATGTGATGCTGACCGGAGAGTACGACCTCGCCATCTGCAATGACGGCGATGCCGACCGCCTGGGCATCCTCGACGATCGCGGCGACTTCGTCTCGCCGCACAAGATCATCGCGCTGCTCGCGCTCTATCTCGTTCGTGAGAAGAAGCTGCAGGGTGAAATCGTGAAGACGTTCTCCACGACGCGGCTGCTCGAGAAGATTACGAGCGCGATCGGCGCAACGCTGCACGAGACGCCGATCGGCTTCAAGTACGTCGCCGATCTCATGCTCACACGCAACGTGCTGATCGGCGGTGAGGAGAGCGGAGGCATCGCGTTCGGGCATTTCCTTCCGGAGCGCGACGGGATCCTCTCGGGACTCCTGGTCGCAGAGTGTGTTGCGCATTTCGCGTCGCCACTGTCGGAGATCGTCGCGCGAATGGAGGAGGAGTTCGGCGCGCTGCACTACGACCGGCGTGACCTCAGCCGTCCGATGGCGCAGTGCGCGAGACTCATCGATCGCGTGCACGCCGGAGAGCTCGATCAGGAGTTCGGCCGCGATTTCGTGCGCCTCGAAGAGATGGACGGCGTGAAGATGAATTTCGCGGACGGGTCATGGATCCTGTTCCGCAAGTCGGGAACGGAACCGATCATTCGCATCTACTGCGAGTCACCGAGCAGGGACCGAGTGCAGGAGATGCTCGCGATCGCGATCGCGCAGCTCGATCGTGTGTGAATCAGGATGAAGCGTCGCGCCGCGCCGCGATGAGCTTCGCCAGTTCCTCGGCATCGAGTCCGTACGTTTCCGGTACGAGCTCCTCGTAGTTCGTGAAGCGGCGATTCTGCGATGCCCGCTTTTCCTTCTCGGGCGGCACCTGCCGGTAATTGAATGCGACCATCACGTTGCGGCGGAACAGGATTACGCCGACGTCACCGATGTTGTTCCACGGAACGTCGTACTGATTGAACGTCGTGCGTACGCTGAGACCGGCCCTCGTCAGACGAAGGTAGTTGCGACCGGAGGCCAGGTGGAAAAGGGCGAATGCCACGAACGCATCACAGACGAAGAAGACCACCCATCCCATGGGATCGTGGTCTTTGATGGCCATGATCGGACCGATCACGACGCCGAGGGAGAAGAAGAGGATGATGAGGATCCACTTCATCCTGCTCGGGTATAACGTAGCTTCCTGGGCCGGATTGAGGCGCAGCGCCGCCAGCTCGTTCGCATCCATGATCGGAGAATCGTAGCACCCCGTGTTTTGTTACGATGCGCCTTCGGAGAGTTTCCAAAGTGCCCACACCAGAGCAGACACACGATACCCGTACGCAGTTCACACGCGAGAGCATCATCGATGACTACCGCGTGGCGTATCGCAGCCGCCAGGCGAGCCTGATCGGCCGCAAGGAAGTCCTGACCGGAAAGGCGAAGTTCGGCATTTTCGGCGACGGCAAGGAGATCGCGCAGCTGGCGCTGGCGCGCGCCTTCCGCAACGGCGACTTCCGCTCGGGTTACTACCGCGATCAGACGTTCATGCTTGCCGCAGGTGCGGCGACGCTCGACGAGTTCTTCGCCCAGCTCTACGCGGATGCCGACGTCACCCACGATCCCTGGTCCGCCGGCCGCTCGATGAACGCGCACTTCTCCACGCGCTCGCTGGATCGAGACGGCAATTGGAAGGATCTGACCGCGATGAACAACTCGTCGGCGGATCTCTCGCCGACCGGCTCGCAGATGCCGCGCCTGGTTGGGCTCGCCTGGGCGTCGCGTCTCTATCGCGATGTTCCTGAGCTCAAGGAGTTTTCGAAGTTCACGCGAAACGGCGACGAGATCGCCTGGGGCACGATCGGCAACGCGAGCTGCGCGGAAGGAATGTTCTGGGAGTCGATCAATGCGGGCGGTGTTCTCGACATCCCGATGGTCGTGTCGATCTGGGCAGCGCCGTCGGTCAGTTCTTTACCCGCGGCGC
>CAZKID010000482.1:0-4122 GCA_964552405.1 uncultured Thermoanaerobaculia bacterium
CAGATGGCGGCGCAGGCACATTGGCGATGACAGATGTCACCGCCAGCGCGACGACCAATGGCAGCCCCGTTCCGAACGGAACGGCTGTGGAGTTCTCGACGAACTTCGGTACGTTCGCTGAGACTGGAACGTCGTGTGACACCACCACCGGAGTGTGCAAGGTTCTGCGCACCACGACGAATGGTGTTGCGACCGTGACCCTGACTTCTTCAGTGGCCGGCTCAGCAACTGTGCAGGCGGTCGTCAACAATGTACTCCGGACGACGACTGTCACGTTTTCTCCCATCCCTCAGAAAACATGTCCGCCTGATTGCCCCGTAACTCCGACATCGATCACGAGCATCTCGCCTGCGTTCGGCAACCCTGCTGGCGGAACGACCGTGACGATTACAGGTGTGAATCTCAAGGCTCCAGTGCGCGTCTTCTTCACGCCAACGGATCCCGGCGCAACTCCGAAGGAAGCCTTCGTCGTCTCGCGAACTGACACGCAGATCGTCGTGACCTCGCCGCCGATTAACCTCGGTACCGGCCAGACGAAGGCGGTCGATATCACGGTCGTGACTCAGGCAGGAACGAGCACGGAGTTGCCCGTGAAGTCACCGACGCAGTTCACCTATCAGCTCGAGGTACTCACACCGACGATCACTACGATCAGTCCTGCTTCAGGTCCGATCGATGGTGGTACGAACGTGGTGATCTTCGGTGACGGCTTCCAGGCACCTGTGCAGGTGTTTGTCGGTAGCGCCGAAGCCAGGGTTCTCACGATCAAATTCAAGGAACTGACGATCGTGACACCCGCGGCAAGTGCAACGACGGGCGGTGGCTCGGGTGTCGTAACCGGGCCGGTTGACATCAAGGTCATCAACATCAATTCGAACAAGAGCGCGACGTCACCCACCCAGTTCCGCTATGTACAGAAGGCAGTCATCACCTCGTTTGGTCCTACGCAGGGGCCGGCGTTCGGTGGACAGCAGGTGACGATCGACGGAGCGGGCTTCAATGATCCGGTGGCCGTTTCCATCGGAGGAATCTCGGCTCAGCCGATTCGCGTGAGTGCCACGGAGATCGTTGCAATTACAGGAAGCCTGCTCTCGCCCTGCGCTGGCTCCTCAGGCCCCGTAATTGTGACGAACGTCGATAACGGGGATAGCGCCACGAGCGTTGCTTCTTATGCGTTTATCGCGGCGAAGCCCATCATCACGAACATCAATCCCAAGGTCGTCACGGCTGGCAACAACGTGACGGTCACGGTGGCAAATCCGGGTGCGGGCCTCATTCGGTTCTTGCTTGGGACCGATACGGTGTTCCCCAACCCTGGTTCGTTGACGGCTACGCAAGCCGAAGGGCCCATCAGTTTCGTCATGGTCGCGCCGACGCCGTCCACCTTCCCGTCGGTGGCTTGTACCGTCAGCGGAATTACAGGAACGCAGCAGGGTCCAGCCCCTGTCGCGGTCACGTTCACCAACGTCACGACATCGTGTACGGATACAGTGAACAACGGACTTTCCATCGGACCTTCAGGCGCGAATCTCTGCGTCCTTCCGCCGCAGTCGAGCGCGGCTCCGGCCAACAATACAGCGCTGAACGAAGGCAGCAGCACAGTCGGAATGCCTTCTGCAACTACGCGCACAGTGACGTTCACGAACAATCCGGTCGGGGGTGCGTCTGTTTCGCCATTGACAGTTTCGGCCGCGATCACCGGGACCAATGCTGGTGATTTCGCGGTCAATCCGGCATCGGCCACGATCAATTCGGGGAATTCGACAGGGTTCACGGTGACGTTCACTCCAACCGCAACGGGGGCGAGGAGCGCGACACTCACGTTCACGACGAATGATCCCGCCAAACCGACGTACACCTATCCGCTCTCGGGTACCGGTCTGTAAGTCTCATTCACATCGAGTCACGCTATGACCGCCCCCTGAAAAGGGGGCGGTCTCTTCTGGTAGGAAAGAATTCAGGCGAGATGGCACAGCCCGTCACAAATCCGAAGATCGACGAACTTCGGGGCCGCCTCAAAAGCGATCCGAAGAGCCGGCTTTTCTATCCGCTGGCCGAGGAGCTGAGAAAGGTCTCGCAGTTCAATGAGGCGGAGCAGGTTCTTCGTTCAGGCCTCGCGAATCATCCAACGTATCTTTCCGCGTGGGTGAGTCTCGGCCGCGTGTTGCGCGAGATAGGCGCGAACGATGGCGCAGTCGAGGCGTTGACGAAAGCACTTCAACTCGATCCTGGCAACGTTGTCGCCGCTCGGCTTCTTGCGGATGCCTATCTCGCGCTCGGCGATAAAATCGAAGCAATCAAGAAGTACAAGCTCGTGCATGCACTCCTTCCGGCGGATGAGGGACTCGAAGGAGTCATCGAGCGTCTGGAGCTCGAGCTCCACCCACCAGCACCAGCCCCGCTCTCCGATTTGCCGCCCGACGAAGTGCTGACGACTTCGCAGGAAACATCGGTTCAGGAACCGTCATCTGCCCCCGACGAAATGCCATGGTCGACGGAATCGGCGGAGCCGTCTGGACATGCGGAGCCGGCTGCACATACAGAGAGCCCGTTCGAAGAGCCTCTTGCGTACAGTGCGAATGCGTTTGCAATCGAGCAACCGGCGGCGATGCATGTCGAACCCGCTCCCGAGAGCGCAGAAGTTTCCTCGGACGTGCCTGAAGAGACCGAGATCGTTTCCGCGTATGAGTCACAGGAATTGTTTGCACCGACTCCGGCGATGTCGGGCAGTAGAGACGAAGAGGAGGAGCGCGTCGAGGTCGGAATCGCCTCGGAGTCTCCGTTTCCTCTTACGACGGAACTGCAACCTCCGACCGCCGATGACTTCGCGAAGACGATCACGATGGCAGATCTCTACGCGAAGCAGGGGCTCGTGGACGAAGCGCGCGATATCTACGAGGATATTCTCGCCAGAGATCCGAACAACGAAGCAGTGCGAGCGAAAGTCGACGCGCTGAGCTCTGCTTCAGCTGTGGAACCGCCGCCATCGGAAGACGAGATGCCTTTTGACGAGCGGGAGAGAGAGCCCGAACCGGAACCTGTGGTCGCTGCGTCAGCCTCCTTCGGGGCGGCAGGAGGGAATCCCAGGATCGCGCGTCTGGAACACTGGCTGGCGAAGATCGCAAGGAGAGAGAGTGGCCGAGTTTAGACAGGTCCTCGCAGGGATCCGTGCTCGTGTCGAAGGGACACTGGCCGTGAGTCTGATCGGATTGGACGGGATTGCCATCGACTCGATCAACCCCGAGCGTGTGCCACTCGACGTTCTCGGCGCGGAGTTCGGCGGATTCGTGAAGTCGATCCGCCCGAATCCGGAGTTGGACACCGGAGAAGTGCTACAGTTCTCCCTCGTCACTGAGAGGTACATCACGTTTCTTTCATCCGTGACGCCGGAGTACTTCATTCTGCTCGTCCTCCGGCCTGACGGAAACTACGGCCGCGCGCGCTTTGAGCTCGCTCGGGCGAAGGTTCTTCTCCGCGACGAATTGATCTGAGAGGCAGCGATTTGAATCTTAAGGAAATCCGCGAGCTCCTCGACAAGGTCCCGGAACGTGGCATCGCCGGCGGTAAAACCGAGCCGGCGGGCACGAAGGTGCGCATTGAAGGGAAGGCCGCCCAGCCTCAGGTCATCCACTCATTCGTGGCTGGCGACATGAAGCAGACGGACACGCCGTTGATGCCGGCCATCCCGATGCACGCACTGCCCCCGTCAGGGGGTGCATCAGTTCCGGACAAACCCGTCATCGATGCACCGAAATCGAACTTGCACATCATGTCGTCGCCGATCGTCGGTACGTTCTATCGCCAGCCTGCACCAGACTCCGACCCTTTCATCCAGGTCGGTGATCGCGTGAGAAAAGGGCAGATCATCTGCATCATCGAGGCGATGAAGCTGATGAACGAGATCGAGTCGGACGTCGACGGAGTCGTGCGCGAGATCTATCCGCAGAACGCCCAGGCCGTCGAATTCGGCTAGCCGCTGTTCGGTATCGAGGTCTGATCCAGCGATGATCTCGAAGGTTCCCATCGCCAAGCGAGGACAGATGGCGCTGCGCATCATCGTCGTCTGCAAGGAACTGGGGCTCAAGCCGGTCGCTGTTCCTTCGATGCCCAGCCGCAGCGAAC
>CAZKID010000483.1:0-4112 GCA_964552405.1 uncultured Thermoanaerobaculia bacterium
CGCCGTGATCGGCTGGTTCGCTCCGGTGCCGATCCAGGACGTGAGCGCGTCGCCCAGCCCCTTCTGCGGGAGCTGTTGCTTCAGGCCGTCGAGGCCGCCGCCCTGCTGGCTGCCGAGCAGGTTGAGGACGTTCTGGCAGAGGCTCGCCGCCTGCCCCGAGTTGATGCTCTGCAGCGCGCTGCCGACCAGCTGATCGAGGAATCCCATCGTCGGCTCCTTTCGCTGCGCCCGGTCATAGCGCAGGTCATTCGGCCGAGGAAGGAGGCCGCGGAACGACGGATTGGAAGATCGGGGCACTCGTCAAACGGACCTCGTGGCTGGGCGAGTCGACTGCAGACCCTCGAGCTCGCGATACGCGAGATAGACCGAGTCGCCACCATAGAACTCCATCCAGTTGCGATCGTCTTCGGGCACGGTGACATTCGCATCCGGATTTTTCAGGAAGGTGTCGCCGCGGTCGAGCGAACGCTGTGCGGAGATGTCGGCGGCGACGAGACTCGTCGTCGCGACGGCCGGCGGTCCGTTGGGATTCAGCATCGGCGGCTTGAAGCCGACCGCGATGTCCATGTCTCCGCCACCATCGCCGGCTGCATTGAAGAGTGCCGGGTCGGGGCTCGTCTGATCAGGCTGACCTTTGTATGAAGGATTGTTGATGTTGCCATCGGCATCGATCGACCAGAGCGCGCCGCGCAGAAATGGATCGAACGTCGGACTGCCCGGATTCAGATCGAGGCGCCAGAAGTCGTCGCCGCCGCTCAGCAATCCGCGGATCGACCCGACGTAGGCATTCCCCTGATAGTCGACGCGAGCACTCGGTTCGGAGCCGCTGTTCATCCCCGTTCCATACAGCGCGCGCGACTTCGAGAACTTGAGGCGCGTCTTCGTGCCCCAGACGAACTTCGGCGTGCGCGTGACGATGACCGGAATCCCTTCGAGTGTGACTTTGCCGTTGTATGCGTCGAGCGGGCCGACGGTGTAGTAGACGACGTGGATGACGTACGTATCGTTCACGCCCTGCGTCACGACACCGTCGATGTCCCACACATTGTCTTCGGCGGTGCCCGGCGCGCTTCCCGTCGACTGCGCGACGGTCGTGCCGGAGATCGTCCGCGCGTGCACGTACACGTCGTAGTCATCGACGGGACTCGTCCACGATACGTTGAAGTGCGCGCGCTTGCCGGTGTAATCACCCGGCGCGAGCGTGAGCGTGTAGACATCGCAGTTCGTACCATCGGTGCAACTCAGATCAGCATTGCCGCTGAGCATGAGCGCCTCGTTCTGATACGCGGGTCCGGGAAACCCTTGCCACGTGACTGTTGGGGAGCTCATGCTGATCGTCCCGCCGGATGGCGAGGCGGCGAAGGCAGGAGTGAACGTCAATACCGATAGACTGATGGCGAGCCAGAAAAATGGTCGCGGTATGTTCATTGGATTCCCTCTCCTTGAAGCAACGGCAGTCGGTAACGGATTTGGTAGTGATACTACTACCGTGCCAACTTGGCGGCAAGAAGGTTAAATGACTCGTAAATATCTGATTTGTTTTGGCTTACTGATATTCCTCGGTTGCGCGACCGCCCCGGCTCCGCCTCTGCCCGACCCCTGTTCGCTACTCAATACTGCCGATATCGAGTCTCTCGTCGAGGCAAAAACTTCCACGAAGACCTCGCCCGGCCTCACGGTGACGCAGTGTTACTTCCGCGTTTCCGAAGAGTCGAAGTCGGTGACTCTGGAGCTCACGCGCGCTGCATCACCTCGAGCGACGCGTGCGTTGTGGAACCGCCAGTTCGAACCGGGCGAGCGCGAAGAGCGCGAGGGCGCCGGCGAAGTTCACGGTGTGGAAGTGCGCGGCGTCGGCGACGATGCGATGTGGACCGGCAACCGCGTCAGCGGCGCGCTCTACGTCCGCACCCCCGACACGATCCTCCGCATCAGCCTCGGCGGAGCTGGAAGGGCGGAGGAGAAACTCGAGCGGGCAAAGGAGCTCGCTAACCATGCGCTGCAGCGGCTTCGCCAGTGAGCGGAAGTAGCTTCTCCCCTCGATGGCGCCAGGTGAAGCAGTGTTACCCTCACTACACGACTGAAAGGCGCTGATGAATGACTGACAAGCGCGCATTGACGCCCGCGGTGATTCTCTGGGGTGTCGGTGTCGGAATCTTCCAGACGTTCTCGCCGATCGCATTGCGGTGGCTCGACATCGTCGCGGTGTGGGCCGTCGCGCTGGTGATCATCGCGCCGGTGTACATCGGTTTCGCGGTCGCGGACGGCCGCAGGCGCGTGATCGTCGTCGAGATCGTGGTTGCCTCGGCATTCGTCATCGTCGCCACGCTCGGGATGGCTGCGCATCCATGGCTGATCGTGATCGGACTCATCGCGCATGGCCTCAAGGATCTGTGGCAGCACCGCACGCAGTTCGTCGCGAACACGCGGTGGTGGCCTCCGTTCTGTCTGATCGTCGATTTCGTGGCCGCGGCGCTGACCGCTGCAATTCTGCTGCTCAGACTGGATCTCCACCGCCTCCCTTCCTGGGTGTGAATGAGGCTCCGGGAATGAGAGACGTTGTCACAACGCTCATCGCTGTTCTCATTGCACTTCCACTCAACGTCTCAACGCGGCGGCGGGCCGTCGCTCCATCGCCGGTTGGGATGGCGAAGGTGCAGCGCGTGGTTGAGATCGTGTTTGAGAACACCGACTTCACAGATGCGATCACGCAGCCTTTCTTCAACGAGATCGCGTCAGCGACATCGTTTCACTGTCGCACATCGGGACTGCCGACGACGACCGCATGCTGCGGACGCTCGAAGAGATCTTCCATACGGGAACCCTGAATCTGAACGATCAGGTTGCCACACCGATTCGGGGAGTGTGGACGGACCCTCGATGAAGAGGCGGCGGATGGATGTCAAGTTAACTTGACATCCCCCTTCATAGTATGTAAAGTTACCTTTACATCACGAAACCACGGAGGAGCCATGTGTCTCATCAAGAATGATCAACCGAAGAAGGCAATGCAGTTCGTCAACGTCGTCCTTCTGATGTTTTTCGCCCTCGCGATTCCCGCGCGCATGTATCCGAACATTCATCCTGACTGGATCGACGGAATTCGCGGCATGTTGCTCGGAGTCGCCATCGGTTGTATCGCGCTGATGGGCTGGAAGCGGCGGAAGACGACGATGGCGTCGTAGTCCGGGATCGATGCTGCGGTCGTCGTCGGCAGTCCCGATGTGCGACAGTGAAACGATGTCGCTGTTGCAACGAACACTGGAGCGAACTTATACGCCATTGCTGACAGAGCGTATAATTCGGCCATGCGCCGGCTTCCGGAGACAGTGCAGGTTCTTTACGCCGAGCTCCTCGATCAGCTACGGGCGGCGGAAAGGGACCTTCGCCTGCCTATTGGTGGCTCGTTCGTCTCAAAGACAATCGGCGGCGGCGTGTACTGGTACCTGCAGCGGAATGAAAAGGGACGCCGTACCCAGACATACCTCGGGGCAGAGACGCCAGAATTGCGTCATCAAATCGAGGCCGCAAAAGAACAACAACTCGATGTCAAGCGACGGCGTCAGCTCGTTTCAATGTTGACGGCGGGGGGTGCAGCATCGGAATCGCCCACATTTGCCGCTGTACTCGAAGTTCTGGCCGACTCATTCGTCTTCAGACTGGGCGGTATTCTCGTCGGAACTCAGGCGTTCATGTGTTACGCAAACATGCTCGGCGTGCGATTCGACGCCGTAAGTCTTCGAACCGCGGATATTGACGCCGAGAACGCCAGGATTTCGATCGCTGTCGCGCGGGAAGCGTCGCTGGATATTCTGGAGCGACTGAGATCGATCGAGCCACGTTTTGCAGCAGTCCCTGAGCTCGATCCACGCGACCCTTCTACGTCGCTCAAAGTTCGCGGGGGCGATCTCCGTGTCGATTTCGTCACGACGACCCGACGTGGAGTGAGGAATAAGCCAGTACCACTTCCGCACCTGAGTGTCGCTGCCCAGCCGCTCGAGGGTCTCGACTACCTCATCGAGAGGACATCGAAAGCCGCTGTTGTGGGAGGCGACGGGATTCTCGTCAATGTCCCTCTTCCGGCGAGATATGCGCTGCACAAGCTGTGGGACGGC
>CAZKID010000484.1:0-4104 GCA_964552405.1 uncultured Thermoanaerobaculia bacterium
GTTTCTCTTACTCAGTCGCGGCGCTGCGCGCCGTTGGCCGCTCGGGATGACGAAGGCTTGCGATCGCGTGCCTTGGTCTCTTTCTCTCAGTCGCGTCGCGCAGCGACGTCGCCCGCTCGGGATGACGGAAATCTGAGCGAAGCCCGCCTATTTCCGATCGCGGCCGTAGGGGTCGCCGCTGATCGCTTCGGTGTGCAGCGCGCAGACCCAGCCGTTGTCGCGTCGGACCCACGTCGACGCGTCGGCGGCGTCGAGCTTCACCGGCTTGTTGTCGACGGTCAGCTCCTCGTGCACTTTGTACGCGACGATCGCCACATCGTCGCGCACGAGACGAACGTCGACGTCGCTCAGCTCGAACGCGTCGAGCGTAAACGGTGCCTTCGTGATCATCGACGTGATTCCTGCGCGATCGATGCGCCCGACACCCTGCGCACCGGTGACGATGCATGAGTCGTCCGTGAGTCGTGCGGCCGTCGGCGCATCCTTCTCCTTGATCGCCTGCCAGTACTGATGCTCGAGGTCCGTCAGTTCGCGTTCGACGTCGTTCTTCATGCGAACCTCTGCAGGAGGGACGGCCGGGCACGCTTGATGAGTTTGACTGCGGGAATCGTCGAGGCTGCGCCGAGGAGAGTGAGCGCGATGCCCGTGCTCAAGCGAGTTTTCGGGCTCATCCGGCGTCCGGCAAGAAGTGCGACGCCGGCGCCGAAGAGCGCGCGTGTGACTACGACGAATCCGAGTTGAGGGATGGAAAGCAAGCGCTTCTGCATGTTTCGATTACCTCCGGATCGAAATCCATGCAAGTTGTCTGACCTCGTCAGGAGGACAGCGAGTCGCGGTAGTCGCGGATCGATGCGCTTGTTGTTGGACGGTCGAGGTATGTGACGAGCTTGTCGAGATCCAGGCCGGGGAGTACTTCGCTGGACAGCGCCTCTTCGTAACTCTCGTTGTGGAGAAGATGGGGGGTCAACTTGCCGCGACGCCAGATCCATACTTCGCGCACGCCGAGCTTTCGATAGATCTCCAGCTTGTTCATGCTTCCCGATGTCCAGATGACTTCGATCGCCAGATCGGGACGCGTAGCTCCGCGCGGTGCCCCGAAGATGTAGCACTCATCCGGCTCGACTCCGCGTTCGACCGCCTTGTCTTCCAACGTCCATGATCCTACCGTTGTGAACTCGATCCCTTGATGAAGGCACCAGACTTCGACGAGACGCCCGATAATCGACTTGATGCGTTCGTGATTTTCAGACGGACTCATGATCTCGATAACTCCCTCGAGGTAACTGATGCGAGGTGAGGATCGGTCTCCTCGGACTTCCATGACGCGCTGATAGTCCGCCCACGTGGCGCCACGCAGCACGACAAAATGGTCCTCGTGCGGCCGGTCATCGCGATCTGGTTGGAAAGCCAGTGCGTGCATGAGACGAATATACCCCCGTCTAATGGTGCGCGATGGCAATGATCAAAAGAATCAACGCCAGCACGCCGAGGATGGTCAGGCCGATCTTCATCCACGACCAGGGCGCGTTCCCCGATGCTTTTCCCGTCACTCCATTGACGATGAATCGATACGGAGTGCCAACGTAGTCATAGGCGGCGATCCAGATCGGCAGCAGCGCATTCTTGTAAGCGACCGCCGAGTACGTCGTCGAGACGTTCAGGTTCCGATGCGTGTCGCCTGGAACAGCAGACGCGCAAGCACTCTGAATCTGCGCCGACATCCTTTGCTTGGCGCTCTCCAGCGCCTCGGCGACATCGACCGCGTTTTCTTCGGCGAGAAATCCGGAGAGGTACGACGGGTCATACGCGATGAGATCGGTCGTCGGAAATGGTTCGATGTTCCGGCAAAGCTCCGGCTCGATTCCGCGCGATGCCGGGACTGGAACATCATCAAAGAACTCTTCATGAAATCCCGATGCGAACTCCCACCGCGTCCGCTGCTCCTGCTTCGTCACAGTCTGGCCGTTCTCGACGACTTGAACGTCGACGTAGTAGTAGTAACCGGCTTCGGCCGTCCACGTGGAGTGTGTGGCTGCATCGAACGTCCAGAACGGGATGTAAACGCCCTGCAGTTTGCTGATCCGCGATTTCGACTGGAGATCGCTCGGCCGAAACCACAAACCTGAGATCCATGTTTGAAATGTGCGCGTCGCCGCTTCTTTCGTGACAGCGAACGGTAGCAGCCCCTCGGGGCGCACGAGATTCGCATCGGCGGGAACTTCGACCACGGTTGCCGCGCCGCAAAAAGCACAGGCCGAGGCGGAGATGTTGGGCTCGAGGGTGGTGTGTGCGCCGCAGTTCTTGCACGCGATCACTTTTCTCGCCGCGCCCCAGCCGAGATCGCGCGGTGCGCGCAGGGCAGCATCGACAGGCTTTTCGGAGATGTGGCCGGCCGCGACGATGACCTTCTCGGTACCGCAGTAGGGACACTTGAGGGCCGCGACTCCGGGATCCCACCGAATGTCGGCGCCACAGGCTTCACACGGGAAGAGGCGCGCCTTGGTCACGACAGCGGCTTCACTCATGAAGTTGAATCATAACTGGTGAACCCAGCCGGCAGGCGAGGGCGCCTGCCGCCCCACCGGATCAAACCTCCGGGCTCAGCCTTTGCAAAACGGGCTGGGCATGACTGCCGGAATCGGGATCGACAAAGCCACAGAGCTCTCTCCGAAAGATTTCGAACGCCTCCTCTTGCGCACGCTCACTGCGATGAAGAAGGGCGACTTCGCCGTGCGCATGCCGGTCGAGTTCGTCGGTACGCAGGGAAAGATTGCCGACGCGCTCAACGACATCCTCGACCTCAGCGAGCGTACGTCGAAAGAAGTCGAGCGCATCTCCAATGTCGTCGGCAAAGAAGGAAAGTTGAATCAGCGCGCGCAAGTGCCGAGCGCAGGCGGCGGCTGGCTCGTCATCACCGAGTCGGTCAACACGCTGATCGGCGACCTCGTGCAGCCGACGAACGAAATCGCCCGCGTCATCGGCGCCGTTGCCCGTGGCGATCTGTCGCTCACGATGAACACGGAGTTCGATGGCCGTCCGCTGAAGGGCGAGTTCATCCGCACCGCGAAGACCGTGAACACGATGGTCAGCCAGCTCGGCTCGTTCGCGTCGGAAGTTCTGCGCGTCGCGCGCGAAGTCGGCACGGAAGGAAAGCTCGGCGGTCAGGCGGATGTCAAAGGTGTCAGCGGCACATGGCGCGATCTCACCGACTCGGTCAACTCGATGGCCGGGAACCTCACCGCGCAAGTGCGCAACATCGCCGAAGTCACGACCGCGGTCGCGACCGGCGACCTCTCGAAGAAGATCACCGTCGAAGTGCGCGGCGAAATCCTCGAGCTGAAGAACACGATCAACGTCATGGTCGATCAGCTCCGCTCGTTCGCGTCGGAAGTCACGCGCGTGGCGCGCGAAGTCGGCAGCGAAGGAAAACTCGGCGGCCAGGCGGATGTGCAAGGCGTCAGCGGCACGTGGCGTGATCTCACGGACTCCGTGAACTACATGGCGGCGAACCTGACGAATCAGGTGCGCAACATCGCCGGTGTCACCACTGCCGTTGCCAAGGGCGACCTCTCGAAGAAGATCACTGTCGACGTGCGCGGCGAAATCCTCGAACTGAAGAACACGATCAACACGATGGTCGATCAACTGCGATCGTTCGCATCGGAAGTCACGCGCGTGGCGCGCGAAGTCGGCAGCGAAGGGAAGCTCGGCGGCCAGGCGGATGTGCAAGGTGTCAGCGGCACGTGGCGCGATCTCACCGACTCGGTGAACTACATGGCGACGAACCTGACGAATCAGGTGCGCAACATCGCGGATGTCACGACCGCGGTCGCGATGGGTGATCTCTCGCGCAAGATCACGGCCGAGGCGCAGGGAGAGATCCTGGAGTTGAAGAGCACGATCAATACGATGGTCGATCAGCTCCGCGCGTTCGCCTCGGAAGTCACGCGCGTCGCGCGCGAAGTCGGCACTGAGGGCCAGCTCGGCGGTCAGGCAGAAGTGCCGGGCGTGGCGGGCACATGGAAGGACCTCACCGATTCGGTCAACTCGATGGCGTCGAACCTCACGGCGCAGGTGCGCAACATCGCGGATGTCACGACCGCG
>CAZKID010000485.1:0-4103 GCA_964552405.1 uncultured Thermoanaerobaculia bacterium
TGGGTTCGCTCTCGTCCCTATCGAGGAGGTTCATTAGAAGCGAAGTCGAGGGACCGCCCGCCCACCCGGGTCCCTCACGACCCTCGTCCGAGCCTGAGATAGTCCCTTCTCCCCCGCGCACGGGGGAGAAGGTGCCCGAAGGGCGGATGAGGGGCGGTTTTCCGTGTGAGGCACAACCCCTCATCCGCGCTCCGCGCACCTTCTCCCCTCGCGGAGGGGAGAAGGAACTAGGCATCGCCAGATTCGTTGTCATGTTCGCAAAACGGGCGCGCAGCGACGTCGCCCGCTCGGGATGACAACGCCCCATGGAGCGCGGCCGGGACGGCCGCGCTCCACACAAGGCTTTATCTCGCCGGCCGGGTCCGGATCTGCGTGACTTTGACTTCGACCGATTTGCGCGAGACGTTTCCGCTGAAGTCGGCCGCTTCGACCACGATCGTGTACTTGCGGTCCTCGTTCCCGGCGCGCTCGGCGCGCAGGTTCAGCGTCAACGATCCGGTCACTTCCCAGTCAGGTGCAGTGTCTCCATCGCCCGTGCCATTGATCGGTTGATTCGAGGAAACCGAGGCGATGTGCGCCGTTGGATTCGTATCGGCCGCGTCGAAGAGAATCGCATCGATCTTCACCGGAATCATCTTGTGATCCGGCGGCCAGAGAATCTCAGGCGACGCCGTGAGACGCAGGATGTCCGGAGGAGTCGTGTCCTTCACCGTTACATTGAACGAGCCTGTGCCTGTGTTGCCATGAGCATCCGTCGCCGAACACTGCACCGTTTTGGTTCCCAGCGCGAAGGTCGAGCCGGATGCCGGTGTGCAACTCACACTGACATTTCCATCGACCAGATCAGTCGCCTTCGTGACCCACGTGACCACAGCACCCGAGGGTGACGTTGCCTCGGCTGTGATATCCGCCGGCAGCGTCAGGGCGGGCGGTGTCGTATCGACTACGGTGATCTTGAAGCTGCCGCTCGAAGAGCCCGCAGAATTCGTCGCCGTGCAGTTGACGGTCGTCGCACCGAGGGCAAAGGTAGAGCCCGAGGGCGGAGTGCAAACGACCACTCCGTTTTCAGTCGCTGTGACATTGAATGTAACTGCGGCACCGCTCGAGCTCGTTGCTTCCGCCACGATGTCGGCGGGGAGCTGCAACACTGGCGCGCCGCCGTTGACTGTGACCGTGAACGACCCATACGCGAAGTTCGCAAACGAGTCCTTCGCTACGCATTCCACTGTCGTCACGCCCGCCGGGAAGGTGGCCCCCGACGATGGCGTACAGGTCACCGGCACGGAACCCGCGATCGCATCCGTGGCACTGGCTGCATAGGTGACAACCGGATCGCTCGTCACGATTGGACCTGGCAAACTCAAAACCGGCGCAACCGTGTCCGTCACGAAAATGCTGAATGCTCCGCTCGTCGAGCCGAAGCTGTCACTCGCCGTGCAATTCACAATCGTCGCTCCAAGCGGATAGAGCGCAGGCGACTGGTGGTCACAGCTTACGGAGAGACCCGATCCTCCCTGACTGACGCCAGTGGCATTGAAGGAGACGACTGCTCCGTTCGGACCCGCCGCCTCAACGACGATGACTTCGGGGATCGCGAGCAACGGCGGTGCTTCGATCACCTGCGCGACGACATCGAAAAACGCCGGCCCGAGATGGCGAGTGGTTCCACCCACATCCTTCGCATAGACATCCATCGAGTACCGTCCCTCGGCCGCCGTCACCTGCACCGGTACCCAGACATCGAGCCGAGTATCAGAGACGTTGCTGGGGACGACTTCGAACTTGCCGGCAGGTCCTTCGAACAGAACCAGCGTCGAATCGGAACCAGCCAGACCGGTGCCGAAGAGAGCGATGAATTGCTCAGGATTGCCTGCGAAGAACGACGCCGGCGAGACGCGATCGATCGAGTCAGCCGACGCGGCGAGCGAGAAAAGAGAAGCGAATACGAGGGCTACGAAGCAATCGCGCATCGGGAGAGTATGCACTCCACTGTTCCGGCAGTAAATCTATGAGTATTACTGAAAAAAATCGTGAAGTTGTGTATGCTGCGCCATTTCTCGCGAACTCCGCTGGCGTTCCTGCCTTCGGCGATGGATATAATCCGCCGGCCATGCCTCCCGCACTCCTCGTTCTCGAAGATGGAACTGTCTACCACGGCACTTCGTTCGGTGCCTCGGCGAATGCCCTCGGCGAAGTCGTCTTCAACACGTCGCTGACCGGCTATCAGGAGATCGCGACTGATCCGTCGTATCGCTTTCAGATCGTCGTGATGACCTACCCGCACATCGGAAACTACGGAGTCGAGAAGTTCGTGCGGCAGAGCGAATCGCCGCAGGTCGCGGGCTTCGTCGTGCGCGATGCAATCGAAGAGCCGTCCAACCCACACGCTGAAACTTCGCTCTCCGCCTACTTCACGGCCACGAACATCAGCGCAATTCAAGGGATCGACACGCGCGCTCTCACGCGCCGCATCCGCAACGAAGGGGCGATGCGCGGCATGATCACAACGGAAGCCGAACGTTCGATCGACGACATCGTCGCGGAGATTCGCCGCGCGCCTTCGATGTCGGGACTCGATCTCGTGCAGCGCGTGACCACATCGTCGAAGTACGACTTCGACGAGAACGCCGCGGGTGCGAAGCGCCGCATCGCGGTGTACGACTTCGGCGTGAAGCGCGACATCCTCCGCCAGCTCACGCGCCAGAATTGCGACGTCACGGTGTTCCCGGCGAAGACCGATCCGAGTGAGATTCTCGAAGCGAAGTTCGACGGCGTGCTGCTCTCGAACGGGCCCGGCGATCCGGAGCCGGTCACGTACGCACAGGAAAACATCCGCAAGCTCATCGGGAAAGTTCCCGTCTTCGGCATCTGCCTCGGCCATCAACTCCTCGGCCTCGCACTCGGCGGCCGCACGTACAAACTGAAGTTCGGACATCGCGGCGGCAATCATCCGGTAAAGGATCTGCGCAGCGGACGCGTCGAGATCACCGCGCAGAATCACGGCTTCTCCGTCGATCCCGACTCGCTGAGCGAGAACGATGTCGAGTACACGCACATCAACCTCAACGATCAGACGCTGGAGGGGTTCCGGCACCGGCGCGAGCCGGTCATCGCCGTGCAGTACCACCCGGAGGCGGCGCCGGGTCCGCACGACTCGTTCTATCTCTTCGATGACTTCATGAGGATGATCGAGGAGTGGCGTGTATCTCGCGATTGAGATCACCGCGGTTCTCATCACCGCACTCAGCGTCTACCTGAGTGTGAAAGAGAACATCTGGTCGTGGCCCACGGCCATCGCCGGGGTCCTGCTCTTCGTCGCCGTCTTCTTTCATTCGAAGCTTTACGCCGACATGTCGCTGCAGTTCATCTACGCGGCGATCTCGATCTACGGCTGGTATGAATGGCTTCACGGCGGCAGCAACAAATCAGTCCTGAAAGTCTCGAGCGCGTCGACAACGACTCTCGTCATCGGTGCGATCATCACCGCGATCGCGATCCTGCCGATCGGCTACATGTTCCAGCGCTACACCGATGCCTCGCTCCCCTTCGCTGACTCGTCACTGGTTGCGTTCAGCCTCTTCGCACAATTCCTGATGGCGAAGAAATACATCGAGAACTGGTACTTCTGGATTCTGGTCGACGTGTTCTACGTCCCGCTCTATTCGTACAAGCAGCTCTATCCGACGGCTGCGCTTTATCTGGCGTTCATCCCGCTCTGCGTCGCTGGATTGATGGAGTGGCGCAAGTCGATGGCGCTGGCATTCAGCGGGCGATCTTGAACTCGACGCGCAGCGTGGTGTCGAGAGCGAAGGGGATTCCGCCGCGCGTTGCCGGTTGCCAGCGCGATTCCATCGCCGCGGTGCGCGCCGCCTCCTCGAGACCATAGCCGCGCGGCTGGCCCATGAGCTCGGCGTGCGTCACACGGCCTCGCTCATCGACGGTCACGCGCAACTCGATGGTGGCTTCGATACGCCTGTCGCGCGCCATCGCCGGATAGCGCGGCACCGGAGGAACGAGGAGCTGTGGCGGAACGATCGCGACGACTTCCGCGGGGCGCTGGGGCGGACTTTCCACGGGTTTTGCCGGCGAAGGGCAAAACACCC
>CAZKID010000486.1:0-4087 GCA_964552405.1 uncultured Thermoanaerobaculia bacterium
CAGTGATTGTCGTCGACGTCGGCCAACTGGAACGGGCCGCGATGCTCCACGTGTTTCGCGGGGGGGGGGCGTGGCTTCCCGCCGTCGAAGATGTCACGACTCCCGCTCGGCTGTTCGAGGCGGGGGGTGCCGGCGCCGCCTTGGCTCAGCCCGGGGGCGAGGCCCTGTCACTGGCGGTGCAGACGATCCTGGTCGGTCCCGAAGGAGGCTGGGCGCCCGAGGAGTGGGCCGGAAGGCGGAGCGTGGGGCTCGGGCCCTCGGACGTCGTCATGAAGTTCGGGGAAAGAGTCTCGCCGCTGCTGGCGCGGATCGACCCCGGGTATGAGGTGCGCGTGAAACCTGCGCGTGTGCCGCTCCTCGAAGAGACTCCACGCATGACGATCGATGCGCGATGGAAGGTGAGCGCGCGTGCCGCAGTCATGCACGTGGAAGAGAAAGGCGCGCGAACACTATGGATCGGATTCGATCCTGATCAACTATTCCTCGCCGACGATCCTCAACTGCGGCTGACGCTTCGGAACTCGTTCCGCTGGCTGGCGGGACAGCCGGTATCGGATGGTGCCGCCGGAGTCATGGCACAGGCGCACGTATTCGAGCCCGCAGCGCGAGTCGAAGCACGGCAGGAGCGATTCGCGTTCAGCGCCGATCGCACCACGCGTCGCGACACGTTGACACTGCGCATGACCAATCGCGGAACGGCGCCGATCGAGAACCCGACGGTGATCGTGTGGCTTCCTCCGCGCGTGACGGGCATCGCGCTCAGCGGCAATTTCGTGATGCGGCGCAACGCAACACTCCTCCGGGTGCCGGGTGAAGGTGCATGTGTCATCTCTCTGCCGATCCTCGGCCGCAATGAAGATCGGACGATGCGTGTGCGGATCGCGGAGTAGTTTCCAAACACCCCCCTGTTCCGTCTAAGCACGCGGAGGATGTTGCATGAAGCGCTTGCTCGTCGTCGGAATGCTCCTGCTGGTCAGCTCAGCTCCGGAAGCCCAACAGAAGATTGCACCACCACCTCCCGCCGCGGAGCAACCGTTCTCACTTTCCGATCCGGACGGCCAGGAACTGATTCTGGAAGAGCTCAACGCACGCGCAGCAGTCCACGGCATGCTGTCGCTCACAGAGCTGGAATTCCGTTTCCGCAATCCGCAGGCGAAACGCATCGAGGGGCGCTTCAACTGCGTGCTCCCGCCCAATGCCGCGATCAGCCGCTTCGCGAAGGAGGTGAACGGGCAGTTGATGGAAGGGGAAGTCGTCGAGCGCTTGCGCGCGAATCAGGTCTACGAACAGTTCCTGCACCAGATGCGCGATCCGGCTCTGCTGGAGCAGGACCAGGGGAATCGCTTCTCCGCCCGTATCTTTCCGATCGAGGCCCATGCCTCGGTTCGCATCCTGATCTCGTACAGCGCGCTCCTTCCGCTGCACGATGGCGCGCGGACTTACACCCTGCCGTTGCGCGGGCTGCCAAAGGTCAACAAGTTGACGTTCCGCGGTCTCGTGCAGGCGTTGCCCGGTGAGTCATCGAGCACCGGCAGCGACGCGCTCACGCACACGGCCGCGGACGTGATCACGCTCGACAAGCGCGATTACGTCCCGGAGCACGACATCAGCATGACGTGGCATGCGTCGAACGACGCGCCGCGGGCGCGCGTGCTGCGGGCCGGTGACTTCTATCTCGCATCGTTCCGGCCGGAGCTGGCGTCGCGAGCGGCGGCGGCGCCCCACGCGTGGCTCTTGTTTGCCGACACCTCGGCTTCGTCGGCCGACGGCGCGGAACATCGGATCCATGCACTCGAGACGCTGCTCCGGTCGATGCCCTCCGATGATCGCGTGCGCGTCGAGGCATTCGATCAGGAGATCGTGACGCTCGGTACCGGCACGGCATCGGAGATGTCGCGCAGCATCGCCGCTCTTCTTCGCGCCCGGCTCTTCCTCGGCGGCACCGATCTCGCGGCGCTCATGCGTCACGCGGCGAAGGAGGCCGCTGCGCATCCCGATCACGGTGTCATCATCGCGAGCGATTTCGTGGCGACGCTCGGCGCGACGGAGCGCCGCGATGTCGAAGAGGCAGCGCACGCGTTTCCCGCGCGGACCACGCTGCACGCACTGATCCTCGGCAGCCGTGAAGAAGCGGCGATCGCGAAGGCGATTACGGCAGGCCGCGGCCGCGTGATCCACATCCCGTTTACGGAAGGGTTGGAAGCGCGCGCGAAGGACGCCGCGGACGACGTGCGCCGGCCTCTCGGGTCCGCGGTCGATCTCCGCGACGCGAATGCGGAGTGGGTCTATCCCACTCACTTCGATGATGTGCAGAACGGCGACGAGATCGTCGTCGTCGGGAAGACGAAGGCGGCGATGGATCCTGCGATCGCAGTGGGGGATTTGAAGCCGGAGAGTACGACGTTGTCCGCGTCGAATTTCGGACCATTGCTCGAGCGCGAGGGGTGGCGTGCGTATCTCGACTATCTCGCGGAGCGCGAAGCTGGCGAGGCGTCGGATGCGGTGCGGCAGGCGCTCGCGACGGAAGAGGTGAAGATCAGCGTCGAGCAGCGCGTCGTCATCCCGCGCACGACGATGCTCGTGCTCGAGTCGGAGTGGGACTATCAGCGGTTCGGACTCGATCGTCGCGCGCTCGCGGCGATTCTGACGGTCGGTGCGGGCGGGATTGAGCGGATGGATCGGCGGACGACGAACCCGGCGCAGATCACTGCACCACCAGCACTGCCACCTCCACCCAAGACGCGTACGCAAAATGCTCCCACGGCTCGTGCAGCAGGCGCTGTCGCCGATGGGGCCGGATCGCCGCCGCCGGTTGAAAACAAGGATTGGGTTACCGTAAGCATGTTTGCGGAAGGTCGCTACACCCTCGACTTCGACACGGCATGGCTTGGCACCGGAGTTTCAGCGCCAATTGGACCAGCGCCCAACGTAACTGCCTCTTCGCCGGTCCCCCAACAAATCGCTGCACCACCGCCTCCCGAACCCCAACGCGAAGAGCGCCGCGCAAGCGACGCTGCCTGGAACAAGTCCAAACTCCCATCGCACGACGAAATCGAACGTCTGCAGTCGAAGCTGAAGGAATCGCCTTCCGATCGTGCGCTCTACAACCAGCTCAGCGAGGCCTTTGCGGCAACTGGCAACTGGAGCTCGCTGCGCAGGCTCGCACTCGACTGGCAGCCGTATGACGCCGGCAACCCTCAGGTGTACGAGGTTCTCGGCCTGGCCGACGAGCACCTCGGCAACATGGCGGAAGCGGCGCGCGCAAATGCGTCGATCATCGAAGTGGCTCCCGCGAAACCGGAGTTGCTGCAGCGCGCGGGGCTCCTGCTGCTTCGCGATGGTCGCGCCGCGCTTGCGGAGACGCCGCTCCGCCATGCCCTGGAGCTTCGACCTGATCGCGTGAACGGCTACCGTCATCTCGCACTGCTCCTGTGGCGGCAGGATCGCCCCGAAGAAGCGGCACGCGTGCTCGAGTCCGCGACGCGTCAGCGATTCCCGGCGTGGTACGGCGACGCGCAGCGTGTCGTGCGCGAGGAGCTTGGCTACGTCTATCGCGCATGGCTGGGGAAAGAGCCGTCGAAGAAGAACGAGATCGAAGATCGCGCGCGCGAATACAACGTCGATCTCGCGCGCCACGACGCATTGCGCGTAACGCTCGCGTGGGAAACCGATGCGAACGATGTCGATCTGCACGTCGTCGATCCGAGAGGAGAGGAGTGTTACTACGGCCACACGGGGACCGCGACGGGACTCGAGCTCTATGAAGACATCACGCAGGGCCTCGGTCCTGAGGTGATCCGTACCGCGAAAGCGGCGCCGGGGAAGTACGACGTTGGAGTGCGCTACTTCGCCGCAGGACCGATGGGCGTGAGCCGCGGCATCGTGGTGGTCATTCGCGGTGAGGATGTGCTGGAGATTCTTCCCTTCCGGTTGATCGAAGGGGGAGGAGAGATTCGGTATTTGACGACGGTGACGGTGAAGTGAACGTCATCCCGAGCGGCGAATCGGAGCTGGGCGCCCGTATTACGAACATGACAGCGAATCTGGCGATGCCTGGTTCCTTCTCCCCTCCGCGAGGGGAGAAGGT